>JBFHSI010000034.1:0-20130 GCA_041591245.1 Marinobacter sp.
ATCGTTCATATGGTACTGGCGAAGATCAAGGGGGCTCCCGCCGGAGTCAAAGGCATATCCCTGTTCATCGTGCCCAAATTCCGGGTGGATGCAGACGGCAACCCGGGGCCACGCAACGGTGTCAGCCTGGCCGGCCTGATTCACAAGCTGGGCTACCGGGGCACCACCTCCACCGCCTTGAGCTTCGGGGATGACGCCCCCTGCCATGGCTATCTGGTGGGTGAGCCCCATCAGGGCTTGAAATACATGTTCCAGATGATGAACGAGGCCCGCATCGGTGTGGGCTTTGGTGCGGCGGTGATCGGATACCGGGGTTACCTGCACAGTCTGGACTATGCCCGGGACCGGTTGCAGGGTCGCAAGCCTTCCGAGAAGAATCCGGAAGCGCCCCAGGTGCCCATTATTGAACATGCGGATGTCCGGCGCATGCTGCTGGCCCAGAAGTCCTACTGTGAAGGCGGGCTGGCCCTGTGTCTCTATGGGGCCCGGTTGATGGACGACCAGAACAGCCACCCGGACCCACAGCAGCGCCTGGAAGCGGGCAAACTGCTGGACCTGCTGACACCGGTGATCAAGGCCTGGCCGTCGGAGTACGGGCCCAAAGCCAATGACCTGGCGATCCAGATCTACGGTGGCGCCGGTTATACCCGGGAATACCCGGTAGAGCAGTGCTGGCGGGACAACCGTCTCAATCCCATTCACGAGGGTACCAACGGCATTCAGGCCCTGGATCTGCTGGGCCGCAAAATCTGGCAGGACCAGAGCCATGGCCTGCAGCTGCTGATGCAGCAGATGCAGGTGGATCTGGAGGCTGCCACCAGCGATGCCTGTCAGCAATGGGCCCTGTCCCTCAGTGAAACCCTGCAGCAGGCGGTCAAGGTCACCCAGAGTCTGGGCCGGTCCCTGGCCAGTGACAACCCCGATAAGGTACTGGCCAATGCCTCCTGCTACCTGCACCTGTTCGGCAATATTATCGTCGCCTGGATGTGGTTGCGTCAGGCCAATGCCGCCGCCAGAGCCCTGGCTTCGGTGACCGATGCCGGGGAACGCAATTTCTATCAGGGCAAGCTGCAGGCCGCCCGTTACTTCTTCCACTGGGAACTGCCGACCGTTGCTCAGGATCTGGTGCTGCTGAGAAATCAGGATGACACCTGCTTTAACATGAAACCGGAGTGGTTCTGATGAGCTTTGTAAAGGTTGAGAAAAAAGATCATATCCTGCTGATCGGCCTGAACCGGCCGGAGAAAATGAACGCCATGGACCGCAGCATGTACCACGGCATTGCCTCAGCCTACTACCAGTTGCAGCATGATCCCGAGCTGCGGGTGGCCCTGGTCTATGCCGAAGGCCCGCATTTCACCAGCGGCCTGCAGCTGGACGACTGGACCGAAGTCTTTGCCCGGGGGGCCGGACTGGCGCCGGAGGAAGGGGAGCTGGATCCGTTTCATATGACCGGTGATGGTCTGACCAAGCCGGTGGTCTTTGCGGTTCAGGGCATCTGCTTCACCTGTGGCGTGGAAATGATGCTCAACGCAGATATCCGGGTAGCGGCAAAAGGCACTCGTTTTGCCCAGCTGGAAGTCAAACGTGGCATCTTCCCCTGTGGCGGGGCGACCATCCGTTTACCCCGGGAAATCGGCTGGGCCAATGCCCAGCGCTATCTGCTGACCGGGGACGAATGGACCGCAGAACAGGCCTTGCAGTGGGGCCTGATTCAGGAACTGGTGGAGCCGGGACAGCAGTTTGATGTGGCTCTGGATATTGCCACCCGGATCGCCAAAGCCGCGCCTCTGGGGGTTCAGGGGGTGCTGAAATCCGCAAAAATTGCTGTCAGTGCCGGGGAAGCCGAAGCCAAGCGCCGGGTGTTCCAGGACCTGCAGCCAGTGATGGCCAGTGAGGACGTCAAGGAAGGCGTACAGTCATTCCTGGAACGCCGGGAAGCGGTCTTCAGGGGCAAGTAACGGCACCTGTCCCGGTGCGCCTCCGGGCCCGGAAGGGTTCGGGAATTGGCGCGCCGGGGGTTTATGAACCAGACTCTGGAGCGTGAATCCGTTAACAGGGATACCCGCTCCATGACCTCTCCGAAAGCCTCGCTGGCAAATACCCATGCTTCCGTTCAGGACATGCTCCGGGACTATGTCATGACTGACCGCCTTGCCGAGGTGGTCTACCGGGACAGTGCCGGGCAGGTATGTCTTGTCCACGACACCATAAAAGATCTTCTGAGCCGGGCCGGGCAGGATTTTGTGCTGCTAGGACGTGGTCAGCTGATCGGGCTTGACCATCTTCTTACTGTTGATGGGATAACTGTCACAGGCCAGCAATATTAGCTGCAGCTAACAGCTATGTAATTGCATGTAACAGACCATGCCCGTAACCTGTGCACCGTTGTAGATACTAACCAATATAAGGATATGGTTATGAACAAAGTGACTCTGAGTATTCTGGCAGCTGCTCTTACCCTGGGGCTGGCAGCCTGCAGTTCTGAAGACAAGGACGGGGTTGATGTTGAGAAGGCTGCGGAAAATGCTGGAAAAATGATGGAAGACGCTGGTGATTCCGCTGGCAAGATGATGGAAGACGCCGGTGACTCAGCGTCCGAAATGATGGATGAGGCCGGTGATGCCGTCGAGAAAACCTATGACGAAGCATCCGAACAGGCCAGCAATACCTGGAAAGATGCAAAAGATGCGGCCCAGGATGCGGCTGACGAGATGAGCGATGCTGCCAAGGCCGCTGCTGAAAAAGCCGACGAAGCTGCAGAAGCTGCCGGCAACAGCATGAAAGAAGGTTACGAGGACATGACCAAGTAACCGGTCTTGCAATCAGCTCCCGGGCCAGGGCCGGCAGTTCCGGGTTCTGGCCCGGGCTGCTGTTTCAGTTCTCGGCCTCCGGGTCGATCAGTACCAGCCGGCTTGCGCCCATTATTTCCCCCACCGATTCCTGATAAATCCGCCGGGTAACCAGCTCCGGTGCCTTCCTGTACTGGCCCAGCCTGGAAACAAACCGTTCACTTTCCCCCCGGGCAGCTGCGACCACTTCGCTGGCGAAGGCCTGTGAATCCTGCACCTGTGCATTGGCTCTGGAGCGGGCTTGGGCCAGCAGGTGCCCCCGTTCCCCCTCGGCTTCCTGAATCAGCTTGAACTTGTCTTCCCGGGCCGATGCCACATCCTTGAACGCCAGGGCCACTCCGGATTCCCGGGGCGGCTGGATACTGTCGATGCGCAGGGAGCTGATGTGCAATCCAAGGTCCAGGCGGGTCATCACCGCTTGCAGGTCAACCTGAATCCGGTTCTGCAATGCCTGTCGGCCCTCGGTCAGGACTGAGTCCACCGTACGGCTGGCCAGAGCCTTGACGGCAACGGCCGCCAGTTCCATTTTCAGCAGGGCTTCCGGATCGGTAGTGTGGAAACGGAAGGCTGCGGCATTGGCGATCCGGTAATCCACCGAGATGTCGGCACTGACCAGGTTGGTGTCCCCGGTGATCAGATAGGGACCGGATGCAGCCTCGCCATTGCCGAAGTGCATGCGGATGGTTTTGATCCGGGTTGCTTCCACCAGTTCAGTGATTTCGAAAGGCCAGGGCAGGCGGTAGTGGATACCCGGCTGAATATTGTCCTCCACCAGGGCGCCGAAACGTTTGAGGATAGCGCGCTGATCCGCCTGTACCGCATAGAAACCACTGAGCAGATACAGCGCCAGTGCCGCGAGCACCAGCAGGGTGCCGACCATTCTGCCGTACCGGAAGGTGTGCCTGAGATCCTGGTGCAGGCCCGACGGGTTCATTGTTTCCGCTCCGGAACACCGTCCAGATAGCGGAACAGGGGCGTATCCTTGGACAGAATCAGGGTGGCTTCCGGGCCCAGAATTTTCTGGTAGGTTTCCAGGGTCCGGGTCAGTTCGAAAAACTCCGGAGCCTGTTCATAGGCTCGGGCATAGATGGCCATGGCCTCAGCCTGGGCCTGGCCGCGCAGGGCCTCGGTGTCACGGTAGGTGGTCGCCAGCAGTTCCCGTACTTCCTTGTCGGTCTGGGCGATGATTTTGGCTGCCTCTTCCTCCCCTTCGGCCCGGTAACGTTTGGCCAGCTGTTCCCGTTCGGCGCGCATCCGGTTGTAGGCGGAGCGCAGGTTCTGGTCCGGGAATGACAGCTGGTTCAGCTGAACATCCACGATTTCTATACCAAAATCCCGGAGCGCCTGGGGGCGCACACTGGCCAGAACCCGATCCATGCTTTCCGAGATCCGGGAACCATCCCGGTCGTTGAGCAATGCACCCAGGGGCTGGCGGCTCAGCTCACTGCCCAGGGTGGACTGCACCAGATCATCAATGCGCAGTTCGGCCTTGGTGGAATCCCGCACCGACTCCACGAAAACCAGAGGAGCCCTGATGCGCCAGAGTACGAAGGCCCCGGCGAAAATGTTTTCCTTGTCGGCGGTCAGATACTCGGTGGCCTTGGTGCTCAGGCTTTGCAGCCGGCGATCCAGTTTTATCACGCTCTGGATAGGGTCCGGCCACTTGAAGGCCAGTCCGGCCTGATCCAGAGTTTTCTCCGGGCGCCCCAGCTCGGTGAGCAGGGCCACTTCCTCTTCCTGGATAATGACCAGGCTGGTGACGCCGGCATAGAGGGCCAGGGCGACGGCAATGGCAATGACAAGTCGGCGGGTCATGGTTGTTTCCTGGGGTCTGGCGTAAACCAGTAACGCCGGTAGTCGCCCCGATTGACTTCCTTGTCGGCGATCACCAGCTTTCTGGTGCTTAGGATCTGTTCGGAGTTTTCCAGCCGCAACCGGGTTTCGGTGATGTCCGGGGCCTGCTGGTAGGCAGCCATCTGGGGGGACAGGAAATTCACCATGCCCCGGGTGCGCAGAATCCGGGTTGAGCTTTCCGCTTCCGCTTCCAGATAACGCTTTCGGGCTTCGGCCCTTGCTGCCGGAATCTTTTCATTGCGGTAGAGCAGGGCCTGGTGCAGGCGCTCCTGCCGTTCCTGATCGGCGGACAGCAGGTCCCGGAAGGCGTGTATCACCGGCTCCGGAGGTAATGCCCGGATGATATGCAGGCCGCGAACGGTGACCGGTATCCGGTTCCGCTCCAGACTGTGGCTGAGATGATCACTGATTTTCCGGGCGAGGCTCTGGCGGTCGGCGGACAACACCTGTTCCAGGGACATTCCGGCACAGGTGGCGCGGACAGCACTGGCCAGGGATTCCTGCAGAATCTGGTGCAGGTTGACGAGCTGTTGCGACACTGGCGTCCGCTGGTCCGGAGTCACATGCAGGCGTACCCCCAGATCCACCAGGGCATTGTCTGCGGTAAGCACCGGGCGACCGGTGTCTCTGTCGGTATTGAAGGGAATGTCCAGAATGGCGCCGCTGTCTTCCAGGCGCAGGATTTCGATCGGGTAGGGCCAGCGCAGGTGCCAGCCGGTTTCCAGAACCGTCGGTTGCCGCGCCCCCAGGCGGTATACATGGCCGCTCTGGCCTATGCCCACAAAACGGATACTGACGGCCAGCAGCAACAGGCAAACAGTCACAATGCCGGCCCCGGCCAGGGTTGTCCGGTATTTCAGCCACAGTGCCGTGGGCGACCATTGTGCGTGCCGGCCGAACACCCGGGTGATGGCACTGGCTACCGAGAATTCTTCAATATCCTGGCCCCTGGCCACGGCCACAAAGGCGGAAATGGCCAGCTCCAGACCAGTGAGACCGATCATGACGGCAATCAGCAGGGTAACCAGCTGTTCCAGTTCCAGTCCCACCATGTCGCCGGTCAGTGCCGCCAGAACGGCGACGGAGGTGAGCATGTCTACCCGGCTGTGGTAGCCATCGGCTTCCAGCGCGGGCGAACCTGTTTCCCGCCCCACATGAATCTTGAACCGGGAAACAAAATAGATCAGGGCGATCACCACCAGAATGCCGGCAATGGCGATGCCGTGATAGCGGGTGGGCTGGTGGACCCGGTTGTTGATGTTTTGCAGCAGTTCGAAAGGAATGGCAAGAATCAGCAGGGCCACAACCAGGGCAATACCTGTCTCAATCCAGAGGCCTCCGCCAGCGTTGCCGAACAGGCGTCCCCGCAGCCAGATACCGGAAAAGACCGTTACCGACACCAGCAGGTCGGAGACAGAGTGCAGGGCATCGGCGGTCAGAGCCACGCTTGCTGATATCCAGGCCAGGCCGGACTTGAGCAGGATCAGAAGAAGATCGGTTGCGATGGATATCCCCGATGCCTGTAATTTGCGTTCCATCCCCTGTTATAGCTCCGGCGCTTCAATGAGGCCTATGACCCTATGTCGTTTTGATTGCAGTTATATGACGGGCTGCTGTCACAGGGTTGACCCTTTAAGTTCACATGACGGTCACGACAGGTACATTTTCGGGGACTAGTTTCGTCCGGGTCATAGCCAATCCGGCGTCCATAAAAAAAGGGGCGGCGGGGCACTGTACGGATACATAAACTGGAGAGACCTGAACATGATTACGACCCGGAAAAACCTGCTTGGTCGCGCGATTGCGCTGGCAGCGGTTTCAACAACCCTGGCACTGGCCGGCTGCGGCGGTGATTCCAGCAGCTCCTCGGACAGCTCCGAGGGCTCCACAGCCACCTCAGGCCTGTCGTTTGAGGCGCTGAATGCACCTTCCAGCGACTTCGAAAAGCGCCAGGTACGCACCTCCAGCTCCGCGGAGATCAACGGTGAACGCATAGGACTGGGCTACAAGACCCTGCTGCGCTCCGGTGACAGTATCGGCAATGAAACCTTCGGCCTGCTCTACAATGCTGATGGTTCGGTGGCGACCAGCGGTGACGGCTCCCCCCGGGTATCCAATGCCAACGAATTCACCTCCCTGTTGCCCATTGGCGAGCGCCTGTTCTCGGTCTCCCAGTTCGAGGATGCTCCGGGTGCCATGTACCTGATCGAGCTGGCCCAGAACGAGACCACCGGCGAACTGTCGGCCATTGATCTGCAAAACGTGGCGCTGGACGGTGTCGACGGTGGCTGGGTTCACTGTGCCGGTTCCGTCACCCCCTGGAATACCCATCTGGCTTCGGAAGAATATGAGCCCAATGCCCGGAATGTGGATCCGGTTACCGGACTGTCCGGTAACCGCAGTTACGACGATGCCATGGTCACCTACAAGGGCGGCATTGAAAACGCCAATGTCTACGACTATGGCTGGAATATCGAAGTGGAAGTGACCCTGGATGAAGACGGTGAGGCTTCCAGCACCGCCACCAAGCACTACGCCATGGGACGCCTGGCCATTGAGCTGGCGAAGGTCATGCCGGACAGCAAGACCGCTGATATCACCGATGACGGCACCAATGTGGGCTTCTATATGTTTGTTGCCGACAACGCCGGTGACCTGAGTGCCGGTACCCTGTATGCCACCAAATGGAACCAGACCAGTGCCAAGGGTATGGGTGCTGCGGATCTGGAGTGGATCAGCCTGGGACATGCCTCAGATGCGGATATCAAAACCTATCTGGATAACGGCACCGGCTTCTCCGACATCTTCGAAACTGCAGATATGGATGCTGAAGGCAACTGTGCCGATGGCTTTACCGGCATCAATACCGCTACCGGCAAGGAGTGTCTGAAGCTCAAGCCGGGTATGGAGAAAGCTGCCTCACGGATGGAAACCCGCCGTTATGCGGCGATGATGGGTGCCACTACCGAGTTCCGCAAGGAAGAGGGTATTGCCCTGGATATGGCCAACAAGAAACTCTATGTAGGCATGTCCGAAGTGGCCCGTGGCATGGAGGACTTCGCCAAGTCCGGCAGCGCCAGCAACAGCTACGACCTGGGTGGCCCGAACCACATCGCCCTGGACGGCTTCAACGCCTGTGGTGGGGTTTATGAACTGGAACTGGCCGAGGATGCAGAAATCGGCTCTGAATGGGTAGCCCGGAACATGACTGGCCTGGTTGCAGGCATTCCGGCTGTCGATGGCATGGGTGCCGGTGAAGGCAACGAGATCGTGGCCAACACGGCGGAATTTGCTGACAGCAACAAGTGTCATATCGACGGCCTTGCCAATCCTGACAATGTCACCTTCCTGGACGGTTTCGGCACCCTGCTGATTGGTGAAGACACAGGCTCCGGCCACCAGAACGACGCGGTCTGGGCCTATGACATGGAGTCCGGTGAACTGACCCGGATCCTGACCACACCTTACGGTGCCGAAACCACATCCCTGTACTGGTTCCCGGACATCAACGGCTGGGGCTATCTGATGACCGTTGCCCAGCACCCCTATGGCGAGTCTGACCAGGACAAACTGCCGGTAGGTTCCGAGGACAACCGGGCCTATACCGGTTATGTGGGGCCGATTCCCATGAACTGATGGCCTGTCAGGGAAGACCTGATGGTGTTTGCTGGCTGTGGACAGGGACGTCCGGCAGCCAACAGAAGGAGGCCCCGGCCTCCTTTCTCCTTTTCCATATCCAGGCTGCACTGCGGGGAGCCCCGGGCATCTGCGGTAGTGGTGAGCAACTATGAATGCGAAACATTTTTTTCCGATTTTTGTACTGATTCTGAGTGGATGTAACAGCGCCGGTCCGGATTCCGGCAGTGCTCAGGACGACAGTTCCCTGCTGAGCAATCAGCTGGCAAATCCGACCGCCTATATTCCGGCCCAGTGTTATACCCGGACCGAGGATGATTCCGGAGGGGTACACAATCCCTGCTATACCTGCCACATCAATTCCCGTCCGCCCAACCAGGTCAACGACGTGGATCTGCAGTTGAGCTACAGCTTTCCCGGGCCGGCACAGACCAACCCCTGGAGCAACCTGTTCCGGGACCGCCGGGCCGACATGGCGGCCATTGCTGACGACACCGTGGACAGTTATGTGCGGACCGGGAACTATTTCGCTGACGGGGGTGATATTGCGCTGGCCCGCCTGGCCCGGGAAGTTCCGGAGGACTGGGATTACAACGGCAACGGTCAGTGGGATGGGTTTGTGCCCGATGTCCGTTTTGATTTTGATTCCGAGGGCTTTGACCGGACTCCCGACGGTGGTTACAGCGGCTGGCGGGCCTTTGCCTACTACCCGTTTCTGGGAACCTTTTTCCCGGCCAACGGCTCCACCGATGATGTGCTGATCCGCCTGCCGGAGATTTTCCGTCTGAACGGGGAGGGCCGTTTCGATGCTGAGGCCTACAAACTCAACCTGGCCATCGTCGAATCCCTGATCAAGCGCGAGGATGTGGCGATCGATCCGGTGGATGAGCAGGTCTGGCAGGTGGACCTGAACCAGGACGGGATTCTGGGCGTCAGCAACCGGGTGGTGTTCCGCTGGGATGTGACTACGGGCCGGTTGATGGAGTATGTGGGGGCGGCAAGACAGCCAATGGCGCGGGGCGAGGTGCATATAGCCCCGGGCCTGTACCCGGAAGGCACGGAGTTCGTCCACACAGTTCGTTATCTCGATATTCGTGAGGATGGCAGCATCGGACTGTCGGCGCGTCTGAAGGAACTCCGTTATGCCCGCAAACGCAGCTGGCTGAACTACCACGACCTGGAAAAACATGCTTTTGCCGAGGCCAAGGAACGCCATGACTTTCCGGACCGGCTGAAACAGATCATCGGTAACCCGGAAGAAGGTGTCAGCAATGGCAAGGGCTGGAACTACCAGGGCTTTATCGAATCCGCCGACGGCGCCCTGCGGCCCCAGACCTTTGAAGAGCATGCCTTCTGTGTTGGTTGCCATTCCGGGTTGGGAGCCACCACCGACGATACCTTCGCCATGGCCCGGAAGTTTCCGGCGGACAGTTTCCAGCAGGGCTGGTACCACTGGAGCCAGAAAGGCCTTGCGGGCGTTGCTGAGCCCCGGCGCAGTGACGGGGAACCCGAGTATGGTCACTATCTGCAGCAGAACGGCTCGGCCAGCGAGTTCCGCAATAATCCGGAAGTCCAGGCCAGCTTTTTCCATACTGACGGAACCCCCAAGTCCGTGCGCCTGAAACTGCTGGAGCAGGACATCAGTCTGCTGCTGCTGCCTTCCCCGGAGCGGGCAAGAGCCCTGAACAAGGCCTACTGGCTGATAGTGCAGGAGCAGAGTTTCAGCAAAGGTCGGGATCCGGTGCTTGAACCGGTCACGGAAGTCTGGCGTGAACTGGACAGCAACCTTGCCACGGGAATTACCCGGCCTGTGGTCTCCCCCTGGAAATAGCCCTCCCCGAAGTTGTCACCGGTTGCGGTGAATTCAGGAACTGCGGATCGGCCCGGTTTGGTAACAATACCGGGCAGGTTTGCGGTTTTTTGTTTCAGGAATTCCCGGTTTTGCCGATATAACGGGCAAATAAACTAAAGTAGTAGTTAAGAATCCCGGAGCGACGTTTTACTCTCTGCGATGGCCAGGAAGCAGGGGACGTTTCCCGGAAAGAATAATAACTAAGAGGTGAATATGGCATTACTTGATCGGGCTGCGACCATATGGGGAATAGTGATTGCGGGTGTTGTCTGCGTTATCTGTGTACTGGTGGCGCCAGTGCTCGGGCTTGATGCAGTATCCGTGCTGGGCGGCCTGGTGCTGGGGCTGGTACTGGCGTCTGCCTGGTTTGTGCTGCGGGTGCTGGAGCCGCTGGAGCGGGGGCTCCGGGAGCTGAACAGTGACCCTGTGGCGGAAGATAACCCGTTACGGAAGCCCTGCGGGCAACTGCTTGATGACGCCGCCACCGGCCGCATGCTGGTTCAGGCCCTGGCCGGCAGTGCCGACGGCAATGCCATTTCCGCCGCCGAGGTGTCCTGGGCCGCAGACCAGCTGAAACTGCGCCTTGACCGGCAGGTGGAGGAAACCGTGCAGATGGCGGACTACGCCCGGCAGATCACGGAAACGGTACGGGAATCCTCGGTGCAGGCAACGGATGCCGCGACCATGGCCCATCAGGCCAGCGCCACCAGTGCCGAGGGCCGGCAGGCTCTGGTGGATGCCATCAGTCGGGTACGGCTGGTGCATCAGCAGTCCGGAGAGAACCTCCAACTGATTCAGGAACTCAATGAAAAATCCAACCGGATTCAGGGGGTCACAGCCACCATTCAGGGCATTGCCGAACAGACCAACCTGCTGGCTCTGAACGCGGCCATTGAGGCGGCCCGGGCCGGTGAACAGGGCCGGGGTTTTGCCGTGGTGGCCGATGAAGTGCGCCAGCTGGCCGGACGTACCGCCCAGGCCACCGGAGAGGTGGCGGAAACCCTGGAGGAAATCCGCTCGGATACCGCCCAGATTGTTGCCCGGATTGAAGATCTGGCCGGCAGTGTGGAACAGGGGCTGACCTCTGTGGAAAGTGTTGGCGAGCGCCTGGACCAGATCCGCGATCAGTCCGACCGGGTGCAGCAGCAGGTGGCGCGGATTGCGGAAATAGACCAGAACAATGAGCAGAATCTTGCGCAGGTGTTCTCCGCCATTGAGGTTGTCCGGGACCAGATTGCAGAAAGCGATGCCAGTGTTGAGTCCCTGGCGGAGCAGGCGACCACACTGATGGAACTGGCGGAAACAGTGAATGCGTCCTTTGCCCTGAGCAGTGCCGCCAGCTACCACCGGTTCTTCTATGACCGGGCCAAGCAGGCTGCGGGGGATATAGGACAGTTGTTTGAGCAGGCCATCCGGGATGGCAGAATCTCCGAATCTGCCCTGTTTGACAGCCGCCGGGAAGCTATCCCCGGTACCCAACCGGTCAAGTACTCCAGCAGCTTCGACAAGTTTACCGATCAGTATCTGCCGGCGTTGCAGGAGCCGGTGAAAGATTCCCATCAGGCGGTGGTGTTTGCCATTGTCACTGCGCCGGACGGATACGTGCCCACCCATAACCGGGAATTTGCCCACGACAGTACCGGCAATCCGGAAGTGGATCTGGTGCGTAGCCGGAGCAAGCGTCTGTTCAACGACCGAACCGGTATCCGTTGTGGCAGCCATACCAAGGATATGCTGCTGCAGACCTATCGCCGGGACACAGGTGAAATCATGCACGACCTGTCGGTTCCCATTTATGTCAATGGCAAGCACTGGGGCGGCTTCCGCCTGGGCTACCGGCCGGACTCCCGGTAATCCCGGGGACTCCTGCAGGCAGGGGCTGTGATAGACTCCGGTGAGCCACCCGACAGGAGGTACTGTTTTGGCCGAACCGGAATTCATTCCCGCAAACCCTGACCCGGTCACCCGCCGTTCCGACCCCGCCCGGAACCTGGCGACCCTGGTCTACATTCTTCAGGCGTTGTCGTTTTTCTCCGGTGGTGTCACCGCGCTGGTGGCGGTGACCATCAACTATGTTAAAGAGGATGACGTCCGCAATACCTGGGTTGAACCCCATTTCCGTTGGCAGATCCGCACCTTCTGGATAGGTCTTTTATGGACGGTGATCGGATTCATGACGATGATGCTGGCTATCGGCTGGCTGATCCTGCTGATAACCGCGATCTGGGTGATCTATCGTATTGTCCGGGGCGCCCTGGCCCTGAACGACGGCAAACGACCGGCCTGATTCTTCCTCTCCATTGGGGGTTATACGGTAGCCCCCACATCATTATCTCTTTACCGACAGTATTTCCATCGCCAGACCTTTCCCCTGCCTTTCCGGTATCAGATATTTAGTTGTTAATGCTAAAAAATATAAAAACAAAATATATATAAGGCTAATTTTGAGATTTGTAACTATACTTTTAAAGACAATGGGGGTGGATTTCGGGGTTGGCTCAAGACAGTTCCAGACCAGACAGCATTCGCCCTTTTTATGACAGTGAACTTTGCTAAGAAAGGCTGGAACTATGGAAAAGAGTTATTTTCTGAAGGGGCTGGGCGGTGCCTTGTGTCTGTGTGCGGTTGCGCCGCTGACCCAGGCCCAATCTCCGGAATACCATACCGACCTGTCGGTACTGGGAATATACATTGAGCCAGATGATGAACGTACTGACGATTACGGTTCCGCATTCCGTGTCAGTTACGGTATCCGGCTTGGGGAGAATCTGTGGGTTGAGCCCACTTTCTTCTCCGGCGTCATCGAGACTTCGGACCCGGTGCGCACTGACTACTACCAGCAGGGACTCGGGGCCGACCTGGCTTACCGATTCTACCGGGACAACCAGTTCACCCCCTTTGTTCTTGCCGGGATCGGTGTATCCCGTAATGACGTGGCCAACAATCCGGAAGACGAGATCGGTGGATACGGCAACGTCGGGCTGGGTTTCATGACTTCGGAGATCTCGGACTCAGGGCTCAGGTTCCGGGCCGAAGCCCGCTATCTCTATGACAGCTATGACGACGGTCTGTCTGATATTCACTTTTCTGCCGGTGTTACCGTGCCTCTGGGCACGACCCGCAAAGAGGTGGTGGAAACCATCAAGTATGTGGACAAGCCCGTCATTGTCGAGAAAGAAATCATCGCGCCACCGGCCGATACTGACGGCGACGGGGTTGTGGACGGGGTTGACCAGTGTCCGAACACTCTGGTTGGGCTGACGGTCGATGCCGTGGGTTGTGTCCGTACCACCGAAGCCCAGAGTCTGGTGCTTCTGGGGGTTACCTTTGATACCAATTCTGACCGCCTGACCGCCAATGCCCGGGACATTCTGGATGGCACTGCTGAAGGTCTGAAGGGCCAGCCGGATATGCGGGTGGAACTGTCCGGATATACCGACAGCCGTGGTTCCGATGAATACAACCGGATGCTTTCCCAGAAGCGGGCCAATGCGGTCCGGGCCTATCTGCTTGGTCAGGGCGTATCTCCCGCGCAGCTGCGTGCTGTGGGATATGGCGAATCCGATCCCCTGTACAGCAACGATACGGCCGAAGGCCGGGAGCGTAACCGTCGCGTTGAATTCAACGTGATCTCCCAATAAGCGAGGAACCAGTACCATGATTACGAATACCCGTAAATGGCAATTGATGGTGTGTCTGGTATCGCTGTTGTTCCTCGGCGGTTGTAACTCAGATGATGACGGCTCGGATTCATCCGGCTCCGGCGGCGGAGGCGGCACGGTGGTGATCGATACCGATGGTGACGGCATTCCCGACAACGAGGATTCCTGCCCGGATACCGTGAACGACGGCGTGGATGTGGATGCCGACGGTATTGACGATGCCTGCGACACAGATATCGCCGGAGATGATGATATCGATAACGACACCATTCTTAATGGTGACGACAACTGCCCGGCAGTGGCCAATACAGATCAGGCCAACCTGGATTCGGACCTGCTCGGGGATGCCTGTGATACCGACCGTGATGGCGATGGCTTTGCCGACCAGGTGGAAAATGCCGGCGTCTTCTCAGCTGGTGGTCCCGACAACTGTCCGCTGGTTAATAACCCTACCCAGTCTGATCGTGACAGCGACGGCACCGGTGACCTGTGCGATGTGGATACCGATGGCGATGGTGTGGACGACAAGGTGGATAATGGCGACGACACCTTCTCGGTAAAAGATCCTCTGGACGGGACTGACCCGGGTGACAACTGCCCGCTGGAGCCCAATGCAGCCCAGACTGACACCGATGGTGACGGCGAAGGTGATGCCTGCGAGAGTGACGACCCCCTGAATCCTACCGATGACGACGGGGATGGCGTGGTGACCGGGGATAACTGCCCGACTGTGGCCAACCCGGATCAGGAGGACCTGGATGGGGACAATACCGGGGATGCCTGTGATGTGGACCAGGACGGTGACACGGTAAACGACAAGGCGGATGTAACCTTTATTCCTCTGGCGGTTTCCGCCGGTGGCGATAACTGTCCTTCCGTAGCCAATACGGATCAGGCGGATACGGACGGGGATGAACTGGGTGATGCCTGTGACTCCGTTATTGATAACGACGAGTACGAGTGCGGAATCGGCGGCCAGGCCTTCACTCCCATGCTGACTTCGGATGCAGATATAGTCGCTACGGTGGATGTGGATACCAGTGACTGCCTGACCTCTCTGCTTGGCCTGGGTTCGCTCACCTGTAGCGTCGATAACCCTCAGCGTATTGTGGGTACGCCGCTGACAGACTATGCCACGATCGCCAATACCGGCCTGCTGGGCATACTCCTGCCTTCGGAAATCAGGGTTAACGTGTCCACAACCACCGGCTTCGCCTATCCGGCAGACAACATCGTGGGAGTGGTCTTTGAGGAAACGCCGCAGTTGCTGCAGCTGGATCTGATTGGTGGTGATATCGGAGTGCGTACACTGCTGAACGGCGAGCTTCAGGAAGAGAGTGCTGGCGGAGTCAATGCGGATCTGGATCTGCTGGGGCTGTCCGGGGTCTTCGACCTGAACGACCGGCGCATCCTGTTACTGCAGACCCACAAACGTTTTGATACCGTGCAGATCTACAGCACCTCGACCATAGTTTCTGCCCTTGAGAACATCGGTGTGAATGCTGTGTGTGCCAGTAAGACGGATGTGATCTTTCCGTAAATCCGCGTGATTGCCGGCAGGCCCCGTCGCAGTGTGAACGGGCGTCCTGCCGGAGCAGTTTGTTTGTCCGGTGCCGGCTACACCAGGTGATGATCCCAGTGTAAAGGCATGCGGGCAAGTTCAGTGCTGCTTCTCTGTGCACTCAGCCGGACCAGTTTTCCCTGTCCGGACGACACCAGAAAGTCTCCCCCCGAAAGCGCTTCAACACCGGAACAGTCCGTAAGACGAAGTGTTTCCAGTACAGTTCCCGATTCTCCGTCAAAAATCAGAGCGGTTCCCCCGACCGGTGAGGCAATGGCAACCTGTCCGTTTTCCGGGTGGGCCACCACACTGGCGATGTAGTTCCCCAGCTGTTCCAGCACTTCCTGGCCAAAGTCGATTTCCTCAAAGCGCCCATCCCGGTAACGGGCGACCAGTGGCGGTCTCTCATGTCTGGGGCCCTGATACTGGTAGGCGGCGTATATGTGCCCGGAAGGGGACACGTCCACATGGCGGCAGCTCAGTTTCTGCTGGGATGGCTGAAACCGGGCCAGCACCTCGCCCGAGAAGCGGTCCATCAGCATCAGGGAGGATTCCATGGTGTCCAGATTGAGCTTGAGGCGGTCATAGTCCGGGTGGGTGAGAATGCCCCCCAGCCCCACAATCAGGGTTCTGCCGTCAGGGTGCAGGGTCAGCTGGTGGGGGCCGATACCTCCCAGCTCCAGAGTGCCCATCCGCTGATAGCCATTGTTGCTGTCATAGACCGCAACAATACCTTCTCCCTGCTCGTAACGGCTGGCCGGCGCATAGAGCAGGCGGCCTTCCAGATCAAAGACACCGTGGCCGACAAAATGCTCGCCCTTGCCGGCGGCAATGTGCTGGAGCCGGTTGCCGGTGGCCCCGTCAAACACATAGAAGGACCAGCCAGGCCGGCGCTCAAAGAATACCAGTTCGCTGGCGCCGGGGCGCCAGCAGCCACTGTGGCAGCGCTCGCCGACCGGACTCTGCCAGAGCGGCTGGCCCTTGGAGTCGATGACACCGACACCATAGCTGCCGTCGGGCAGCATCAGGGCTCCGGCATAATGCTGCTGGTGCTGGCCAGCCCTTGGAGGCAGCAGGCTGCAACCGGTGAGGCTGGCGGCAGCTCCGGCCAGGCTGGCCCGGAGCAGGCTTCTGCGGGTCAGGTCAGGCATGGTCTCTCCTCAGTCACCGTCACTGGAGTTGAAACCCCGGACCACGCCCAGAGCCACGGCGGCCTGGTCGTTGACCTGAACCACCAGTTGCGACACATCCACGTACAGACCCTGCAGCGCCCGGAATTTACTGTCGTCCGTCAGCAGGCCCGCCATGGGCATATCCAGTGCCGGGAAATGCGCCAGAACTTCATCGGTCTGGGCGTTGATGTCCGCAGCCAGCGGGGCCTGGCCTCGGGCCTCCATCAGTCCGCTAAAGGCGGGCAGGAAATACTGCTGCAGGCCGGTCATGGAGGCTTGCACCGCGGCAAGGCTCTTGCCGCTGCGCCAGGCTTCTGCCCGGTAGGGGGAGCGACTGCCATTGCCCCTCAGTCCCATGGGTGCGGCCAGCCTCCGGTCTTCCAGAACTTCCAGTGCATTCATGGCGGAGCGGATGCTGGTATCGGTATAGAGCTCGTTGCCGGTGTAATCCTCGCGGAATGCCTGCCAGTCATCACTCAGATCCCTGGCGGTGGCAGCAATATGACTGCTGACGCCGGTCAGCAATGTGCAGGCCCGGGTACCGGGCAGGGCTCTGCCGCTGCTGTTCAGGCCTTCATCGAACAGCAGGTATTCCACCATGGGAAAGCCCTGTACCGCGACTCCGTAGCCGGACAGGGTTTCCCCGTCCAGGGGCGTGTCAGAGCCCAGCAGATAACCGGCTTTACGGCCGACCAGATTTTTGGCGTCGGGCCAGAACTGGAACTGCCAGGCCCGGTTATCCTGTTCCACCGGTCCGAAATCCACAAAGCGTACCTGTTGCCAGGCCAGGAAGCCGTCAAGCCAGGCCTGCTCCAGTGTTTCCCGGGCACTGGCGGACGGGGCGTCGCAATAGGCTCTGGCACTTTGAGTCAGCGTCTGGGTGTGCCGGGCCAGCAGCTGGTAACCGGAGGCGATGCTCTGGTGCCACAGAGTACGGGCTTCGGCGCCGGGGTCCGCCGGGGCAGCGGCAACGCCACTGGCCAGACACAGGGTCAGTGCGGTTGCCGGTAAACAACGGGTCAGATTGAGCATGGGAACCTCAGAGTGAATTCAGGAAGTCGATAAGGGCCTGGCGCTGCTCCAGGGGCAGAGAACTGTATCTGTCGGCAGCGCTCTGGGCCTCACCTCCGTGCCAGAGGATGGCTTCTTCCAGAGTTCGGGCCCGGCCGTCGTGCAGGAAG
Organism: Marinobacter sp.; assembly: GCA_041591245.1. Classification (GTDB taxonomy): domain Bacteria; phylum Pseudomonadota; class Gammaproteobacteria; order Pseudomonadales; family Oleiphilaceae; genus Marinobacter. The sequence continues at coordinate 17,771 of JBFHSI010000034.1, forward strand.
CCGGCCCGGGTATTGACCACATGGGTCAGACCAATGCCCCACAGGGGCGGGGTACGCCATTCATTGCCGGTAGCGAGGAATTCATTACGGCCATCGGCCAGTCCCGGGCCCATATCGTGTAGCAGCAGGTCGGTATAGGGCCAGATGGTCTGGTTACTCAGGTCCGGACGTTCCGGATCTTCACCGGTAGTATGACTGGGAGTATGGCAGGCGGCGCAGCCGGTTTCGTTGAACAGACGGGCACCCAGGCGGACTTCGGCTTTGTCCATATCACGGCGGGCGGGCACCGCCAGGCTCTTGGCGTAGAAGGTGACAAAACCGGCCACCTTGTCGCTGACTTCTGGCTGGCCACCGTCGGCATAGCGCTCGCATTTCTGTTCCGGGGTGCAGTCAGTGCCCGGTTTCAGGGAGGAGGTCAGTCCCATGTCCCCGGCGAAAGCGCCCATACTCTGGTGATGGACATCAGGTTCGGCGGCTTTCCAGCCAAAGCGTCCCGGTGCCGGGCTGTCAGTAGCCACATTCCACACCAGGTTCACCTTGCCGGAAATGCCGTCGGCGTCGGTATCCTCCGGGTCCGCCAGGGCGGCAATATCCGAGGCTGGAATGTTTTCCAGCAGGCCCATGCCGATCATGGGCGGTGCCACCCTGGGGGAGGTGAGCAGATTATCCGGCAGCGGGCCGTAATTGGGATTTTCAATCCGGTACACGGGGTTCCGGAGTTCAACCTGACTGCCGTCTGCCAGCGTGCGGATTACTGGCTGCCACTCCACTATAAGATCTGCCTCCGGTTTGGCGCCGGGCAGGGCTGCGGTCTGCAGCTGGCTGCCATAGACAGGGGCTGGTTTAAAGCCATGTCTGCGCAACAGCTCAGCATCCGCCACCGGGTCTGCCGGCACCGCCAGGCGCAGGAACAGGGACACCGGGGCTTCTCCCTCGGCAGGCGGGTGACCCCGGCCGTCCTTGAGGTGGCAGCCCTGGCAGGAATTGGTGTTGAACAGTGGCCCCAGGCCGTCCCGGGCGTCGGTGCTGGCGGGGGCTTCCACCCAGGGATTGCGGAAGAAACTGTTGCCCACACTGAAATCCAGTCTGCGGGTCATGGACAGGTTGGCCTGGGGCAGGGAATAGGCATTGGTATCCGCCTGGCTGACGGTGCCGTCACCACCGGTCAGGGGGGTGGTCTGGAGTGGGTAGCCGGCATGGTTTTCGGCCAGAACCTGGCCGCTGTTGCAGATCAAGACCAGGGGGACAAGACAGACAGGGAAAAGCTTTTTCATGGTTACTCACAGGTCGGAACGGAGCAAGCCATGGGATACCGCCCGCAGCTGAGTGGGGACGGTATTCCATGGCCTTTCGGGGCAAATCCGGAGAATACCTGTGGCAGCCTCCGGAGTCATTCATATTGTTTGCAGATCAGAACTCGTGACCGGCATCGTCCGGAGACAGGGCTTCGATGCCCAGCTCCCGGGCTGCCTGCTCAATGGACCCAGTCTGGGCGACCAGTGCCAGGATGGCGGAGTTGATCACCGCTTCCCCTTCAGCGTTGCCGGGGGCAATCATCATATCGAAGGGCATGGGGGATGATTTGGCTTCCGCTTTGGCTTTCATGATGCCCAGGGCTTTCATGGAGGCATCCAGTTGCGCGTTCAGAGTGGCATCCAGCTCCGGGTTGGACTGGCGAACCAGGTCGGACAGGGACGGGCCGCTCACCTCAGAGCCATCCACACGGCTGTAGCTGCCGGTGTAGACATTGCGGATGCCCATGCCATCGTAGTAGTGGGAATTGTGGGTGTTGTCACTGAAGCAGTCGTGCTCGTCCTCGTAGGAGTTGGCTTCCAGAGCCACCTTCATGCGTTCGCCTGCCAGTTCACCCAGGGACAGGGAGCCCATACCGAACAGCATTTTCTGGATGGCTTCATCAGCACTGCCGCCGGTGAGCTGGGCCCGGTAGTTGTCGCTTTTGCCTTCGGCCCACTGGTCCACCATCCACTGCAGGTCGGAAATCAGCAGATCAGTCACCGCATCCAGATACTGGGCGCGACGGTCACAGTGGCCATTGGTGCAGCCGTCACCGGTGATGTAGTCACTGGCGGGGCGCTGACCATTGCCAGCCTCGAAGCCGTTCAGATCCTGGCCCCAGAGCAGGAATTCCACAGCGTGGTAACCGGTGGCCACATTGGCCTCTGATCCGCCGATTTCGTTCAGGTTCGCCAGCAGTTCGGGGGTCAGAGTGGATACATCCACAGTCTCTCCGCCGATGTTGATGCTGGTACTGGCGATGATATCTGCTGTGGCGCCCGCATTGCCCAGTTCATACTGGTAGTCGGCAGCTTCCACGTAATCGATCAGACCTTCATCCAGGG
>JBFHSI010000035.1:0-19901 GCA_041591245.1 Marinobacter sp.
CGGTCTGGGAAATGCACAAGGTGTACTCTGATGATGACACCAAAGAGTGGGTACAGACCGGCTGCCGGAGTGCCGGCATTGGCTGTCTGGACTGCAAGAAACCTCTGATCGATGCCATCGTTGAAGAACAGCGTCCCATCCATGAGCGGGCCCGGGAGTATGAGAGCAGCCCGGATCTGGTACGCTCCATCCTGCAGGAAGGCAGTGAGCGGGCCCGGGATGCGGCCAGGGATACTCTGGACGAAGTACGTTCTGTAATGGGGCTGAATTACCGCTAGGCACAAGCCTGCGGAAAGGTCCGACACGGGCACGGAATGGCCCCGGGAGAAATGATGACCGACGATACCGGTGACATGGCAAAGGACAGCCCGGCTGAGGCTGAGGCGGTCCCGTCTCCGGTTGCCCTGGTATCGGGCCGCCCGGTGGCGGACATTCCCCGGGATCTCTATATTCCGCCGGATGCCCTTGCGGTTTTTCTGGAAGCTTTTGAAGGACCTCTGGATCTTCTGCTGTACCTGATCCGACGCCAGAACATGAACATTCTGGATGTGGACGTCAGCGAAATCACCCGCCAGTACATGGACTATATTGGTGCCATAGAAGCCATGCGCTTTGAGCTGGCTGCCGAGTATCTGGTGATGGCTGCGACCCTGGCGGAAATCAAATCCAGAATGCTGTTGCCGCGCCAGGAAAGCGAGGATGAAGAAGAGTCGGACCCGCGAGCCGAACTCATCCGGCGCCTGCAGCAGTACGAACGTTTCAAGAAGGCGGCTGAGGAAATCGACGAGTTGCCCCGACTGGAACGGGATAATTTTGCGGTGTCTGCGGCTTTGCCGAAGCTGCCTTCCAGTCAGCCCCATCCGGATGTGGACCTGCGGGAACTGCTGCTGGCCCTGCAGAATGTACTGAAACGCGCAGATCTGTTTACCAGTCACCATGTGGAGCGGGAAAAACTGTCTACCCGGGAGCGCATGTCGGCTATTCTGGCGCAGTTGCAGGATGACCGCTTTGTGGCCTTTGAATCCCTGTTTACTCCGGAAGAAGGCCGGCTGGGGGTGGTGGTTACTTTTCTTGCCACTCTGGAGCTGGTCAAGGAACAGTTGATTGATGTGGCCCAGGCGGAGGTTCTGGGGCCCATTCATATCCGGGCCCGGGCCGCAGGCTGAAGGGCAGGGTGCAGCAAACGGACACCAACAGGGGAATGGCTGGCTGGTATGAATGAAGAGCAGTTACTGAAAATCCAGGCCATAGTGGAGGCTGCCTTGCTGGCTGCGGGCAAACCGCTGACTCTGGAGCAGCTCCGGGAGCTGTTTCCGGAGGATGAACGGCCGATAAAGAAGACCATGGAACATGTCATGGCACTGCTGGAGAGCGCCTGCGAAGGTCGCGGATTTGAACTTCGCAAAGTTGCCAGTGGCTTTCGTCTCCAGGTTCGTGAAGAATACGCGCCCTGGGTTGCCCGGCTGTTCGAGGAGAAGCCTCCCCGTTATTCCCGGGCGCTGCTGGAAACCCTGGCGCTGATTGCCTATCGCCAGCCTATTACCCGGGGCGAAATAGAAGATATTCGCGGTGTTGCGGTAAGCAGCAATATCGTTCGCACCCTGCTTGAGCGAGAGTGGGTGCGTGTCGTTGGTCACCGGGATGTTCCCGGCCGGCCGGCCATGTATGCGACCACCAAACAGTTCCTGGACTATTTCAATCTCAGGGGACTGGACCAGTTACCTCCACTGTCCGAAATCCGTGATCTGGAAGAGATTGGCCGGGAGATTGAAAAGAACATGCAGGCAGAAATCGAGTTTGAAGCGTCGGCAACTGGCGATGAAAGCGAGAAGACACTTCACTGACACCAACACGGGTGTCTGATTACCGTTATAAGGATTGAGTCATGGCGTCAGAACGCCCGAAAAAGAACGCCAGAGATTCCGGTCGCAAGACCACTGGCAGGCCGGGAACCCGAAAGGCGGCTCCCGAGAATAAAATCGTTCCCAGCGAGCCCGAGCGTATCCAGAAACTTCTGGCCCGTTCCGGCGCCGGGTCCCGGCGCGAGATTGAAGGCTGGATGACGGAAGGGCGGCTGACGGTCAATGGCAAGCCTGTTGCCCCAGGTCAGAAAGCCACCCCGGAGGATGTCTTTGAGCTGGACGGTCGTCGTCTGGATGTTGCGGCTGCTGCACAACCCCTGCGCCGGGTGCTGATCTACAACAAGCCCGAAGGTGAGGTTACAACCCGCAAAGACCCGGAAGGGCGGCCGACGGTATTTGATCGCCTGCCGAGACTGAAAGAGCACCGCTGGATATCCATCGGCCGGCTCGATATCAATACTTCCGGACTGATCCTGTTTACCACCGACGGTGAGCTGGCGAACCGGCTGATGCACCCGTCCAACCAGATCGACCGGGAATATGCGGTACGCATCTTCGGTGAGGTGGACGATGCCATGATCAAGCGTCTGCTGGACGGTGTGCTGCTGGAAGACGGCATGGCCAAGTTCACGGATATTTCCCCGGCCGGGGGCAGTGGTATCAACCGCTGGTTCCATGCCACCCTGCTGGAAGGTCGCAACCGGGAAGTCCGGCGTCTGTGGGAGTCCCAGGGGGTGAGGGTGAGCCGCCTCAAGCGTGTGCGTTACGGGCCGATTTTCCTGCCCAGCCGTCTGACCCTTGGCAAGTGGGAAGAGCTGGAACAGAAGGATGTGGATATTCTGAGCCGTACTGTGGGCCTTGAGCCTCTGGCCATTCCCCAGAAAACTCCGGACGAGAAAGCCTCCCAGGAACGTATGCGGCGTAAAGGCCCCGGGCGTGGTACCGAGCGCAAGGCTGGAGCCCGGCGCTGGCAGGTCAGCGACAGTGGTCCGGCAAAGCCTGCGGCCAAACGCTCTGACAAGCGGACCCAGCCGAGAAAGCCGAAGTCCTGATCCTTAGCGGATGGTGGCAAACAGGCGGGTGCAGTTCCTGCCCTGGGCCTTGGCCCGGTACAGGGCCTCATCCGCCCGGGCAAGCCACTGCTCGGGTGTTTCCCCTTCCAGATACATGGCCACGCCACAACTGGCGGTCACAGATACCCCTGAATCCCCACAGTCCACCCGAATGCCGGCAATAGCGGTACGCACCCTGTCGGCAACGTCTCTGGCATTCTTATCATCGGTATGGGGCAGCAGTATGGCAAATTCCTCGCCTCCGAACCGGTAAACGCTGTCGGAGGTGCGCAGGGACTGCTCCAGCGCCCGGGCAGCTGTTTTCAGCAGATGATCGCCCACCACATGGCCATGGTTGTCATTGACCGCCTTGAAATGGTCCAGGTCACACAGAATCAGGGAATACTGTTCGCCATAGCGGTCTGTCAGCAAACTGCTGCGCTGCAGAGCGTCATTCATGGCCCGCTTGTTGGCGATACCGGTCAGTACATCAGTATGAGCGGCCTGCTCAATGGCAAGAAACTGACAGGCGTTGCGCAGATAACAGATAACCGCACCGATAATCATCTCCACCCCCTGCAGTTCCTCTTCCGAGAACTTCCGGCGGCGGCACAGGGTCAGGGTACCGAAATCCTCACCCTCCAGGCCCAGCCGGTATTCGCAGCGGTGGGGGCCACCCATGCCGGTGGCAAAGACAAAGTCCTGTCTGGCAATCTGGTGCCGGTAATGCAGGGCTTCAAAAGGCACCAGCTGCCCCAGCTCTTCAGCAAGAATGCCGAGCTGGGTCTCCAGTGACAGGGTGGTGGAAAGACGGCGGGTCAGCCGGGTCAGCACATCCGGTGTGGCATTCCAGTTTTGATGGGCCTGGCGCAGGGCGGCCAGCATGCGTGGCTGGGAATCGGACTGCTGTACTGACGATATGTTTTTCACTGCGACTCACTCTGTCGTAAAAAGATACAGTGCAGGTTTAGCAGTATTCAGGCCAACACCAATATTGACCGGTTAAACAACAAGATAGATCTTCTGACACATAGCGCCGGGCCGGTTTTGACGGCGAAATCCGGAATTGTGTCAAAAAAACGGCGGATGGCTGCCGCCCGGGCCGGCCAGGGCTGTCAGAATATTGGAGCAGGTGGTGGGGCGGCCCGGAGGCTGTGCTAAACTGCTGCGTTTGGAATTTGACCGTCTGTCGGTGGAAGCGAGTGATCAATGCTATGAGATTTCAGGCCCCGGAAAGTCTCTCGGAACAAATTGCCCAGCATCTGGGCCAGCGCATTATTACCCGGGATCTGAAACCCGGAGAGCGAATTCAGGAGCTGAAGGTTTCCGGGGAACTCAAGGTCAGCCGTGGGTCTGTCCGGGAAGCCCTGCTGATTCTGGAACGCAGGCACCTGATTGAGATCTTTCCCAGGCGCGGGGCTGTGGTATCCAGCCTGACCCCGGACAGGGTAAACAGTCTGTACGACATCTATATTGATCTTCTGTGCATGCTTGCCCGCAAGGTTCTGGAGCGCCATTCTCCGGCGGAACTGTCCGGTGTCATGGGCCGTGTCCAGGAACTGCAGGGGGTTGTGGAAGGCTTCAGCGCTGGCGGCAGTCGTGCCGCGGAAGAGGTTATAGAAGCGGGCTTCTCGGTCATGCAGTATGCCTACAAGCTGGTAGACAACCCGTTTCTGGAAGAGACCCTTGAAAACTTCCGCCCGGCGGTGAGTCGTACCTACTTTGTGGTTCTGGAACAGTATCAGGACGAACCCGCCCAGACCGCAGGCTTTTTCCGGGAACTGGCCACTGCTGCGCTGGCCGGAGACCCGGAGGGAGTACAGTCGGTTATCCGCACCTTTGGTGAGCGCCAGCGGCGGCAGGTACTGACGATCCTCGCAGAGGAAAAGCTCTGAGATGCGCCTGAAATCCATCAAGCTGGCGGGCTTCAAGTCCTTTGTGGACCCGACCACCGTACCCTTTCCCTCCAATATGACTGCAGTCGTCGGGCCCAACGGTTGCGGCAAGTCCAATATCATTGATGCGGTACGCTGGGTCATGGGGGAAAGCTCCGCCAAGTACCTGCGCGGCGAATCCATGACCGATGTAATCTTCAACGGTTCCAGTGCCCGCAAACCGGTGGGGCAGGCGTCCATAGAGCTGGTGTTTGATAATGGGGATGGTTCGGCACCGGGGGAGTTTGCCCGTTTCAGCGAGATCTCGGTACGCCGCAGAGTGTCCCGTGAAGGCCAGTCCGAATACTTCCTCAATGGCTCCAAATGCCGGCGCCGGGATATCACCGATCTTTTCCTGGGCACCGGCCTGGGGCCTCGCAGTTATGCCATTATCGAACAGGGCATGATTTCCCGCCTGATTGAAGCCAAGCCGGAAGAACTGCGCATCTACATCGAGGAAGCGGCCGGCATCTCCAAGTACAAGGAAAGGCGCAAGGAGACAGAAAACCGCATCCGCCGTACCCGGGAAAACCTGGATCGGCTGACCGACCTGCGGGAAGAGCTGGGACGGCAGTTGCAGCACCTGGAACGCCAGGCAGCGGCAGCGGAGAAGTACAAAACCTACAAGCAGGATGAACGTCAGAAAAAAGCGGAACTCACCGTACTGCGCTGGCAGTCCCTGGATAACGATCTGCAGACCTGGCGGAACCGGATCCGCGACACGGAACTGGAGCTCGAAAAGCTGCTGACCGAAAGGGTAAGTCTGGAAACCTCCCTTGAGCTGCTGCGGGAAAATCATCAGGAGCGGACCGAACACTTCAACCGGGCCCAGGCCCGCTACTACGAAGCCGGTGCGGATATTGCCCGCATTGAGCAGAGTCTGGAACACCAGCGGGAACGTAGCCGGCAGACGGCCGCAGAGCTGGATCAGGCCATGGCCAGCCAGCGGGAACTGGCCCGGGAACTGGAGCAGGACGAAGACAAGCTTGCCGGTATTGAGGAAGAGCTGGCCATGCTGGAGCCGGAGCAGGAGGCTCTGGCCATCCGCTCCGAGGAATCCGGCGAGAAACTGGAACTGGCCGAGCAGGCCATGACTGACTGGCAGCAGCAGTGGGAAGACTTCAGTCAGCGCTCCTCCGATGCCCGCCGTCAAGCCGAACTGGCGCAGTCCCGGATACGTTCCATTGATGATGCCATAGACCAGCTGGGACAGCGTCAGCGCAAACTGCAGGACGAACAGACCCTGCTGGAGGGCCAGCTGGACCGGGCGGAACTGGAAGATCTTCTGGAACAGCAGGAAACCCTGGAACTGAAGCGGGAAGAGGCGGCAGAACGCATTGCCTCTATCCAGGACTCTGTGCAGTCGGCCCGGGATGCCCTGAAGGAAGGCGAACGGGTGGTCAGTGATGAACGCCAGCGGGTGCAAACCCTGAAAGCGTCCCTGGAATCCCAGCAGGTTCTGCTGGATGAGCAGCTGGGTGGCCAGGACGACGCCTTGCAGAAATGGCTGTCCGGCAACGCCCTGGTGGATGCGCCGAGGGTGGCTGAGCGCCTGCACATCGACAGTGGCTGGGAATTTGCGGTGGAGCAGGTCATTGGCCGCTTCAGTCAGGGCCTGGTACTGCCCGCCGCCGAGGCTTTTACTGAAACCATGAACACGGCCCCCAAAGGCCTGGCCATTGTGGCATCGGGGGCGGCGGCACAAGCACCCGCTGAGGGGCTGGCCGCCAGGGTTTCCGGTATTGGTGCCATCACCGGTTTGCTCCGGGGTATCCGCACCGCCGACACCCTGCAGGAGGCTCTGGCGATGCGGGAGCAGCTGGAACCCGGCCAAAGTGTGATTACTCCGGAAGGGGTGTGGATCTCCCCGGACTGGATACTGATGCCGGATTCCGATGCCGGGCAGGTGGGTGTGATCGAACGCCAGAAAATGGTTACCGAACTCTCCGCCAGGCTGGCAGAAGCCGAAGCCACTCTGGAACAGGCATGCGCGCGTCTAGAGTCCCTTCAGGAACAGTCAGAGCGGGCAGAGGCGGCCCGGGATGAGGCCCAGATGGCCCTGAATGATGCGGAACGGGAACTGGGTGCCCTGTCTTCCCGGGTCAGTGGTATCCGGGCCCGGGCAGAACAGATCGACGCACGGCTGCAACGTATCCGGGAAGACCTTGCCGATGTCACCCTGACCATGGAACAGCGCCACGAAGAGCTGCAGGTCGCCCGGGAAGAATGGCAGATGGCGCTGGCCTCCACGGAAGAGGGCGAGGAAGAAAAAGAACAGTTCCTGCAGCGCCGGGACATGCTCAGGGAAAATCTGGACCGGCTGCGCAGCGAAGCCCGCCACGACCGGGACCATGCCCATCAGCTGCAACTGCAGCTGCAGTCCCTGAACAGTCAGCGGGATGGACTGAAACAGACCATTGAACGGACCCGGATGCAGAAAGAACGCCTGGAAGAGCGGGTGGATGTGCTCCGGGAAAGCCGGGAACACGCCCAGGAACCCATTGAAGATCTGCAGATGCAGCTGGAAGGGCTGCTGGACCGGCGCCTTGCCGAAGAGCAGAAACTGGCGGCAGCCAGGGACGCCCTGGAAGAGATCGACCGCCAGGTTCGGGACAAGGAACAGGGCCGGGGCGGTACCGAACTGCGGATCCAGGAGGTACGGTCAAAACTGGAAACCCTGAAAATGGAGTCCCAGGCCCTTGAAATCCGCTCCGCGAATCATATTGAGCAGCTCCAGGAACTGGATGTGAAGCTGCAGGAAGTTCTGGAGCAGCTGCCGGAAGGGGCCAGTGAAAAGGACTGGGTCGCCGAGCTGGAGCGTATCGGTAACCGAATTCAGCGCTTGGGCGCCATCAACCTGGCGGCGATTGAGGAATATCAGGTCCAGAGCGAACGTAAAACCTATCTGGACAGTCAGCACGAAGACCTGATGGAAGCCCTGGAAACCCTGGACAACGCCATACGCAAGATTGACCGGGAAACCCGCCAGCGCTTCAAGGAAACCTTCGATCAGGTGAACTCCGGGCTACAGGCCCTGTTTCCCAAGGTATTCGGGGGTGGTCATGCCTATCTTGAGCTGACCGGGGAAGATCTGCTGGAAACCGGTGTAGCTATTATGGCCCGGCCTCCCGGCAAGAAAAACAGCACCATCCACCTGCTGTCCGGTGGCGAAAAGGCCCTTACGGCCATCGCCCTGGTATTTTCCATCTTCCAGCTGAACCCGGCACCTTTCTGTATGCTCGATGAGGTAGACGCACCTCTGGATGATGCCAACGTGGGGCGTTATGCCAATATGGTGAAGGAGATGTCCCGACAGGTTCAGTTCATCTATATTACCCATAACAAAATTGCCATGGAGCTGGCAGACCAGCTGATGGGGGTCACCATGCATGAGCCCGGCTGTTCCCGTCTGGTTTCCGTTGATGTGGAGGAGGCAGCCGCACTGGCCGAAGCATGAGCAGATAGCTGAACAGAAAATCGTCAAGGATGACAAAAATGCCATCTGGCCCGGGTGTGCGTTGTATTCATTACGGGCTTTTCTTAGAGTAGCACTCGGATCCGCAAACAGGACAGCACCACTATGTCACTTAGGGAATGGTTAATTGCCATCGGTACCCTGGTTATTATCGGAATTGTAATTGATGGCTTCCGGCGTATGCGCCGTGCCCGTAATGAATCCATGGCAATCTCGTCCGGCATGGGCGCAGATGAGCTGAAGAGTTCCCCGCTGGATGAGGATTTCAATCCGGAGCTGCCCAACGGTGGTGCCAGGACCATTTCCCGGGACACTCTGGAAGAGCGCGGATATGTAAAACCGGAAAGGTCGTCCCGCATGGGCACGCCGGTACAGAAACCTACCCGGCCGGTGACCGATGTCAAGGCCGCGGACAGTCGCCCGCAAACCGATTCCGTCGATTCAGTCGATTCGGGGGATACCGGAGACTACATGGAGGATTCCGGATTTTCCTCCCATGACGATGGGGCAGCAGAGGCAGATACTGGCTGGGGCGCTACCTCCGACGACAGGCCGACGGAAGATCCGGTGCCGGTGGTTGATGATGTGGATGAACCGGTTCCCCCCACAGTCACCACCGATGTGGAAGAAGACACAGCCCGGCGGGAGCGGGTGAAGCGCCGTGGCGACCAGCCGCTGGCGGGTGCCAATCGCCCGGAAGCCCGGGAAGTGGTGGTTATCAATGTGCTGGCCAAGAGCGGCCAGGACTTTCAGGGTACTGCGCTGAAGAAGCTGTTTGAGGCCTGCGGGCTGGAATTTGGTGACATGGATATCTATCACCGCCATGAAACCCTGGACACCAACAGCCCGGTCCAGTTCAGTGTTGCCAACGCGGTAGAGCCGGGTACATTCCGGCCGGAAGACATGACCTCCATGACTACTCCGGGGATCAGCTTCTTTATGAGCATGCCCGGGCCCTCCAATGCCATGCAGGCGTTCGATTTCATGCTGGAAACAGCCCAGTGCGTGGTCAAAAACCTGGGGGGTGACCTGAAAGACGAGCGCCGCAGTGTGATGACCCAGCAAACCATTGAGCACTGCCGTTCCCGCATCCGGGAATTTGAGCGCAAGCAAAGGTCGAAGCGGGACTGATCCCTGCGCCATGAGTGCCAGCCCGTAACAGAAGTAATGCCCGGACTGTCCGGGCATTTTTTATCCAGTGAAGAGCGTGAATGCATGAGTAAAGCCACACCCGAAATTATTCAGCGTGTTGAAGAGCTTCGGTCGGTCATCGACGATCACAACTACCATTACTATGTGCTCGACGATCCGAGGATTCCGGATGTGGAGTTCGACCGGCTGTTCCGGGAACTGCAGAAGCTGGAAGCGGATTATCCGGAACTGGCCTCCGAGGATTCCCCGACCCGCAGGGTGGGCAGCAAAGGTGAAACCAGCTTCGAGGAAGTGGTACACCGGATTCCCATGCTGTCCCTGGATAATGCCTTCAGCGAGCAGGAACTGCGGGATTTTGACCGGCGGGTGCGGGAGCGGCTGGGTAGCGATGACGAAATCGATTATGTGTGTGAGCCCAAGCTGGATGGCCTGGCGGTCAGCCTGCGCTATGAAAACGGAGTACTGACCACAGCGGCAACCCGGGGCGACGGCTATTCCGGCGAAGATATTACCGCCAATATCCGCACCATTCCCTCGGTGCCACTGCGCTTGCGGGGCGAGCATATTCCGCCGCTGGTAGAAGTGCGCGGCGAGGTATATATGCCCAAGGCGGGTTTTGAGAAGCTGAACCAGCGCCTGGCCGCCCGGGGTGAAAAAACCTTTGTGAATCCCCGCAACGCTGCTGCAGGCAGCCTGCGCCAGAAGAAGTCCACGGAAACCGCGAAACGTCCGCTGGAGATGTGCGCCTACAGTGTGGACCTGGAAGATGACAGCCTGCTGCCCGATAACCACTGGGACAGCCTGCTCATGGTCCGGGACTGGGGCTTTCGCATCAACCCGGAAATGCGCAGCGCCCGGGGCGCAGACGAGTGCTACGCCGCCTACCAGGAACTGATGAACAAGCGCGACTCCCTGCCTTACGAGATAGACGGCATAGTGTTCAAGGTGAACAGCCTGGCACTGCAGAAACGCCTGGGTTTTGTTTCCCGGGCGCCGCGCTGGGCCATTGCCTGCAAGTTTCCCGCCCAGGAAGAGCTGACCACCGTCGAGGACGTGGAGTTTCAGGTAGGGCGTACCGGTGCGGTCACTCCGGTGGCCCGCCTGAAGCCGGTCTTTGTCGGGGGGGTGACCGTCAGTAATGCCACCCTGCACAACATGGATGAGGTGCGCAGGCTGGATGTCCATATTGGCGATACGGTGTTTATCCGCCGGGCCGGGGATGTGATTCCCCAGGTGGTGAAAGTGGTGCCGGAAAAACGCCCGGCGGATGCCCGGGCGGTTGAACTGCCGGAAAAATGCCCGGTGTGCGATTCCGATGTCATCCAGATTGAAGGCGAAGCGGTTGCCCGCTGTTCCGGTGGCCTGTTCTGTCCGGCCCAGCGCAAGGAAGCCATCCGCCACTATGCCTCCCGCAAGGCCCTGGATATTGAAGGTCTGGGGGACAAGCTGATTGATGTACTGGTGGAAACCGGTCTGGTGGAGACGGTGGCGGATCTTTACCGGCTCAGAAAAACCGATCTTGTGGGCCTGGAGCGCATGGGCGACAAGTCCGCTGCCAATCTGATTGCCGCCATTGACGGTGCCCGCAATCCGGTGCTCTGGCGCTTCCTGTACGCCCTGGGGATCCGGGAAGTGGGAGAGGCCACAGCCAAGGCGCTGGCCTCCCATTATGGCTCCCTGGAGGCCATAGCCGCCGCTGATGAAGAGTCTCTGCAGCAGGTCCCCGATGTGGGACCCATTGTGGCTGGCCATGTACGCAGTTTCTTCGAGCAGCCCCACAACCAGGAAACCCTGGAAGCACTGAAGCAGGCCGGTGTGCAGTGGCAAACGGAAACCATTGTGGCCGGGGAAAAGCCCCTGCAGGGCCAGACCTGGGTTCTCACCGGAGCCCTGTCAGCCATGACCCGGGATGAAGCCAGGGAAAAACTGGAAGCCCTGGGTGCCAAGGTGGCGGGCAGTGTGTCCAAAAAGACCGCCTGTGTTGTGGCCGGTGAAGCGGCGGGCTCCAAGCTGCAGAAGGCGGAACAGCTGGGGATTCCGGTACTGGATGAGGCGGGGCTCCAGGAACTGCTGGCACAACACGCAAACGGAGAGGCCTGATCCGGCCGGTTCTGAGAACTTGCGCAGATTGTACCGGCGTTAATTTGGCTACCATGGGCTCTGGCTTGTAACAGTATGTAAAACCCCGCCGGCAGCGGCGGGGTATCCCACAATAACAACAATCTGAAACGGATTTTCTATGCGTGCCGATTCCGCCCCCGGCGTTTCCTCCGTTGTGCGTATAACCCTTTCCCTGTGTCTGCTGCTGGCACTGTCTGGCTGTAAAACCGAAAAGAGCCCGGATAAGCCCACGATTATTGGAACGCCCCCCAATGTCGCCTATCTGGGCGTGGAGTATTACTACAATTTCGGTGCCTACGGGGGGGAGGATATCCTCGATTACTCCCTCACCAATGCTCCGTCCTGGCTGGCCCTTGAGGACACCAGCAACAAGGCCCGGCAGGGGGTGATCATGCGTGGCGTGCCTGGGCTGACCGGAGGTTCCCGGGGCAGGGCCGATCTCGGCACAACCGACAGCATCCATCTGGTCACCACCGATGGCACCATGATGGGCGTTCAGCCCTTCACCATTACCGTCAAGCATAACGTGCTGTCCATGGAGGGGGATGAATTCACCGAGGGGGAGGTGGATTCCCTGCCGGATGCAGCGGACAACCGTTGTGCCTTGCCGGAGGACGTAACCGATCTGCAGGGCCAGCACAGTGTGACCGTCAACCAGTATGACGAAGACGGTAGTGTTGCGGGCACCCGCAGCCAACTGCTCAGCACCCGCCCGGTGTACCTGCCGGTTTATCTGGAGCAGCCTTCCGTAAGCCCGGTAGCCGTCGCCTTCGAACTGGACTCCAGTTACGACCCGTCAAAGTGTGACACCGGGTTTTCCGCTCCCCACCAGCGCTGTGATTTCAGCCGCCTCAACCGTGACGACGCGATTATAGGGCAGGATATCGTGGCCCTGGGCAGTGACAGTTCCGATGCCCTGGGCATTCCCTCCTACCTCAGCTATCAGCAGGACGGGGCGGGTATCTTCAGCAAGGGGGTGGTCACCTTCGAGCCGGGTATCACCGAATGTTACATTCGCCTGGAAATTGCCGACGACGGTATTCCTGAAATTGCGGAATCTTTCCGGGTGGTGCTTACGGAAGTACGCTCCGGTCTGGCGGGCCTCGGTGAAAGCGATAACGGAGTACGCGTCAATATTGCCATCGAAGATAACGAACCGGTGCTGACACTTACGACCACCGGAGGCGCCGGGCGAACCACCCTGAATACCGGAACTGTCGGAGAATTCCTGGCCACTGTTAGCGGCCCCCGGGAGGGGGAAGTCCGGGCCCGGCTGATGGCTGCAGAAGAGGCCACGGCCCAGGCCGGAACGGACTTTTTCATCGAACGTCTTGAAAACGGCCTCTGGACCGAGAGCAGCGAACTGGTGTTCCCGGCAGATACCGATGAGGTGCCTTTCCGCATCCGCATACCGGATACCGGTTACAGCAACCCGGATGAGGACGACAGGCTACTGCTGCTGGGCGTCGACGAGACTTACCAGGCCGGGCGGCCCGGCTATGTCCGGCCACAGGAAAACACCAGCCTCAGGGTAAGTATCAATGAGCTGACATCCCCGGTGCTGGTCAATGACGCAGATGGCTTTGTGGCGACGGACATGTCTGTGGCCCATGGCGGGCGGGTCTTTGTCACCGGTTACGACAGCCTGAATCAGGATCAGGTGCTGGTGCGCATCTATGACCAGAAAGGCAACCAGGTTCAGGAAATTGAGGTATCGGCCCCCGGGGACAGTCTGGTTCAGCCGGAACCGGTAGTAACGGCTATCGGGCGCACCGTCAAAGTGAATGGCCGCACCACTGATCGCTATGAACTGGCGGTGGCCTACAGCACGGACGCCGAAGTGGCGGGTACCACGGCTGTCGGTGGTCGGGACCTGCTGGTCTCCCTGTACCGCTTCGATCCGGAACCGGCAGTCAACGGCTATGTCCGGGTCTGGAGCCTGCGTTCGGGAACCCAGGGCAATGACCTGGTGCGTTCCGTCAGCATCAATCCTGACAGCGGCTATGTGCTGATTGCCGGTGAGACCGACGGCACCTGGCCGGGCCAGCAGTCTTCCGGAGATGTGGACAGCTTTGTTCAGCGAATCGATACCCTGCCCGATGGTGCGGATGAGGTGGCAGCGGTGGCCTGGACCCGGCAGGCAGGTTCTCCCGGTGCGGATTCGGTGGTTGGTGCAGATGCTTCTTCCGTGGCGCCGCTGGTGTTTGGCTTCAGCTCCGACAGCGTCAATGGTGAGCCGGCGGCCGGTGGTGTGGATGCCTATTTCTACGGTGCGGCGGGAGCCCAGGGGGATCTGAAAGTCTACCAGCTGGGTACCGAAGGGGATGAAACCCTGAGTGCGGCCCTGTTCAGCCAGGACCTGATCTGGTTGCTGGGCAACAGCGACGGGAATTACCGGATCACAGACGGCGATACCAGGGCTCTGGAACGAACGCCCCTGAACAGTTCCGCCGGTTTCCTGCTGGGCTATTCCGCCATAGGGACTGTTGCCCGGGCCTTTACCCTGAACGATTCTGAAGATCTGTCCCAGGAGCGCCTGCAGGCAATGACCGGGTTCGACGGGGACCTGGTGGCTGCCGGGTTCAGTCAGGGGGATTTTACCGGTGATACGCTGGCGGACGGGCTCGCCCGGGGCATTGTGGCCCGTATATCGCCGGATGCGGATATGGCAGGGGAAGAAGAGTTTCAGGCCGCCTGGCGCTATCAGTTACCGGTGGCGGATACGGACATACAGAAACTGGGAAATTACCGGGACGACGAAGTCGTGGCACTGGTACAAAGGGGAACCGAGCAGCTGATTCTGGTGCTCAGCCCGAATGGCGTCCTGTTAACACCGATGGACTAAACAGTGTCACCCTGGCGGCCGGAGTTGGCGTAGAGCCTGAGGTAGTCGGTACTGGTGACTATGCCCACGGGTTGTCCGTTGCTGTCGATGACCAGAGCCGCATTCAGCTGATGGGCCAGCATCAGGCGGGCGAGCAGGTGAGCATCGGTTTCCGGGGTTGCCGTAAGGAAGGCGGGCAGCTCGATATGGGACAGGCTCTGGGTCAGGGCGTCGGCTTTGTGGTTGTGCAGCCAGGAGAGCAGCCAGCGCAGATCCACCAGCCCGGCCACATTGTCCTCGGCGGTAATCACAAGATGATGAACACCGTGGGCGTCCATGGTATCCAGAGCTTCAGACACAGTGGCTGAGGCGGGCAGGGCATAGAGCGCCGGCGCACTGATGCTGGACACCGGGAGATAGGGGCGCTGGTCCTTTGGTTCCGACGCTCCTGCGGCACTGTATTCCTGCAGGGCTCGCCGCTGACCGCCAGACTGGTTGGCCTGCTGGAACTCGGCATCGGTGGCGTCACTGCGGCTGGTATTGATAGCCTGGCTTTCGGTCAGACTGGTTACATCATCAACCCTTTTGCCCCGCAGCACTTCCGGTAGCCGGGTCCCTACCGGGCGTCCAGGCTCGCTGACAAAAATAGACATAGATTCTGTTCCCCGGATTGATCTTGGGCGTTAGCAGTGTATCGGCCGACCGCCGGAAATCTTCAGGTCTATTATGTTACAAAAGCAACTTCTATGGCTGATGAATACGTCCCGTTTCTATCCTCTTGCGCAATCTGGACGGCAGGCTCACCGGCTGCCCTGACAGCAGATCCCCCAGATATTCCGCCAACAGGGGGGCATAGGTCATGCCCTTGCTGCCCAGGCCGGTAAACAGATAGGCACCGGCCACTTCCTCGCCCTGGGGATCACGGAGCTGTCCGGCCACCGGCTGATAGTCGTGGGTGGTGCAGCGAAAACCGACACGGCCCCGCAATACGGTTCCGGATTGCACTTGGTTCAGATCCGGGCTGAGAACTCCGGGCAGCATCTGCTCCAGTTCCACCAGGTTCTCCTGCTGGCTTTCCGGGGTCAGTTCGGGATTACTGCTTCGCAGATCAAAGGTGGCTCCGGTGACGGCTTCACCTGCACTGGCCGGGTTCAGATAGCGGGAACCGCAGACCACCGCTGAGGGCGAGTGCAGAGCGGTTTCCGTCAGGTGGGTCACCTGTCCGCGAATGGTTTTGAGGCGGTAGCCGTCGCCCACCGGGATGAGTTCCGGAGACCTGTGTCCGGCGCAGATAACGATGCGTTCTGCGTTCAGGCTACGGCCTTGAGCTTCCTGCAATTGCCACTGCCCCTCCTGCCGGGACAGACCGGCTACCGTGACTCCGAAAATCCGGGTGATCAGCGGGTGATCGCACAGGTCCCTGCACAGGTTGCCAGGCTCGAGCCAGCCGCAGCCTGGAAACCAGAGACCACTGGCCGGGATGGGGATTCCGGTCAGTTCGCTGGCCCGGGCCGCATTCACGGCGCACAGCAGTTCCGAGGGATAGTCATTGCGTTCCAGGAAACGGCGCTGGCGGTCCTGCTCCTGAGGGCTGTAGGCCAGTTGCAGCAAGCCTGTAGGGTGCCAGTAGCTGTCCCTGAAAGGTGCGTAATAGCGCTGGCTGAAGGTCAGCGCCGTCAGTGCCAGTTCTGCCTGATCATTGAAATCCACCGCCAGCTTCACATACATGGCCCCCTGACGGTTGCCTGAGGCGGCTGAGCCGGCATCGCTGGCGCTGTCTATCAAGGTGACAGTAATGCCCCGATCAGCAAGGTTGCGGGCCAGCAGACAGCCGGCAATACCGGCCCCGACAATGGCTACAGTGCCTGGAGTTGTCCCGGTTGCAGCCTCGCCCTGGGGCAGGTTGCCAATCAGCATGTCCCGCTTGCGCCCGAAGCCCCGGGTTTTCTGCATGTCAAAACCGGCATCGGCCAGGGCACGGCGGATTCGTCCTACCGAGGTAAAGGTGGCCAGGGTTGTGCCCGGTTTGCTGTGAGAGCGGATCTGCTCAATGGCCTGGTCCATCCACATGTCCGGGTTCAGTGACGGGGCAAAGCCGTCCAGAAACCAGGCATCCGCCTGAAAATCGAGTGCCTGCCAGGCATCCAGTACATCCCCGAAATAGAGGGTCAGCCGAACCTTGCCACCGTCCAGCAGCAGCCGGTGTACCCCCTGAACCTGCGGAGGGTAGGCGGCAATCAGTTGTTCGGCCAGGGAAGCCAGTTCCGGCCACAGGGCCAGGGCCTTTTCCAGATCTTCCCGGGTAAGTGGATAGCGTTCCACCGAAACGAAATGCAGTGTGGCGGTATGGCATGGCCCATGCTCCCGCCAGGCCTGCCAGGCGGCAAGAAAATTGAGGCCTGTACCGAATCCGGTTTCGGCAATGACAAAGCTGCCGGCTTCAGCAACCTCACAAAAACGCTCGGGGAGCTGGTTGTGTTTCAGGAACACATACCGGGTTTCTTCAAGGCCATCGTCACGGCTGAAATAGATGTCACCGAAGCGGGAGGATTCCGGAACGCCGTCCCGCCAGACCAGGCTGGCAGTTTCGATTCGGGGGGGAAGTATGGAGCTGGACATGATCTAGCGGGTTGGCTCCTTGATGGTAACGCTTTCAATAATGATGGGGTCCAGAGGGACATCCTGCATTCCCCGAGCTGAACCGGTGCGAATGTTGGCGATGCTGTCAATCACGCCCATACCCTGGGTGACCTTGCCGAATACCGTATAGCCGGGGCCGCGGACGCCGGCGTTGAGGGGATAGTTGTCCACCAGATTGATAAAGAACTGGGAGGTGGCGGAATCCGGGGCCATGGTTCTGGCCATGGCGATGGTGCCGCGAAGGTTGGGCAGGGTACGGCTAGCTTCCAGAGGGATGGGGGCACGGGTTTGCTTCCGGTTCAGGCTTTCGGTGAAGCCGCCGCCCTGAACCATAAAGCCGGGGATAACCCGATGGAATATGGTGCCTTCGTAGAAGCCGGAGCGCACATACTCCAGAAAGTTCTTCACGGTCTCCGGGGCAACATCCGGGCGCAGCTGCAATTCAAAGGCGCCAAGATTGGTCACCACCCGTACTTCCGGTAACCGGGGTTCCTCGGTGGTGGCTGACTGGGCCTGGGCCGAAGGGGCAATCACTGCAAGGCTTAACAGGGCAGCAGAAAACAGTCGGATAGCGGGTTTAAAGGCTGGCTTCATGGTCAGGGTACTCTTGTAGTCTGAGTGTGGTCTGAGGCAGCAGAATCTTACCAGATTGCACCGGTGCCGGGCACAAACGAAAACACCCGGCAATGCCGGGTGCTGGAGGTAACGGAACAGTCTGGATCAGGCGCTGGCGAGAATATTGGTGCCGGATACCGTGGTGCATTCGCCTTTGGCGCCATACAGCTTCTGCTGACCGGCCGCGCCCCGGAATATACTGGTCAGGCGGGACAGCCGCTTCTGCAGATGGCTGATAACCCGCCCGTTATTCTGGTTCAGGGTTTTGCACTCGTGCATCTGCTGATCTGCCTGCATCCAGAGTTCGTACAGCTCTGTCTGGCCTGTGCTCTGGATAAAGCGGGAAGGGCTGGTCCGGTCCGGCTGGTAGCCAATGGCAACCAGAACCCGGATTTTCTGCCGGGCACGTTCCCGGATCTGGTCCAGAAGCTGGTTCTTTTCCGTTGTCAGTGCCTGCAGTTCAGACAGGTCGGAAGATGAGAGGCAGGATTTTTCCTTCCTCAGAATGTTCGTCAGTTGTTCCAGCTGTTGAACATCCTGGGAAAGAAGGTCTTTCAGATCATTGATACTGGCCATGAGTTACTCACCCGAAAATGCTTTGATCCATTTCAAGCATTTTCTGGGCCAGTTTCTCGGCATCGATCTTGTAGGTGCCGTTTTCCAGGGCAGAGCGGATCTCGGCAATGCGGTCGTCATCCATTTCCGGATAATCGCCCAGCTTCTGCTCCAGTTGCTTCAGGTTCTTCGCCTGGCTACTGAGGCTGACGCTCTCGCCGCTGGCACCCCTGGTCTGGCTTTGGGGCTGTGTGTCGGGGGCTGAGGGGGCTTTCCCGGACCGGTCAGCGGTAGTGCGCTGAGGCGTGACCGGTCCCTGGCCAATACCATTAAAGTCAACTGACATATCAATACCTGCTTGCCTGTGGTGCCGCGATCCGGCACAGCTTACTCGGGTTCATGGCTGTCTATCGGCAGGGCTGCCAATATCTTTAGAAAAAATTTTACCTGAACTTTCTGTGTACAAATTGCCGGCTTCGGAGCGGCAAATACTTGCCGGACGGCGAAGAATTGCCAGTGAAATTCACATCATGGGAATCTCTACATGCCCCGGGGCGACGACTCTGGCCTTGATGGTGCGCGCAGACCTGAGATTCTCCACAAGAACCTGTTCACCCACAGCGGCATTGGCCAGGGCCTTGCCTCTGGAACTCACTGAAAAGGCGCCGCTTTGGGCGGTAATAATAACATGATCTCCGCGTTCAACTGCGTCCGGTGCCGCAAGAATGTCTGGTGTGATTATGGTTCCGGTCTGCACCGGGCGACGCACTTCCATACCTATGACTTCGGCCGGAGTTCGGATAATGCCCCTGCGGCTGGCGTTAACCTTTACCGCTTCAGTGCTGATCATGGTGGCGGTGATGCGTTCTCCCCGGGCCAGGGGGCGTGCGGCCACCAGTGCCGGCCCATGGATGGATACATCCGCGGTGACATACATGCGCCAGGGCTGTTCGCCTTTGCAGGAAACCTGCAGGGACGGGTGGGTAGTCCGGAAGGGATCGCTGGTAAACTCCACGCCCAGTGGCTGGCTGCATTGCGCCAGTGCCAGCCGACTGTCGATAGTGCCGGCTTCGAACGAGACCTTGTAATTGTCCTCGGCCTGGTCGGCAGCAAACTGCTCCAGAAACCGGATGCTGGCCTGCCGGACCTGTTCCGCTGTGGTCTGGCCCTGGGCCAGGGCAGCAGTGCCCGACATCAGCAGGGTAAAGGCGAAAATGAAGGTGCGCATCTGTCTCAGTTTGTCCTATGCTGTCACTTAAAGCCCACGCGCCATAAAAAGCTACGGATTTCAGAGTCTCTGCCGTTAAACCATCAGGGCACTGGAGCAATGACGGTTTTCTGTCATCTGGTTAGCCATTAATCGTAAAGCAGCAAGATGCATGCCGGTAATTGAGCCGGCTGTCGGGAGAGGCAAGATGTCAGGGGTAATGGACAGTGTAAACCAGCGCACCCAGCTGGTTGGTCAGAATCGCCTGGAGCTTCTGCTGTTCCGGTTGCGCGGGCGGCAGGTGTACGGAATCAACGTGTTCAAGGTAAAGGAAGTGCTTCAGTGCCCGAAGATGTCTTCCATACCCAACAGCCGCCCGGTGGTCCGGGGCGTCGCCCATATCCGGGGCGAAACCATCCCTATTATTGACCTGAGCATGGCCATAGGCCTGCCGGGCATTCCCC
>JBFHSI010000036.1:0-19881 GCA_041591245.1 Marinobacter sp.
GCTGCTGTCCCTTCCGGCACCGGAACAGCTGATGGCTGGACTGGGTGGTGAGGCCAGTGCCGAGGTGACGCTTTCCGGAACCCCGGCGCAGCCTCAGGGCAAGGTCCGGGTCCGTTCCGAAAATCTGTCCTGGCAGGATTCGGTGGCTCTGGAAACTCTCAATATCGATGGCCGGTTGCACGAGGGACTGAGGCTTGAAAGCCGTGTACAGGCGGTGGGCGTGGAGTTCGCCGGGCAACGCCTGGATACCGCCACCCTGGTTCTGGATGGAACCCGGGAGGCCCACGAGCTGACCCTGAGTGCCAACAACACTGAACTGGATCTCAGGCTTGTGCTGGCGGGTGCTTTTGATGAAACCTGGAAGTCCTGGCAGGGAGCCCTGAATCAGGGGCAGATCGGCCTGCCCGGACAGAACCAGCAATGGCTGCTGCAGTCTCCGCTGGTGCTGGCTTACCGGGAGAGTGGTGAACTGAGCGCCGGAGCCCACTGCTGGGCCTGGCAGGATAGCTCTGTCTGTGCCGGCGACCAGGTGCTGCTGCCGGACCTGCATATAGCCTACAGCATCAGCAATTTCCCCACATCGGCTCTGGCGCCGTTAATGCCCGATGACCTGCGCTGGCAGGCCCGGATTGACGGGGATGTGGATGTGGCCATGACCGCCGATGGCCCGGAAGGCCGGGTGCAGCTGGATGCCGGTAATGGCGTTTTCCAGGTTCTGCAGGATGGGGAATGGCAGTCACTGGAGCACCATACCTTCACCACGGTACTGAACCTGAAGCCGGAGCAGGCGGATCTGGATATCCGCCTGGCCGGGCCCGCCCTGGGCACTTTGTCGGTGCAGGCGGGCGTGGACCCCCTGTCACCGGAACGGACGGTGACCGGGAACTTCTCCCTTGAGGGACTGGACCTGGCTCTGGCGGGTATTTTCTCCGGGCTGGAGGAAGCTTCCGGAGAGATTCATGGCCAGGGGCGTTTCTCCGGGCCTCTGATGAAGCCAGGGGTCTACGGGGAACTTGCGCTCACCAATGGCCACCTGATGGACCCGACACTTCCGGTGCCCATGGACAAGGTGACTCTGAGCCTGGATATGCGGGGCTATGAGGCTGACATCCGCGGCCGGATACAGGCCAGCGAACGCAGTGAGGCCATTGTCAGTGGGCTGTTGAACTGGGCATCAGCCGCGCCGGAAGGTTCGGTTACGGTGACCGGAGAGCGTCTGCCATTCAGCCTGGAGCCCGGGGTTCATCTGGAGCTGGCTCCGGATATCACCGTCGCCTTCCGACAGGGTGATCTGAGTGTGACCGGGCAGGTTGCCGTGCCCCGGGGCAGTATCGAAATCAAGGGGCTGCCGGAGCAGGCGGTATCCGTGTCCGCCGATGAAGTGATTGTGGGGGAGGAAAAGCCTGAGCCTGTGATCCGGTCCCTGAATATGGATGTTCGTGTGGTGGTTGGGGAAGAGCAGGTGACCTTTTCCGCATTCGGGTTGACCGGTGACCTGGAGGGTACCCTGCGGATCGGCAATGACATGGATACCCGGGGCACCCTGCAACTGGTGAACGGCAACTACGATGCCTATGGCCAGGAACTGGAGCTGCGCCGGGCCCGGCTGATATTTGTCGGTAACCTGACCCAGCCCTATCTGGATATCGAAGCAGTGCGCACAGTGGACTCTGTGGTGGCCGGCTTGCGCCTCACCGGTTCGGTCACGGCTCCGGAGACGGAAGTGTTTGCCGTGCCGGACATGCCCCAGACAGATGCCTTGTCCTACTTGATTCTCGGCCGGGCTCCCCAGAGCCGCAGCGATGAAGGGCAGATGAGCCGGGCGGCTCTGTCCCTGGGGCTGACCCAGGCCAACAAGGTAACCGGACGGCTGGGCGAAGAGCTGGGGATTCAGAATCTGACGCTGGAAGCGGAGGGCAGTGGTGATGAGACCGCAGTGGTGGCCAGTGGCTATCTGACCGATGAGCTGAGCATCCGCTATGGTATCGGGGTTTTCGAACAGGCCACCACGGTCGCCCTGAGATACGATCTGGGCAAATACTTCTATCTGGAAGCGGCCAGTGGACTGGCCGCTTCCCTGGATATTTTCTATACCCGGGACTTCTGAGTTCAGTCCAGTTCGAAGGTGGCGTTAACGCTGGCCTGGATTTCCCGCTCACCAATGCTGGCAACCGTATCCGCCATGGCCTTGGCCTCTGTTCTCATCATGGCTACTGGCCGGAAGCCGCCGCTCACATTCAGACTGACCACATCGCCGCACTGGAGATCCAGTTTGCGGGCGACAAAGTCACAGCGATCCCGGGCATCATCAATGGCCTTGCCCAGGGCTTCCCGTTCCAGTTCGGCTTCATTGGAATGGAAGAACTGGGAGGGATTCAGGCTGTACTGCAGTCCGATGGCCTGGGCCTGTTCCAGCAGCGGGTTCAGCAGGGTCAGGTCATCAATCCGGAAACTCACGGTCTGGGACGCCACAGCCTGCAAACGGGGTTCCTGATCCCGGGCCTGGCCCGAGACAGTGCGGGTATACAGGTTGACGCTGGCATCCGTGTATTCGTGCAACTGGGCCTGATACTCGCTGATGCCTTCCCGCCACTGGCGAATCATTTCCGCTACCTGGGCTGTGGCCTGCTGGGCCTGTT
This sequence comes from Marinobacter sp., assembly GCA_041591245.1. Lineage (GTDB taxonomy): Bacteria > Pseudomonadota > Gammaproteobacteria > Pseudomonadales > Oleiphilaceae > Marinobacter. Next base: position 2,640 of record JBFHSI010000036.1, read on the forward strand.
CGTCCTCGGCGCGGGCAGTGAACTGGAGACGGGCGCTGTCCGGTTCATAGCGCACGCTGCCCTGTCCGCTCAGCGACACTTCCCCGGCAAAGGCTGCTGCGGGGAGCAGGGCAAGGGGGAACAGCATGGTTGCAAGGGTATTGCGTACAGTCATTAACAGCACTCCTTCCTGGGAATATGTATTGGATAGGGCTGCCCGGGTGGCCCGGTCAGTGTCTATGGATGGCACCATACCACAGTCAGCAGGGCTTGCCGGTTACAGCAATGACACAAAAACTGACCACAACCTTTACACTGGATAAAACACTGTATATAGTCGGTTTACTGTATATAAAAACAGGGCTCGGAAAACCGCCTGAAGGTGTGTCCGGCCCCGGCGTCCCGGTAATGGAGTAGCTCAATGAAGCTGACAGCAAGGCAGGCTCAGGTACTGGATATTGTCCGGCGTTATCTGGATGAAACCGGCTACCCACCCACCCGTGCAGAAATTGCCAAAGAACTGGGTTTCCGTTCGGCAAATGCTGCAGAAGAGCACCTCCGGGCACTGGCCCGCAAAGGCGCGATTGAAATGGTTCCCGGTGCCAGTCGCGGTATCCGGCTTCCTGAATCCGAAGCGGATCTGGGGCTGCCGGTGATCGGTCAGGTGGCTGCCGGTAGCCCGATTCTCGCCCAGGAACATATCGAAGACCACGTCTCCCTGCAGCCGAATTTTTTCTCGCCATCGGCGGATTACCTGCTGCGGGTTCGCGGCATGAGCATGAAGGATATCGGCATCCTGGATGGTGACCTGCTGGCGGTCCATCGCACTCAGGATGTTCACAACGGCCAGGTAGTTGTGGCCAGGGTGGGTGAGGATGAGGTGACGGTCAAACGTTACCGCAAGGACGGCTCCAAAGTTTATCTGATTGCAGAAAATGAAGAGTTCGATCCGATCGAAGTGGACCTTCGGGAACAGCAGCTGTTTATCGAAGGTCTGGGTGTGGGTGTGATTCGGCGCTCCGATCTTCACTGATCGAAGCAATTTGCCACGGCAGTATGGAAACGGGTGATTTATGGAACAGCTGAGCTTCAATCAGAGTCTGGCCAGTCGGCACAGTATTCCTTCGTATTCGGTTCCGGCCCAGGCGGCACCTGTACGCCGTGCCATTATCCGCACCCGGCAAAAGGAGGAATCCTGTCGGGAGCCGGCTGGAGGGAATGTCACTGAGATTATTCTTTCCCAGGGACAGGTAGAGAATTTTCAGCTGTTGCTGCCCATGCTGACCCAGTTGAATCAGGAAAAACGCTGGCTGGCGTGGATTGATCCGCCCCACGCCCTGGTTAGCAAGTGGCAGAAAATGCATGGAATTGTCGCCGGTGAGCTGCTGGTTCTTCGCTCCACGCCAGACCATAGTGCCCAGGATCTGGCTGAGCGGGCGCTCGGTGCCGGAACCTGTCACGCCGTTGTCTTGTGGACAGGAAAGCTCGGGCGTACAGCCTTTGAGGCCCTGCAGAGAGCTTCAGCCGCGGGCAACAGTCACGGCGTGGTGCTGCGCCAGCGTTAACAGTGGCAGAGGGTCTTCCGGCCCGGGGTCAGTGCAGGGTGTAGGAAGGCTGCTGGTCCATCAGGTCCGGTTCGTCGTCTTCCCAGTCAATATCGTGGGTGATATTGCCTACAGCTTCAATTCCGGTGGCGATCATGGCCTTGGCCACCGACATATCCCGGTTTTCCATCAGTTCCCGGGCTTCCTCGGAAAACGAAATCCTGACCAGGGGTGCTGAGTCGTCGTCAATACGGCGCAGGGCATAGTCGCCATTGCTGAGTTGTACAATTTCAAAAAATGATGGTGACATTGGTTAAACCTTTCTGTTGGTGACAACTGGAACCGGGCGCTGGCTGATTACCATTCGCTATGCTGTTCTTCCAGATTGTCGGCAAAATTTTTCATCGCAGTCAGCGTCTTGTGCAAGGCTGCTGCGGAGCGGTCGGGCCCTGTATCGGCTGCGACAGCAATAATGTTTTCGGCGCTCACGGTTTTCCGCTGGGCGGATGGCCGGCTCTGGGCTGTCTCGAGCTGATCCAGGTGGTTCCACCAGCTGCCGGCCATTTTTTCCAGTTCCCGTAACCGGACTACTTCCCTGGCACTCTCCCCAATCAGAGCTGCCAACTGTTCCAGCGACGATGGCTCATCCTGCTTGTGCTGGTAGAAGCGGGCAATCATCACCAGTGCCAGTTTACGGGACCTCAGCATCAGCTCTGTGGCGCCCTGAATGGCGGCTTCCCGCCGCAGTGCCTGCTCAGCTTCACTGGCAGCAATGCCTTCGAAAGTCCCCGCTGGCGCGTCAATCTGCCCGAGCAGAGTCCGGGCCAGAAACAGCTTCTGGGAGACCAGTGAATACCATTGTGACGCCATACAGCTCCTCCGCGTTCGAGGGAGAGATTCTGAACCCGAAAATTAATCGACCATTGTAGCATTTCCGGCAACCAATTTCTTTAGCCGTTCTTTCCGGTTTGGGGCAGGAATACAAGAAGACACAAACATTCACTTGAAACGTATGTTTGAATTTGGGAAAAAGACTGCGGATGCGCCCATGATTTTAGGTGTAACGGGTACTGGTAAGCTCGTAGTGAAGGTTATCAGCCAATATGAAAGATTTTCTGGAGGTATATAAGGGATGCGATACCAAGTGTTCGCCGGCGTGGCAGTGCTTCTGCTGGGATTTTCCGGTCAGGCGCTGTCCAAGGTAACGCAGGCTGAGGCTGCGAAGTTGGGCAATGAGTTAACACCCGTGGGAGCAGAGCGGCGTGGCAATGCTGAAGGTACCATCCCGGCCTGGACCGGCGGGCTGAATACTCCGCCGGAGTCATGGCAGGAAGGCGAGGTGGAGGTGAACCCTTTCCCCTACGATCAGCCCCAGTTTGTGATCACCGCAGCCAATATGGATCAGTACCGGGACAAGCTCTCGGATGGCCATATCAAGATGCTGGAACAGTACGGCCCGGATTTCTTTATGCCGGTGTATCAGACCCGGCGCACAGCGGCATTCCCCGAGCATGTTTATGACAAATTCCGGGAAAATGCCCTGACGGCAGAATTGCTGGAATATGGTAACGGCGTGCGCGACACCATCATGACCAGCCCCTTCCCGATCCCGAAAAACGGGCTGGAAGCCATCTGGAACCACATTCTGCGTTACCGGGGTGAACAGGTTAAGTTCCGAAGCGCCTCCGCTACTCCTCAGCGCGACGGTTCCTACAACCCGGTGGTGAACCAGTATGAGTACTATTTTGCCTATGCCGAGAAGGGCGTGGAGCTGTCCGATATTGATAACAAGATTTTCTATCTGAAGACAGACACCATCTCGCCGTCGTCTCTGGCCGGTACCATAACCCTGGTACACGAGACCCTGGATCAGGTGCGTTCACCCCGTCTGGCATGGCGTTACGATGCTGGCTCCCGCCGCCTGCGCCGTTCCCCGAACCTGGCCTATGAAACCGATCTGCCCAACTCCTCGTCCCTGCGCTCTGTGGACCAGAAGGACATGTATAACGGTGCTCCGAACCAGTATGAGTGGGAGCTGAAAGGCAAGCGGGAGATGTATATTCCCTACAATGCCTACAAACTCCATGATGCCAATGTGACTCCGGATGATGTTATCCGTCCCCGTCACATCAACCAGGATCTGACCCGCTACGAACTGCACCGGGTGTGGGTGGTTGAAGCCAAACGCCGTACCGGTATCGGCCATATTTATGCCCGCCGGATGTTCTATATCGATGAAGACAGCTGGCAGATCATGATCTCCGAGGAATACGACGACGAGGACAATCTGTGGCGTGTGTCGGAAGCCCATAACATCAGCTACTACAGTGAGCCGGTTTTCTGGACTACTATGGAGATGACGTACGATCTCAAGGCCGAGCGTTATTACATTGATGGCCTGGACGATGGCTATGCCGCCTATGATTTTGATCCGGGTTTCCGGGGCAACGCATTTACTGCGTCCGCGGCCCGCAGGGCAGCCCGCCGGTAACGCTTTGCCGGGAACTGGAAGGGTCGGTTGTTACCGGCCCTTTTTCGTTCAGCCATCCTGTATTATTGCGCCTGGCATCTGGCTGGTAATTTAAGGAGAAGGTGATATGGCCGATACTCAGGCCCATCTGGATAAGGTTGATCAGGTACTTGCTGATCTTGGGCAAGCCCTGGCGGACCAGGACTGGGATGCCCTGACGGAGCTGTGCGGGCATATCAAGCCGGCTATTGAACCCCTGATCGAGGGGCTGGAAGCGGGCGTTGTGGATGCCGAGCTGGTGCGTACCCGTCTGCAGGAACTGCAGCAGTTTCTGGATGCCGCAAACGACGGTGCCAGCCGTGCCCGCAAGGAAGCGGTTGATGCCCTTAAAGGCATCAACCGCAACAGCAACGCGGCCAAAGCCTATCAGAATATTTCTTCAAATCGGCCTAAATAGCGTCATAAAATTGACTCTTTCAGGCTTACAGTCTTAAATATCGCACTTACCCCCAAGAGATGTCTGTGAATGTCCAAGAACACCAAGGTGCTGGTACTGAGCAATAATGAATCGCGACTCCGGGATATGGTCACGATTCTCGAATTTATTGGTGAGGAACACATCGTTGTTGGTGATGAGGCTCAGACACTACTGAATTCCGGTGATGCCGAAACCCATGCCAGTCTTTCCGTCGTTATTGCCAATGGTGAGGACGACGGGGTTGCGGACACCATTACCGGCCTCTGTCAGGCCGTCGAGGGTGTTCCTATCCTGATGGTGGGGGATCCTGATCTGAAAGGGCTCCGGGATGAATACCTTGCCCGCATTATTGCGCGCATGGAATGGCCACTGAGCTACACCAAGTTTGTGGATTCCCTGTATAGGGCCCAGATCTACCGGGACCAGTTCATGCGTTCCAGAGAGCGGGGCCAGCAGCGTAGTCTTCAGCTGTTTCGCAGTCTGGTGGGCACCAGCCGCAAGGTGCAGCAGGTCCGGCAACTGATGGAGCAGGTGGCGGACAAGGACGTGAGTGTGCTGATTACCGGTGAATCCGGAACCGGCAAGGAAGTGGTTGCCCGTAACCTGCATTACCATTCATCCCGCCGGGAGAAGCCCTTTGTCCCGGTAAACTGTGGTGCCATTCCCGCAGAACTTCTTGAAAGCGAACTGTTCGGCCATGAGAAAGGCGCCTTCACCGGGGCTATTACCGCCCGGGTCGGCCGTTTCGAGCTGGCCGAGGGGGGGACTCTGTTTCTGGATGAAATCGGGGATATGCCTCTCAATATGCAGGTGAAAATTCTCCGGGTTCTTCAGGAGCGAACCTTCGAGCGGGTTGGGAGCAACCGAACCCAGTCTGCCAACGTCCGGGTCATTGCGGCCACCCACAAGAACCTGGAAGACCTGATTGAAAGCGGGGAGTTCCGGGAAGATCTCTATTACCGCCTCAATGTTTTCCCCATCGAGATGCCGTCATTGAGGGACCGGGTTGAAGATATTCCCCTGTTGATCAATGAGCTGATTTCCCGGATGGAGAAAGAGAAGCGGGGTTCTCTGCGCATGAATTCTGCGGCCATCATGAGCCTGTGCCGTCACGACTGGCCGGGGAATGTGAGGGAACTGGCAAACCTGATAGAGCGCCTGGCCATCATGAATCCTTACGGGGTTATTGGTGTGCAGGAACTGCCCAAGAAGTTCCGCTACGTGGACGACTACGACGAGAACCGGCCTGTGGAAGATTCCGGTATGCCATCAGGTGTACCCGGACTGGTGGGACTGGATGCGCCGGCCTTGCTGCCGGTCAATGGGCTGGATCTGAAAGACTATCTGTCCAACCTGGAGCGGCAACTGATCCAGCAGGCCCTGGACGAAGCCGGTGGAGTGGTGGCCCGGGCTGCGGAAAAACTGCGTATCCGGCGTACCACCCTGGTGGAAAAGGTTCGAAAATACGGACTTCGGGAAGAGGAGTCTTCCGACACCTGAACCCGGTCCCCGGGCCAGTGAAGCCTCCCCCCCCCTGCGGCGTCAAAGGTTTGTAACCTGAGACGCCGTTTCCATTTTCTGCCGACGTAAAATTGTCACATCCTTCAAGTCTCTTTCTGTTAATTATTGAATTAAAAGAAAAAACGTCAGTTGGCACGGTACTGGCTTCAATGGACTCAAACGAATCATCCGAATGGTGCGGCCCATGGGTCGGGCTGCTCAGGGGAAGAGGTTATGAGCCAGGCACAGTTTGTTACTCCAATCGCAACTCAAGGCGCCGGGGCCAATGCGGCCGCAGACGTTAACGACCGGGTGACCGCGTTGTTTCCGCAGCAGCATGATCAGGCTGTAGGCTCGGCACTGGAGATGTTCAACCGTATGTCCAGGCAGATCACCGATTCCTACCGCACTCTGGAATCCCGGGTAAACCAGTTGTCCGGCGAGCTGAGTCAGGAATCCATGCAACGGCAGCAGGAGCTGGAAGAAAAGGAGCAACTGGCTGATCGTCTGTCCACCCTGCTCAATGCTCTTCCTGCCGGTGTGGTGGTGCTGGACAGTCAGGGCCGGGTAACCCAGTCCAATCCGGCGGCCATTGCCCTGCTGGGGGAGCCGCTGGAAGGCGAACACTGGGTGGATGTGATTAACCGTTGCTTTGCTCCGCGCCGGGATGACGGGCATGAAGTATCACTCAAGGATGGTCGCAGGGTCAGTATCGAGATCCGCACCATGGAAAACCAGCCGGGGCAGCTGATACTGCTTACCGATCTGACGGAAACCCGTCAGCTGCAATCTCAGCTGGCCCGGGCCCAGAGGCTTTCGGCCATGGGCAAAATGGTGGCGTCTCTGGCGCACCAGATCCGGACCCCTCTGTCCGCAGCCATTCTCTATGGTGGCCACCTTAGCCAGGAAGACCTGGATGAGGAAATGCGCCAGCGTTGCGCAGACCGCCTGATGTCCCGCCTGAAGCATCTGGAGCAGCAGGTGCGGGATATGCTGATTTTTGCCCGGGGCGAGACCAGGCTGGCAGAAGAGTTGCCGGTGTCCCGTCTGGTGTCCTCCCTGGAATCCGCGCTGGAAGGGCTGAAACTTGCTCCGGGCGCGGAAGTATCCGTGTCCAATGAACTGTCGGCCGATGGCCAGTTGATGTGTAACCGGGATGCCCTTGTGGGCGCCTGTACCAATCTGGTCAACAACAGCCTTGAAGCGGGTGCCAGTCAGGTACGGGTGCAGGTTGCATCTGAGCATGGCGAACTGGTGATCCGGGTGGTGGATAACGGCCCAGGATTTTCGGAGTCAGAGGCACAGCGCATTATGGAAGCTTTCTATACCACCAAGTCCCACGGTACCGGTCTGGGGCTTGCGGTTGTGCAGGCGGTGGTAAAAGCCCATCAGGGCCAGTTCACCATGACCTCGCCGGAGCAGGGGGGCGCTGTTGCCACTCTGCGTTTACCACAACTGAAGAACCACTGAACGGAGGCAAGCATGGCCAAGGCACAGATACTGATTGTTGAAGATGACCATGATCTTCGGGAAGCACTGGTTACCACTCTGGAGCTGGCAAGGTTCCGGGTGCGGGAAGCATCCTGTGCCCGCGAGGCTCTGGCGTGCCTGGCGGATGCACCGGTGGATATGGTGGTCAGTGATGTCAATATGCCCGGTATGTCGGGCCATGAACTGCTTGGGGAAGTCCAGCGTCTGTACCCGGGCCTGCCCATGATGCTGATCACCGCCTATGGCCAGATCAGCCATGCGGTCTCTGCCATGCAATCCGGTGCCATTGACTATCTGGTCAAGCCCTTTGAGCCCCAGGTGCTGGTAGAGGCGGTTACCCGGGTGGTTGGGGGTACTCAGCAAAAGTCTTCCGACGCGCCGGTAGCGGAAGACCCGGTCAGTAAACGTATGTTCCAGCTGGCGGCCAAGGTGGCGGCCAGCGATTCCACGGTGATGATTTCCGGGGAAAGCGGAACCGGCAAGGAAGTGCTGGCCCGCTATATACACCAACAGTCGCCCCGTGCAGGCCAACCCTTTATCGCCATCAACTGTGCAGCGATTCCGGAAAACATGCTGGAAGCCATTCTGTTCGGTCACGAAAAGGGGGCCTTTACCGGAGCAGTAGCGTCCTCGCCTGGCAAGTTTGAACAGGCCAATGGCGGCACCATTCTTCTGGATGAGATCTCGGAGATGGATCTGAGCCTGCAGTCCAAGCTGCTGAGGGTTCTTCAGGAGCGGGAAGTGGAGCGGGTCGGTGGCAGAAAAACCATATCCCTGGATGTCCGGGTGATTGCCACCACCAACCGGGATCTGGGGGAATATGTCCGCGAGGGCAAGTTCCGGGAAGATCTTTACTACCGTCTGACCGTGTTCCCCATGCGCTGGCAACCACTGCGGGAGCGGCCTCTGGATATCATGCCCCTGGCCACATCCCTGCTCAAGAAGCATTGCCGCAAGATGAAACTGACCGGCATTTCCTTTGCTGCCGATGCCCGCCAGGCTCTGGTCGGGCACAGCTGGCCGGGTAATGTCCGGGAGCTGGACAATGCCATTCAGCGGGCTCTGGTTCTGCACCAGGGCAATGTGATTCATGCCGGAGACCTGTGTCTGGAGCTGGGGATTACCGGCAGCCAGGTTCAGGCGCCGTCAGCGGCATTTGCTGTTGCCGGGGAGGCGCCCGCCCCATATGCCGAGACGCCGGCCGGAATGGATGCCTGTCCCGCGCAGGCGGAGGATCTCTCCGGCGATGGGGACGGGGAAGCCCTGGCGGCAGGTTCCCTGGGGGATGACCTGCGGCAGCAGGAGTTCCGGATCATTATTCAAACCCTGAAAAAAGAGGGTGGTCGCCGGAACCGGGCGGCAGAACAGCTGGGAATCAGCCCCAGAACCCTCAGGTACAAGCTGGCCCAGATGCGCGATGCGGGTATTGACCTGGAGTCCGAGCTGGCTATGGCCTGATGCTTGCCCCTGAAAAATGGCACCCACCCGGGTGCCATTTTTTTGTCTGTTTCCGGGCAGCCCCGGCTTCCTTCCTTACCAGTCAAAAAACTGTCACCAGTTTCCCTGGGCTCTGAGATGTCCGTTATAACTAACAGAAATTTAAAGAAAATCTGTTGTTGGCCTGGTCATTGCTTTTTAATCCATAACATTGTTATCTGAGTCAGTTCGCCGATAACAGCGGCGAAATCAGGAGAAAGTTATGGTTCAGCGTGCCGATATCAACAGCGTACTGTCCGACATTCGCTCACTGCGTTCACAGATGATGCAGAACCAGCGTGTTGAGCAGGATCAGTCGGTGCGTGGCCGTATTGACGGCCCGCGGCAGGTGGGGGAAACCCAGGAAATTCCCAGCTTCAGTGATATGCTGGGCAAGGCAGTAAATACGGTTAACGAACTGCAGCAGACCTCCAGCCAGCTCAGCACAGCTTATGAAATGGGTGATCCCAATGTGGATATTACCCGGGTGATGATTGCCGCCCAGAAATCCTCTGTCTCCTTCGAAGCTCTGACCCAGGTGCGTAACCGGGTAGTTCGGGCCTATGAAGACATCATGAACATGCCTATCTGATTAACGGAGCAGAGACATGGCCAGCGTTCCCGCAGAAACCATACCATCCACTGTTCCGGCCTCCCAGGAGGCGGACGCTAAGGACAGTGGCAGCGAACTGTTCCTGGGTTTCAACCGGCTTAACCTGCTGCGCCAGATTGGCCTTATGGTCGGCCTGGCTGCCAGCGTTGCGCTTGGTGTTGCCGTGGTGTTGTGGGCCCAGGAGCCCAACTACCAGCCGGTGGTGGGAGACCTTTCCCTGTACAACCCCCAGGACGTGACCAGCATTCTGGACAGTAATGGCATCGACTACAAAATGGACCCGCGTACCGGAGCACTGCTGGTGCCCTCGGAGCAGGTCTATACCGCGCGCCTGAAACTGGCGGCGGAAGGGGTTACAGACCAGAAGACCATGGGCTACGAGCTGCTGGACCAGAACCGGGGGCTGGGAACCTCCCAGTTCATGGAAACCATCAGCTATCGCCGTGGTCTCGAGGGTGAGCTGGCCCGGACCATCACCGCCATGCGCGGCGTGCGTAATGCCCGGGTTCATCTGGCGATTCCTGAAAGGTCGGTTTTTGTCAGGGATGCCCGTGAGCCATCCGCTTCCATTTTCCTGGAAGTGTTTGCCGGTCGTCGTCTGGAGCAGGAACAGATTGATGCGGTGGTGAATCTGGTGGCCGGCAGCATCCCCATGATGAAAAAAGAGCATGTCACCGTTGTCGACCAGAATGGCAACCTGCTCACCGGCAAGGAAGGCCAGGGTGATACCGACCGGATGCAGGACCAGTATGAGTACCGGGCCAAGGTGGAACAGCATCTGAGCCGGCGGGTGGCTTCACTGATCGGGCCTATTGTTGGCGAAGGCCGTTACCGGGCCGAAGTCTCTGCGGATCTGGATTTTTCCTCGGTGGAACAGGCAGAGGAACTGTTCAATCCGGAACAGCAGGCGATCCGAAGTGAGCGGGAACTGACCGAGCAGCGTGTTGCTGGTGCAGGTTCCGGTGGTATTCCCGGGGCTCTGTCCAACCAGCCTCCCGCCGAAGCCAGTGTTCCCGAGCAGGCCCGGGGACGGGCCGGCAGCCAGGATGACGCAGCCACCAGTCAGCCCATGGATGTACGCAAGGAATCCACCCGTAATTATGAAATGGACCGCACGGTAAGCTATGTGCGCCAGGAGCTGGGCCGGGTCAAGCGGGTGACTGTGGCGCTGGCCGTGGACGACATGAAGGTGATTGATCCCCAGACCGGTGAGGTCAGTTATCAGCCCTGGCCGGAACAGGAGCTGCAGCGCCTGAGTATGCTGGTGCGGGATGCGGTGGGATACTCTGCCGCCCGGGGTGACAGTGTCACCGTCATGAACACCGCCTTTGCTCCCGAGGAGACTGTGGAGTTCGAGGCACCCGGATTCTGGGAACAGCCCTGGTTCTGGGATCTCATGAAGCAGGTTCTGGCCGGGCTGGTAATTCTGGTTCTGGTGCTGGGCCTGTTGCGGCCAACACTCAAGAGCCTGACCGGCGCCGGTGGCCGCAGTGGCGATACCGGAGACGGCGGGCTCAGGGAACTGGAAGGCATGGGCGGTGATGATGCCCTGCGCCAGGCCATGGCTCCCCAGGAGGATCTGCTGTTGCCGGGTGCCGCGGACAGCTATGATAGGCAATTGAATGCGTTGAAAGGCCTGATTGCCGAAGACCCTGCAAGGGTTGCTCAGGTCATGCGCCAGTGGGTGAATGTTGATGACTGACCAAGCCAGCCAGCAGCGCGCCAATGCGCCTGCAGCACCGAAAAGAAAGATTCCGCGGGTAGAACAGGCGGCCATTCTCCTGATGTCTCTGGGGGAGGCCGACGCGGCTGAAATTCTCAAACACATGGGGCCCAAGGAGGTCCAGCGTGTGGGTGTGGCCATGGCCCAGATGAAAGACGTCAGCAAGGACGATGTGGACTATGTCCTGAGCCAGTTTGTGGATGCCGTCGGTGGCCAGACCGGTCTGGGTGTGGGCAATGATGACTATATCCGCGCCATGCTGACCCAGGCTCTGGGGGACGACAAGGCCGCCAGCCTGATCGACCGTATCCTGATTGGTGGCAATACCACCGGCCTGGATACCCTGAAATGGATGGAACCCCGTGCCGTGGGGGACATTATCCGTTACGAACATCCGCAGATTCAGGCCATTGTCATTTCCTATCTGGACCCGGATCAGGCCGCCGAGATTCTGGCAACCCTGGATGAAAAGGTACGCCTGGACGTGATGATGCGGGTGGCCTCCCTGGAAAGTATTCAGCCCCAGGCCCTGCAGGAACTGAACGATATTCTGGAGAAACAGTTCTCCGGTGGTTCCGCAACCCAGACCAGCCGTATCGGCGGTGTCAAACGGGCGGCGGATATCATGAACTTTATGGATCGCAGCATCGAGGGCAATCTGATGGATTCCATCAAGGATATGGATCCGGACCTGGCGTCCACCATCGAAGACCTGATGTTTGTGTTTGATAACCTCAAGGACATTGACGACCGGGGTATTCAGGCACTGTTGCGGGAAGTGTCTTCGGAAGTGCTTGTGGTGGCCCTTAAAGGCGCCGATGATGCGGTACAGGAAAAAATCTTCAACAACATGTCCAAACGGGCTGCGGAATTGCTGCAGGATGATCTGGAGGCCAAGGGCCCGGTCAAGGTCAGCGAAGTGGAGGCCGCCCAGAAGGATATTATTACCATTGCACGGCGCATGGCCGAAGCCGGTGAGATTTCACTCGGTGGTGCCGGTGAAGAAATGATGTGATGAAAGATTCCCCCGACGATCTCCGGAGCATACCCAAGGAACAGCTTACCGCCTATGAGCGCTGGGAGCTGCCTCTGCTGGATGCCAGCGGCAACGAGGTTCCCCGGGAAGAGGAGCGGGATGTGCGGCCGCTGACGGCGGCTGACCTCAGCGCTATCCGCGAAGCGGCCCGGGAAGAGGGTTTCCGGGAAGGCCGGGAAGCCGGTTATCAGGAAGGTCTGGCGGAAGGCCGCGCCAGCGGCCATAAGGAAGGCTTGCAGGCAGGCCTGGCAGAAGGCCGTGAGCTGGGCGAGAAACAGGGCCATGACGAGGCCCGCGCCGACATTGACAGCAAGCTGGAACGCCTGGAACAGGTGATGGCGGAGCTGCTGTTACCCATCCAGCGCCATGAAGATGAACTGGAAACCGCACTGGTTAACCTCACCACCCTACTGGCCCGTACCGTTGTTTTCCGGGAGCTGACCATTGATTCCTCCCAGATCCACAAGGTGGTGCGCCGGGCCCTGGCGGCGCTGCCGTCGACCGCCGACAACATCCGTATTCATATCAACCCGGAAGACTGCGAACTGGTGCGGGAAGCCGCCGCGCGCCTGGATACCCAGGTTGCCATTATCGAAGATGAAGACATCCTGCCCGGGGGCTGCAAGGTCGAAACCCGTCAGAGCCTGGTGGACTTCACCGTTGAAAAACGTTTTCAGCGCACGGTACAGAAAATGCTGGACCAGCAGCTGGATGACAGCGAAGGCGGCGAAACCGGAGAACTGGATTCGGTGATGGGGGATCTGACGGATTTCCATCTGGATGTTCTGGATTCCCCCGCCTCCGATTCCGGGACTGAATCCGCTGATGAGCCATCTGTGAAAGGTGATGATAATGACCTCACGGCTGGCTGACCGCCTGAACCGGTTCGGGGACTTTCTGGATGGAGAGCCCGAACCCGAGCTGTCCGGCCGGCTGACCCGGATGGTTGGCCTGACTCTGGAATGTGTGGGCTGCCCCATGGTGGTGGGCGACCGCTGTGTTATTGAAGGTGAGGGCACCGGCAAGGTGGAGGCGGAAGTGGTGGGCTTCGAGGATGAGAAAGTCTATCTCATGCCCCTGACTGCCATTGAAGGCCTGAAGCCCGGAGCCCGGGTTGTGCCCCTGTCATCGGCCAGCCGGGTACCCGTTGGTAACCGCATGCTGGGGCGGGTGGTGGATGGCAGTGGTGAGCCTCTGGACGGCAAGGGGCCGTTGCAGGCGGAAGCCCGGGTCGCCCTGACCGGCGACATCATCAACCCCCTGAACCGGGCCCCGGTACGCCAGCCCATGGATGTGGGTATCCGGGCCATCAATGCCCTGCTGACGGTGGGGCAGGGCCAGCGCCTGGGTCTGTTTGCCGGCAGTGGCGTGGGTAAAAGTATGCTGCTGGGCATGATGACCCGGTTTACCGATGCGGACATTACCGTGGTCGGCCTGATCGGCGAACGGGGCCGGGAGGTCAAGGAATTTATCGAGGATATTCTCGGGGAAGAAGGTCTGGCCCGTTCCGTTGTGGTCGCAGCCCCTGCGGATGATTCGCCGCTGATGCGCCTGCGGGCCGCCATGCTCACCACCCGTATTGCCGAATTTTACCGGGACCAGGGCAAGCGGGTACTGCTGCTGATGGATTCCCTGACCCGTTACGCCCAGGCCCAGCGGGAAATCGCCCTGGCTGTGGGCGAGCCTCCCGCCACCAAGGGCTACCCGCCATCGGTGTTTGCCAAGCTGCCGCAACTGGTGGAACGGACCGGTAATGGTCGCCCCGGTGGCGGTTCCATCACCGCGTTCTACACGGTTCTGACCGAAGGCGATGACCAGCAGGATCCGATCGCCGATGCAGCCCGGGCCATTCTGGACGGACACATTGTACTGTCCCGGCGGCTGGCGGAAGAGGGTCACTATCCGGCCATTGATGTGGAAGCCTCCATCAGCCGGGTCATGCCCCAGGTAACGGAACCGGAACATTTCTCCCGGGCCCAGCGTTTCAAACAGGTGTATTCCCGCTATCAGCAGGCACGGGATCTGATCAGTGTCGGTGCCTACGTCAAGGGTTCGGATCCGGAAACCGACTTTGCCATGGCCCATATCAGCAATATGCGCCAGTTCCTTCAGCAGGGGCTGAACGAGCGGGCAACCCTGAGCGAAAGTATTGAGCAGTTGCTGGCAGTAGTGCCCGAGCGCCGGTCTCCGGACCGGCGCAAGACCGCGGTACCGGACCCCAGTGTTATCGCCTCCCGGAGTAATGGCTGATGCTGCGTTCCCGGCGTCTGGAGGTGGTGCTTACCCTGGAACAGCGCAAGGAGAAAGATGCTCTGGAGCAGATGGGGGAAGCGCGAAAGCTTGTGGATCAGCAACGCCAGCAGATTGACGACCTGAACAACTACCAGCAGGAATACCGTAACCAGATTCGCAGTGCCCAGCATGGAGTGGTGCCGGTGGTCCGGTTGCAGGCCTGGCAGGCGTTTATAGCCCAGCTGGACCAGGTTATCGTGCAGCAGCAGAAACAGCTGGAGCAGCTGGAACAGGTGTATGAAGCCCGGCGCCGGGAATGGCAACAGGCCTGGGAGCGCCGGCGGGGAATGGAAAAATACATAGAGAGCTGCCAGCAGCAGGAACAGAGGGAACGGGACCTGCAGGAACAGAAACAGTCCGATGAAGCCGCAGGCCGGCAGTTTGCCCGGCGACGCCGGTAACCCGGTCCCGATACGGTGGATGCATTTTGCATCGGGTAGTCTATTCTTATCTAGATACAGCCACCTGCCAGGCGGGCAGGTCAGGGTTTCAGTATTCACTTTCGGAGGTTTCGGGATGCCGATTCAGACGCGCCGCGGAGCGGACGATCAGACCCTGGTTATCAGCATTGAGGGACGTTTTGACTTCAGTACTCACCAGGCTTTCCGGGACGCCTATGAGCACGGGGACGACACCATCTGCAACTATGTGGTTGACCTGTCCCGGACCACCTATCTGGACAGTTCGGCGCTGGGCATGCTGTTGCTGCTGAGGGATCATGCCGGTGGTGACAGTTCCCGCATTTCCATAGAAAACTGTAACAGCGACGTCCGTCGCATCCTGTCCATATCCAATTTTGAGCAATTATTCGCTATTCGGTGATCCACCCTGCTGACGGAGTTCACTGTGGAAACAGCCGATGCCGAAGACCACCCACTCAGAATACTCATCGCCGATGACAGTGTCAGTGACCGCCTGATTCTGAAAGCCCTGCTCAGGCGCCTGGGCCATGACGTGGTGTCTGCCGCCAATGGTCTGGAGGCCGTGGGCCTGTTCCGGGAGACGGCTCCGGATATGGTGCTGCTGGATGCCCTGATGCCTGAGCTGGATGGAATGGCGGCAGCCCGGGAAATAAAGCGCCTGGCCGGTGAACGGATGGTGCCGCTGATATTCCTGACCTCCCTTTCCGAAGCCAGTGCCCTGGCCCAGTGTCTGGAGGCCGGTGGTGATGATTTTCTGAGCAAACCCTACAATCGCGTCGTTATCGAAGCCAAAATCAAGGCCTTCAACCGCATGCGGCTGATGCACCAGGCGCTGGCGGATCAGCGGGATCATATCCGTGAGCGCAACCATCAGCTGACGGAAGAGCAGCAGATAGCCAAGCGGGTTTTTGACAATGTTGCCCATACCGGCTGTCTGGACGCAGGCAATATCCGCTATCACGCCTCGCCTCTGTCCATATTCAACGGTGATGTACTCTTTGCCTCGCCCCGGCCAGCCGGGGGCATGTTACTGTTTATCGGGGACTTTACTGGCCACGGCCTGCCTGCAGCCATAGGTGCCATGCCCGTGGCCGAGATTTTCTATGGCATGGCCAGCAAGGGCTTTGATGGTGCCGATGTACTGCTGGAGATCAACCAGAAGCTCAAGCGGATACTGCCCACCGGCATGTTCTGCTGCGGAGCCATGATTGAGGCAGACTTCAAACTCAACCAGTTGCAGGTGTGGAACGGCGGGCTGCCGGATGGCTGGCTGATCCGTGCCGATGGCACGCGCCAGCGGATTCCGTCCCGGCACCTGCCTCTTGGCATACTGTCGTCCGAGCAGTTTGTCGGACGCATGGAGGTGATTCCGGCCACTCCGGGGGACCGGCTGCTGATGATGACAGACGGTTTTCTGGAGTCCACCAACAGTGCCGGTGAACTGTTCGGGGATGAGGGGATTGTCCGGGCTCTGGACGCGGGACCGGCGAGTACGCACCCCCTGGATCTGTTGCTGGCGGGGGTGCGCCGGTTTACCGGCAGCCCCGGAGACACCGACGATCTGACCCTGTGTTGCCTGGAAATGGTGGACGAAGCCGGTTTTGCCACACTCAGTGACCGGGAGCCGCCGTCAGTACTGTCCGGGCCCACGGAATGGCAGTGTGTCTTTGAAGTGCGGGAGCAGACCCTGGCTGAATTCAGCCCGCTACCCCTGCTTCTGCATATCTGCATGGAAGTTCCTGGACTCAGGCGCAAGAGCGGCGATATTTATATTTTGATTGCAGAGCTTTACAGCAACGCCCTGGAACACGGGGTCCTGCAGCTGCCTTCCGAGTGGAAGTGCACCCCGGAAGGCTTCGACCGCTACTATGAGGAGCGGAGCCTGCGGCTGAACCGGGTGGATGGACACTTTATCCGCTTCACCCTTCACCATACCCGCAGTCCTGGCGGGGGGCGTCTGCGCATTGTCTGTGAGGACAGTGGTCAGGGCTTTGATTTCAGAAATCATCCGGCGCTGGCGGGGGAGGTGCCGGTCGGGCCGTCCGGGGGATTTTCCGGGCGGGGGCTGGCTCTGCTGAAGAGTCTGGCGGAGTCCGTTACCTATTATCAGCGGGGCAACCGGGTGGAAATCATTTATGATTGGTACCTGTCCGGCGTGGATCCGCAGCAGTCTGATAGGAGCACCGGTCAATGTCAGCAATAGCACAGGGGGTAGGTA
>JBFHSI010000037.1:0-19259 GCA_041591245.1 Marinobacter sp.
CGCAGTCTGGGCATAGTGGGTATGCCGGGGGAGCTGGCCAGCCACGGTGCCCTGACAATCCAGGGCCAGACCGCGGTACTGGTTGTGGATGAAGGTCATGCCCGGCTGCTGAATGCCCGCCATGAGGACAAGATTCTGGCGGGCTTGAAAAAACGCTTCGGTGACACCATCGGGCTTCGTGTCGAGCCTGGCGACCCCGGGCCCCATACTCCGGCGGCCTGGGAAGAGGCCCGGCGCCAGCAGCGCCAACAGGCCGCAGAAGAAGCCATTCATAATGATCCACTGGTACACGCCATAGTGGAACGATTTGACGCCAGGGTGGTGGAGGAAAGCATTCGCCCCCTGGAGACAAGCAGGAGATAACAGCATGATGAACAATATGGGCGACTTGATGAAAAAGGCCCAGCAGATGCAGGAAGAGCTGCAAAAGGCTCAGGAAGAAATCGCCAAGGCGGAAGTTACCGGTGAAGCCGGTGCCGGTCTGGTCCGGATTACCATGAATGGCCGTCACGATGTACGCAAGGTGGACATAGATTCTTCCCTGCTGTCCGAGGACAAGGAAATTCTGGAAGACCTGATTGCAGCGGCCATTAACGATGCCGTGCGCCGGGTGGAGGCAAACCAGAAGGACAAGATGTCGGGCATGATGTCCGGTATGGGCATGCCGCCCGGCTTCAAGATGCCCTTCTGAGGGCGCAATCACCCCTGTATTCTGGTTTGAGGATGTTTCATGGCATTCAGCCCTCTGGTTGACGAACTGGTCGATGCCCTGCGCTGCCTGCCCGGTGTCGGACAGAAGACAGCCCAGCGTATGGCGTTTCATCTGCTGGAACGGGGACGTTCCGGTGGTGTGCGCCTGTCTGAGGCTCTGGACAATGCAATGACCGGCGTGCGCCGGTGCGAGTGTTGCCAGAATTTTTCGGATACGGAAGTTTGCTCAATCTGTGAGAACCCTGTCCGTAACAACGGCATTCTTTGTGTGGTGGAAAGCCCTTCGGACCTGCTGGCCATAGAGCAGGCTGGTGACTACAAAGGCGGATATTTCGTGCTTATGGGGCATCTGTCACCCATTGACGGTGTCGGCCCGGAGGAAATCGGTATCGAGCGTCTGCTGGGCCGGGTAAACCGGGAAGGTGTGAAAGAGCTGATACTGGCAACCAATCCTACTGTGGAAGGTGAGGCTACTGCCCACTATATTGCAGACCGCCTTGATGGCCGGGATGTGCTGATTACCCGCCTTGCCCATGGTATTCCGGTGGGCGGCGAACTCGGATATGTAGATGGTTTTACCCTGAGTCACGCTTTTCGGGGCCGCAAACCACTCTCCGAATAAACCCTATCTGGTTTTCTTATGGCATCTTTTACTCCTGTTGTTGATGTACCCCCTGCGCCCGCAGCCATTACCTGGATCCGGACACCGGAAGAGCTGGACCAATGGCTGGCGCAGGGGGAGGACACCCCGTTGGCGCTGGATACAGAATTCGAGCGGGTCAGTACTTTCTACCCCATTCCGGGGCTGGTACAGCTGGGACTGGCGGATCAGTTCCGTCTTGTGGATCCGGAAGTGGCTGAAGCTTCACGGGGCTTTCGGGAGCGCCTGGCCAATCCGGAAGCCCCGAAACTGCTCTATGCCATGAGTGAGGACCTGGAGCTGTTTCGGCAGTGGCTGGGTATTGAGCTCAAGGGCGTGCTGGATCTGCAGATAGGTGCCGCTCTGGCGGGTGAGGGCTTTTCTCTGGGCTATGCCCGGGCAGTTGAGCATCTGTTCGGGGAAACCCTGGACAAATCCGCTACCCGCTCGGACTGGCTGGCCCGGCCCCTGTCCGAAGCGCAGCAGCGCTATGCGATAGAAGATATCCGCTTTCTGCAGCCCATGTATGACTGGTTGCAGGAGCGCCTTGGTGAGCTGGGCCTGATCCATGCGCTGCCGGAGGAGTCTGCCCGGTTCGCCGACGAGCTGGCGAGCCTGGATGACCCGGATCTGCATTACCTGAAGTTGCGGGGCGGCTGGGCCCTTAGCCCGGTCAAACAGGCAGTGCTGCGGGAGCTGGTGCGCTGGCGTGAACACGAATGCCAGCGTCAGGACCGTCCCCGTAACCGGGTGCTGGCTGATGCCCTGCTGATTGCCATTGCCGAGCGGTTGCCGGATTCTCCGGAGGAGCTAGGAGATATTCAGGGGGTACCCTCAGGGGTGGTTCGCCGCTATGGTGAAACCCTGGTCAAACTGATTGCAAAGGGAGCCAGCGGCAAGCCGGTTCCAGAAGCCATTGCGGCACCCCTGACCCGGGAACAGCAGGGCCTGTTCAAGCAGCTGAAACGGGTCTTCCGCAAGGCTTCCGAGGCCAGTGGGATTCCCATGGAGCTGCTGGCGCCAAGAAAGCGTCTGGAAAAAATGATTCAGGACGGAAGCCTGGATAAACAGGTGTTTTTTGCAGGTTGGAGAAGGGAAATCCTGGCTCCGTTCAGAAACGAAATCGAGGAACTGTTGGCATCATGAAAGAGCGGGAATTTGTTTCTGTATTCCGTAGCAGCAAGAAAAACGATACCTACATCTTCGTGCGCCGGAACCACGACTGGAATGAGCTGCCGGAAAGTCTGCGTACCATTTTCGGTCAACCGGTTCATGCCATGGACCTGGTACTGACTCCGGACCGCAAACTGGCCCGGGCCACCGGACAGCAGGTGCTGGAGGCTCTTGAGGAAAAAGGTTTCCATCTGCAGATGCCGGAAGAGCAGGATGACTGTGTCCTCGAGTTCCGACGGAAACTGGAGACCCGCAAGCGATGATCGCCCAGATTCCCTTCTGGCAGAGAAAACGCCTGGGCGAGATGACGCCTGCGGAATGGGAATCCCTGTGTGACGGCTGTGGTCAGTGCTGCCTGAACAAGCTTGAGGATGAGGATACCGGGGAGGTCTATCACACGGACCTGGTATGCCGTTACATGGATCAGGACAGCTGTCAGTGCACGGTGTACAGCGAGCGTCTGAACAGGGTTCCCGGCTGTACGGTACTGACACCGGATACGGTAACGGACTACCATTGGTTACCTTTGACCTGCGCCTATCGCACCCTGGCGGAAGGCCGTCCCCTGGCAGACTGGCACCCGTTGCGCAGTGGCGATCCCGAATCCGTTCATAAAGCCGGTGTGTCTATCCGGCACAAGGTTGTTTCTGAAGATCAGGTGCCGGAAGACGACTGGGAAGAACACATCATTCACTGGATTCTGTAATGATTGAGACTGATGCCTCTACGGCTTATGGAGTTTTCTGGGCGGCCTATCTGATCGCCTTTGTGGTTTTTTTGTTTATGATGAAACGACTGTTTCGTTTCCTGCCCCTTTATGGTCTGCGCACCCTGTTACTGGCCGCGCTGGTTGCCTGTTTGCTGACCCCGGTGGAATCGCCTGACCTGGCCGGCTGGTGGATACCTGCCTGGCTGTTTGGTGGCTATGAAATGATTCTGGGGGATGTGGATGAGGCGGGCAGGGCGCTATTCAACCTGAGCGCTGCCGGGCTGGTTATGCTGCTGGTCTGGATTCTGGATCTGGTGCGCTACCGTCTGGTCCGGCGCTGAACAGAACAGCCAATAACGGAGCCTGGCTCCGGAGGGCGATAATGCCAAGAATCGTGATACTGGTTTTGCTGACATTGGCGTGCCTCGCCGCAGACCTGCAGGCGCAGTCCCCTGATCCGGTTCTGCCGGAGCCCACGGATGTCCGGATCATCGTTGATATTTCCGGTTCCATGAAAAAGAACGACCCGGACAATCTGCGCCGCTCAGCGGTGCGGTTGCTGGCGGGCATGCTGCCGGAGCAGACCAGTGCAGGTCTTTGGACCTTTGGCCAGTATGTGAACATGCTGGTTCCGCACCGGAGTGTCAGTGACAACTGGCGCCAGACCATGATCACCCGTTCCGGGCAGATCAACTCGGTAGCCCTGAGAACCAATCTGGGCAAAGCCATCGAAGTCGCCGGTGATGAAGGTGGCAGGGATGACCGCCTCGACAATACCCACTTCATTATCCTGTCTGACGGCAAGGTGGATATTTCCGATTCCCCCGAACTCAATCAGCAGGAAGAACAGCGCATACTTCAGAGGGTTGTGCCGCAACTGGTTGCCCGGGGTGCGAAATTTCACCCTATTGCCCTGTCGGCACAGGCGGATGCCGAATTCCTGAAACAGCTTGCGGATGCCTCCGGCGGTCATTTCCAGGTGGCGGACAGTGCCCGTGCCCTGAACCTGGCATTTCTGGAAGCCCTGAACGCGGCTGCCCCCCAGGAGCAGATTCCTATTGAGGGCAACAGCTTCGTGGTGGATTCCGGAGTCAGTGAGTTTACTGCCCTGATTTTCCGGGACAGGGAAGGATCTGACGCCCAGGCTCCACTGGAGCTGGTGACGCCGGAGGGGAACAGTGTAACGGCTTCGGATTTGCCTGCGACCATCCGTTGGGCCAGCGAGCCAGGGTATGACCTTGTCACAGTGACGGATCCTGTGGCCGGACGCTGGGAACTTCGCGGGGAGCCGGGTGAGGGCAGCCGGGTTACGGTGGTCAGCGATCTGCGCATGGTGGTCAGCCCTGTGCCTTCTGCATTTGACGAAGCGTCGCCGGTGGACCTTCGTATTGCCTTTTTCGAGAACGACGAGAAGATTATCAATCCTGATTTTCTCGGAGTGATCGGGGTGGAGGTGACCATCACCTCCGGCGATGGCCGCAGTGGTACCAAGACGCTGTCTGCAGATCAGCCACCGGATGACGGTGTCTACTCGGATATGATCACCCGCCTGCCCGAGCCCGGAGCCTACCGCATTGATGTGCTGGCCGATGGCAAGACCTTTGCCAGAAAGGTAAGTTTCAATACGGAATATATCGTGCCCGAGGCGCTTGCCGAGGCTACACCGGTTATGCCGGAGCCTGAACCGGAACCGGTAGTGCCCGTTACCGGCCCCATAGATATCAGTCAGGTTGAGACCCCCATGCCGGTTACGGCGGCTGAGCCACCTCCCGAGGAGCCTGAGCCGGCATCTTCATTTGCCGGCTGGTGGCTTGTTGCCGGCGCCAGTACCCTGGGTGTGATTGTGCTGGCTCTGGTCTGGCTGCTGCTGAAAAAGCGCAAGGTCCAAAAGTTGGCTGACGAAGAACCGGTGGATGAAGCAGAGCAGGGGATTCTGGCAGAGCTGAACCGGGAACTGGAAGAGCAGATGGCATCGGAGGTGCCTGAGCCGGAGGCCATTCCGGAGGTAACCGAAGCCGTTGCGCCGGATGACGCAGACACTGCAGGGCAGGGTGCCCCGGAATCAGAAAAAGAGGCTCCTGAGGAAGAGTTCGGGCTGGAAGATTTCGACCTTTCCGAGTTCGAGGATATCCCTGATGTGGAAGATTCGTCCCTCCCGGATGACAAGCCGGACGTAAAACCTGATGACCAGGAAAAGAAAAAGTAACCAACAGGAATCCGAAGTATGAAATTTACCGGTACCGAAAAGTACGTTGCGACCGATGATCTGCAAATGGCTGTCAATGCAGCGATCACTCTCCAGCGACCGCTGTTGATCAAGGGCGAGCCGGGCACCGGCAAGACTCTGCTGGCGGAAGAAATGGCTGCGGCACTGGGTCTGCGTCTGATTTCCTGGCACATAAAATCCACCACCAAGGCCCAGCAGGGGCTGTATGAATACGATGCTGTGTCACGCCTGAGGGATTCCCAGCTGGGGGATGAAAAGGTCAAGGACATCAGTAATTACATTGTCAAAGGCAAGCTCTGGGAGGCCTTTGATGCGGACGACCAGGTGGTCCTGCTGATTGATGAAATCGACAAGGCGGATATCGAGTTTCCCAACGACCTGTTGCTGGAACTGGATCGCATGGAATTCTTCGTCTACGAAACCCAGCAGTTCGTCAAAGCCAAGAAGCGCCCCATTGTGGTGATCACCAGTAACAACGAGAAGGAATTGCCGGATGCCTTCCTGCGCCGCTGCTTCTTCCACTACATCAGCTTCCCGGACCGGGACACCATGCAGGATATTGTGGATGTTCATTTCCCGGGACTGCAGCAGGAGATTGTCCGGGATGCACTGGAAGTCTTCTTCGATGTACGCAAGGTCCCGGGACTGAAGAAAAAGCCCTCCACATCTGAGCTGATTGACTGGCTGAAACTGCTGATGGCGGATGAGCTGTCTGCGCGGATGCTGCAGGAGAAGGACACTAGTTCCGCCCTGCCGCCGCTGTATGGTGCCCTGGTCAAGAATGAACAAGACGTGCACCTGCTGCAGAAGCTGGCGTTCATGGCCCGTCGTCGCAGCTGAACCCCGGCAAGAGTCCCGTTTTATGTTGATTGATTTCTTTCTCGAAGTCCGCCGGGCCAAAGTGCCGGCAAGCCTGAGTGAGTTTCTGGATCTGCTGGAAGCCCTGCAGAATCGTCTTGCCTTTGCCGACATGGAGGAGTTCTATTACCTGGCGCGCCTGTGCCTGGTCAAGGATGAACGCCACTTCGACAAGTTTGATCGGGCCTTCAAGGCCTATTTCGAGGGGATCGAGAATCTTGAAGACCTTATGGAGATGCTGATTCCGGACGACTGGCTGCGTGCGGAGTTCGAGAAGTATCTGTCGGAGGAAGACAAGGCAAAAATCGATTCCCTGGGGGGGCTTGAGGAGCTGATAGAAACCTTCAAAAAGCGCATGGAAGAGCAGAAGGAGCGCCACGCCGGTGGCAACAAGTGGGTGGGTACCGGTGGGACCTCCCCCTTCGGTGCCAATGGCTACAATCCGGAAGGTTTCCGCATTGGTCAGAAAGACGGGCGCCAGGGGCGGGCGGTCAAGGTCTGGGAAAAGCGTGAATACAAGGATCTGGATGACAGCATTACTCTGGGAATCCGCAATATCAAGGTGGCCCTCCGGCGCCTGAGAAAATTTGCCCGGCAGGGGGCTGCCGATCAGCTGGACCTGGATGACACCATACGTTCAACAGCCCGCAATGCCGGATTCCTTGATCTGAAGATGGTTCCGGAGCGGCATAATGCGGTCAAGGTGCTGATATTTTTTGATGTGGGTGGGTCCATGGACCCCCACATCCGGGTCTGTGAGGAGCTGTTCTCGGCAGCCCGCCTTGAGTTCAAGCATATGGAGTATTTCTACTTCCACAACTTTGTCTATGAAAGCGTCTGGACCAGCAATATCCGGCGCATGAATGAAACCACCAGTACCTGGGATATCCTGCATAAATACACTCCGGACTACAAAGTCATCTTTGTCGGGGATGCCACTATGGCACCTTATGAAATTTCCCACCCTGGGGGCTCCATTGAACACTGGAATGAGGAGGCCGGGGCTGTCTGGTTCCAGAGAATTACCGAGCATTTCCGCAAGGTGATCTGGCTTAACCCATTGCCGGAAAACTACTGGGGAAGCGGTGGTTCACTGGGAATGACAAAGCAGCTGGTGAGCGATCATATGTATCCGCTGACCATTGATGGCCTGGAATCGGCCATGAAGCAGTTAAGCAAATAAAAAAAGCCGATGCGGTTGAGGTCATCGGCAAAGCTCGGCATATCCGGCGAGGGTTTCCTGAGAAATTCCTCGCCGGCTCAGATTCAGCAATTATGGCGCCATCTGCCGCGTGCTGCTTTTAAAACAGTGGGCTGCAAAGTTTCTGCCACCGAATTCTGGCACGATGAAGGGAAACCATCGCTGCCCCTGTAAGATTTTTCGACACATGAGTCCCGAGAATGAGACATTCTTCTTCGACCGGGATCAGCCTTCGATGTTAATTTTTGGTAAGCGTGGTTTGGGCAGGGAGACCTTTTCTGTAGGTGCTATTACCTTGGCCTCTCCGGACACAACCAGCTGATCTTTCTGATTGTGGACCTCGCATTGGAAGGTTACCCGGTTTTTCGGTTCCTTGCGCAGTACAGTCAGTGTGACGGTAAGGGTGTCGTCAATTTTTACAGGGCGCCTGAAGCTCAGACTCTGTTCCAGATAGATGGTGCCGGGGCCGGGCATGACAGTGGCCAGGGCGGCGGAAATCAGGGAACCGCTCCACATACCATGGGCAATACGCTCCTTGAACATGGACTGGGCTGCAAACTCGGCATCCAGATGGACCGGATTGACATCACCGGAGACCGCAGCAAAAAGCACCAGTTCCTGTTCAGTCAGAGTGCGCGAGAAGGTAGCGGAATCGCCTTCGTTCAGCTCGTCGTAAGTGATGTTGTCAAGGGTATCGATGGAATCGGTCATGGCGTGCTCCGAAAGGTCTGGATTTGAAGGGAGTTAGTCCCACAGAGGACCGAAAACTACCTCAACGTTAACAAAACTGCTATTCTCTCCCCACTTTTTTGAGAGTGAGACTTTTGTAGGGTTGATTTTTTGTCAGCTTTACACAGATGAATTATTACAATCAAAAGCGCCCAACAGGAGATGGTGATGGATTTTGAGAAGTTCTATCAGGACAAATACCCCGCTGGCGTGCCTCGCGAGGTCGACCTGAATAAATACAAGAGCATGGTTGAGGTCTTCGAGCAGGCTGTAAAGAAATATGCAGACCTTCCGGCCTTCAGTGCTGTTGGCGCGACTCTCACTTACCGTGACCTGGATACCCAAAGCCGTAATTTCGCTGCCTGGTTGCAGAACAGCACAAACCTGAAACCCGGTGACCGCATCGCGGTTCAGTTGCCGAACGTGTGCCAGTATCCGGTGGTGGTTTATGGTGCCATGCGGGCAGGCATGATTGTGGTGAACACCAACCCCCTGTACACCACCCGGGAAATGGAGCACCAGTTCAACGACTCCGGAGCCAAGGCACTGGTGGTGCTGGCAAACATGGCAGACAAGGCCGAGAAGGTTCTGGCCAACACCAGCATTGAACATGTTATCGTCACTGAAATCGCGGACATGAATGCGCCCCTCAAGCGCATGGTGATGAACGCCGCAATCAAATACATCAAGAAAATGGTACCTGCGTTCAACCTTCCGGGTGCCCATAAACTGCCCGCTGTCCTGTCTGCCGGTGCCCGCGAGAAGTTCACTCCGGTAGATTGCAACCGGGAGGATATCGCCGTTCTTCAGTACACCGGCGGAACCACAGGTGTTGCCAAAGGCGCCATGCTGACCCACGGCAACCTGGTGTCCAACCTGCTGCAGGTGCGCCCGATGCTGGAAGACGCTGTCGAGGAAGGGAAGGAAGTGGTAATTGCGCCTCTGCCGCTGTACCACATTTACTCCTTTACCCTGAACTGCGGCATCATGCTGGAAGCCGGTGCCCATAACATCCTGATTCCGAATCCCAGGGATATTCCGGGATTTGTCAAGGAAATCAGCAAGTACAAGTTTACGGCTTTCCTGGGACTGAACACCCTGTTTGTGGCTCTCTGCAATAATGAAGCCTTCCAGGACCTGGATTTCAGCAGCCTGAAGCTGACTTCATCCGGTGGCATGGCCCTGACCAGCGATACCGCGAAAATGTGGCAGCGGGTTACCGGCTGTGAGATTTCCGAAGGCTACGGCATGACCGAGACCTCGCCGGTTGTTACCTTCAACCCCCGCAGCGCCATTCAGCTGGGTACCATTGGTCTGCCGATTCCGTCTACTGTAGTGAAAACTATCGATGAAGACGGCAAGGAAACCGCTCTGGGTGAGCCGGGTGAGCTGTGTGTCAGCGGTCCCCAGGTTATGAAGGGATACTGGCAGCGTCCGGAAGATACCCGGAAGTCCTTTACTGACGATGGTTTCCTGCAAACTGGTGATATTGCCGTGATTCAGGAAGATGGCTATATCCGCATCGTGGACCGGAAAAAGGACATGATTATCGTGTCCGGATTCAATGTGTTCCCTAATGAGATCGAGGATGTAGTCAGCAGCCACCCGAAAGTCATCGAGTGTGCAGCTGTGGGTATTCCTGATGCCAAGAGCGGCGAAGCCGTCAAGGTATACCTGGTAGCGTCACCGGAAGGGGTTACAGAGAACGAGCTCAAGGAGTTCTGCCGCGAACGCCTGACCGCCTACAAGGTGCCCAAGCACTTTGAATTCCGGGATGACCTGCCCAAGACCAATGTGGGCAAGATCCTGCGCCGGGAACTGCGAGACGAGCCCGCCAATCAGTAACGGCAACCGGGAGCGCACCGTCCTTCGGTGTGTTGTCCCGTGACGCTTATCCGAAAACCCTGCCCCTGTGGTGGGGTTTTCTGATTTTAAGGCGGTGCATTTCCCGATAGACTGTCGCCACTTCCGCTGACTGATACTGAATGAGAGCAGTTCTGTATTTTGATGACCAACACCCCAACCGAAACCTCCAACGTTGACAGCACCCGGGATCAAAAGCACCGAGTCCGGGATATACAGTCACAGCTGAATGACTGCAATCAGCAGGAAGCGGCCCGTATCCACCGGCTTTTGGCCAGAACCAAAGGCCGGCCCCAGAGCAAGGATCTGGACAAGGCGGAGCGCTGGCTGCAGAGCGGCCTGGAGAAGGTGCAGAAACGCCGGGCCGTGCATCGCCCGGCCAGCTTTCCGGCGGGGCTGCCGGTCTCGGAGCGGGTGGATGACATCCGTGATGCCATAGAAAACCACCAGGTGGTGATCATCGCCGGTGAAACCGGGTCTGGAAAAACCACCCAGATACCGAAAATCTGCATGAATATGGGCCGGGGGATCCGGGGCATGATTGGGCACACCCAGCCCCGCCGGATTGCCGCAAGAAGTGTGGCCGCCCGGATTGCCGAGGAGCTGGGGGAACAGACCGGGCAGCAGATTGGTTACCAGGTGCGTTTTACTGACAACACCTCGGAACAGTCCCGGGTCAAGGTGATGACCGACGGGATTCTGCTGGCGGAAATCCAGCACGACCGCTTCCTGGATGGCTATGACACACTGATTATCGATGAAGCCCATGAGCGCAGCCTCAATATCGATTTTCTGCTGGGCTATCTGCGTCAGCTTCTGCCCAAACGCCCGGACCTGAAAGTCATCATTACTTCCGCCACCATTGAGGTGGACAGATTCAGTCAGTTCTTCAACCAGGCTCCGGTCATTGAAGTCAGTGGCCGTACCTATCCGGTGGATATCCGCTATCGCCCGCTGACCGGGGATGAGGACGACCGGGACCAGAGCTGGGCGGACGGCGTTTTGGCGGCCCTGGATGAGATAGAACAGCATGAACGCAAGGCAAAGCTGCCGCCGGGAGATGTGCTGGTATTCCTGCCCGGTGAGCGGGAAATCCGCAGCCTGAGCAAGGTGCTTCGCCATGCGGAACTGCGGCATACGGAAGTTCTGCCCCTGTATTCCCGGCTCAGCAACCAGGAACAGAACCGGGTATTTCAGGCCCATCGGGGCCGCCGCATTGTACTCTCCACCAACGTGGCAGAAACTTCGCTGACAGTACCGGGCATCCGCTATGTCATTGATACTGGTGTGGCCCGGATCAGCCGCTACAGTGTACGCTCCAAGATCCAGCGGTTGCCGGTGGAGCCAGTATCCCAGGCCAGTGCCAACCAGCGGGCCGGACGCTGTGGCCGGGTGGCACCCGGAATCTGTTTTCGTCTTTATGATGAAACCGACTTCCTGAACCGTCCGGAATTTACCGATCCCGAAATCCTGCGTACCAATCTGGCCTCCGTCATTCTGCAGATGGCTACTTCTGGGCTGGGGGATATTCGCCATTTTCCGTTTCTCGAAGCCCCGGACAGCCGGCAGATCAACGATGGTTACAAACTGCTGGAAGAGCTGGGTGCGGTGGACGACAAGCGCCGGGTCACCCGGGTCGGACGTACCATGTCGCGCCTGCCTCTGGATCCCCGCCTTGCCCGGATGCTGGTGACCGCTGCCGGGCAGGGGAGTCTGGCGGAAACCCTGATCATCATCGCCGGCCTGAGTATCCAGGATCCCAGGGAACGGCCCCAGGACAAACAGCAGGCCGCGGACCAGGCCCATGCTCCTTTCAATGACAAGGAATCGGATTTTGTCACCCTGCTGAATATCTGGAACTTCTATGAGGAACAGCGTCAGGAACAGTCCCAGAATCAGCTGAAAAAAGTGTGCCAGAAGCATTTCCTGAGCTGGATGCGAATGCGCGAGTGGCGGGATATTCACCGGCAGCTCACTTTGATCTGCAAGGAACAGAAGCTGCAAACCAATCCGGAGCCTGCCAGTTATGTGGCCCTGCACAAGGCCATCCTGGCGGGGCTGCTGGGTCATGTGGCGGTAAAGGTGGAGAACCGGGAGTACCTGGCTACCCGTAACCGCAAGGTGGTGATCTTTCCTGGCTCGAAAGTGGCAAAGACCGGACCCAAATGGATTGTTGCTGCGGAAATCATGGAAACCAGCCGGGTGTTTGCCCGCACGGTTGCCGCTATCCAGCCGGAGTGGATCGAACCCCTGGCGGCCCATGTAGTGAAACGCCACTATTCCGAACCCCACTGGGAGCTGAAACGGGCCCAGGTGATGGGGTATGAGAAGGTGACCCTGTACGGCCTGGATATTGTTTCCCGGCGTCGTATTCCCTACGCCAGTGTGGACCCGGAGGAGTGCCGGAACCTGTTTATCCGCCGGGCGCTGGTGGAGGGGGAGTATCGCTCCAAGGCCCCGTTTATCGCCCGAAACCGGGCCATGCTGGAGTCGGTGGAGGATATCGAAAACAAGGCCCGGCGCCGGGATCTTCTGGTGGATGATGAAGTGCTGGTGGCGTTTTACGACCAGCATCTGCCGGCCGATATCGTCAGCGGCCGCCATTTCGAAACCTGGTGGAAGAGTTTGCCGGCCGAGCAGCTCAAGGCCCTGGAACTTTCCGAAGAGGATGTGCTGCAGCGACCGCTGGATGCGGAGGCGGACAAGCTTTACCCGGACTATCTGGAGTGGGAAGGGGTCCGCTATCCGCTCAGCTATGAATTTGAACCCACCAGTGAACAGGATGGCGTCACCCTGCAGGTACCGCTGATGGCACTGCGGCAGATTCCGGCCCGGCGCCTGGAGTGGCTGGTGCCCGGACTGCTGAGAGAAAAATGTATTGCCCTGGTCAAGGGGCTGCCGAAATCCCTGCGCCGGAACTTTGTGCCGGTGCCGGATTTTGTGGATGCCGCCCTGGCCAATATGCAGCCTTCCAATGAACCCCTGGCTTTGCAGCTGGGGGAGCAGTTACGGCGCATGACCGGTGTCCGTATTGATCCGGAAGCCTGGTCGGAATCCCAGTTACCGCGACACCTGCGGATGAACCTGAGGGTACTGGGGGATGGCGGCAAGGTGATTGCCGAAGGCCGGGAAACCACAGATTTACAGAGTCGCCTGGAGGGCAAAGCGGAAGAGGCGCTGAGCTCGGTCCCTGAAAGTGATTCCGGCAGTCAGGACAGCGCGGAATACCCGGACTGGCAGTTCGGCACGCTGCCGGAGCAGGTGCAGACGGAAAAGGGCGGAATGCAGGTGACTGTGTACCCGGCCCTTGAGGACCTTGGCAGTAATGTGCGGGAAACCCGGTGCCTGGACCGCCTGGCTGCAGAAGATTTTACCCGCAGGGCGGTGGCCCGGCTGATTCTGAACCGGTTCGGCCGGATTCTGGAGGGGCTGGAGCGGAAGCTGCCCAGATTCCGTCAGTCAGCCCTGATGTTTGCCCCGGTGGGGCAGGCCAGGGTGCTGCTGGATGACCTGTTGCTGGCAACCGCCATGCAGCATTTCCTTGCGGATGGACTGCCTCGCAGTTCCGAGGCTTTTGACAGGGTCTGGGAAGCGGGCCGTGGTGACTTTATTCCGGCCCTGGAACAGGCGGATGAGCGTCTGTTTCAGGCCATGTCCGGCTATCAGAAGGTGGCGAAGAAGCTCAAGGGCAAAATCAATCTGGCCCTTGCCAACAGCATGGCGGACCTGAAGTTCCAGATCCAGAACCTGGTCTACCCTGGGTTTCTGGTGGCCACACCTCCGGACTGGCTGGCCCAGTACGGCAGGTATTTCGAGGCGGCACTGGTACGGCTGGAGAAAATGCCCAGGGAAATGGGCCGGGAGAGGGAATTCCTGCATCTGATGGAACCCCTGTGGTCCCGCTATGCCAGCAAACGGGACGAGCAGCAGCGGCAGGGTGTCCGGGATGAGGAGCTGATGCTGTATCGATGGATGCTGGAGGAGTTCCGGGTTTCGTTTTTTGCACAGCAACTGGGCACAGTGATGACGGTTTCCGTAAAACGGCTGGAGCGCCAGTGGGAAAAGACGCGGGTTTAGCCCCTTTGCACTAATGCGGTGCCATCTGGCCCTATGTGTGTCGGGAAAAGCCGGGAGACTGTGTTAGTATTTCTGGCAGTATTTTTTTGAGCCTTGTGTTTCCATAACCATGACGTGGAGTTAGCGTGATTAAAGCCGTCATTAGCGGAACTGGCCTGTACACTCCGCCAGCAACCATAGATAACGATGAACTGGTTGAAGCATTCAATCAGTATGTGGATCAGTACAATGCGAGCAATGCCGACAGTATTGCCAGTGGTGAACTGACGCCACTGCAGCACTCCTCTTCGGCATTTATTGAAAAAGCGTCGGGTATCAAACGCCGGCACGTGATCGACAAGGAAGGCATCCTTGACCCTGCACGTATGACACCGAGCATTCCGGAGCGCAGCAATGACGAGCCTTCGGTACAGTGTGAGATGGCGGTTTCTGCCTGTAACGAAGCGCTGGCGCAGGCCGGCAAGACTGCCGCAGATGTGGATGCGGTCATTGTAGCCTGCTCCAACATGCAGCGGCCCTATCCGGCCATTTCTGTGGAAGTACAGGCTGCCCTGGGTATCGAGGGTTTTGCCTACGACATGAACGTGGCCTGCAGTTCCGCCACTTTCGGTCTGCAGGCGGCGGTCAATGCCGTGGAAAACGGCGCAGCCCGGGCGGTACTGGTGGTGAGCCCGGAAATCTGCTCCGGACACCTGAATTTCCGGGACAGGGACAGTCATTTCATCTTCGGTGATGCCTGCACAGCGATCCTTGTGGAGCGTGAAGAAGGTACTCAGGATGGCCAGGGTTTCGAGATTCTGGGCGCCAAACTGACAACCCAGTTTTCCAATAACATCCGTAACAATTTCGGCTTCCTGAACCGGGCAGATGAGTCGGGTATAGGTAAACCTGACAAGCTGTTTGTGCAGCAGGGACGCAAGGTCTTCAAGGAAGTGTCACCGCTGGTGGCGTCCACTATTCTGGAGCAACTGGAAAGCCTGTCCTTGGGCCCGGATGACCTGCGCCGTATGTGGCTGCACCAGGCCAACCTCAATATGAACCATCTGATTGCCCGGAAGATTCTGGGACGGGATGCGACGGAAGATGAAGCGCCGGTGATTCTGGATGAGTATGCCAATACCAGTTCCGCTGGCTCCATTATTGCCTTCCACAAACACAAGGATGACCTGAAAGCCGGGGACCTGGGCGTTATCTGTTCCTTTGGTGCAGGCTACTCCATTGGCAGCGTTATCGTTCGCCACCGCTAACCACCAATTCCGGCCTGCCTGGCCCCTTCGGGGGCTGGTGGCTGACCGGAATTTGTCTTCTTCAGGCTTGTCTTTTGCCTGCATGATACCTTTTATATCCGCATGGACTCTGCGAAGTGCTGGCACAGGAGTGCTAACATGAAGACCGGGTATGGGTATCCTGTGTCCCGGGGAACCTGGGAACAATAATAAAAACAAAACAATGTACCGGCATTGCGACGAATTGAGACCATACACAACCCAAGGGCTGAAAATGAGACCTCTTTCCTTCCGGCACTGGCCTCGTGCTCTGTTGCTGATCACCATGCTGGCCGTATTTGCTTCCGGCCCGCTTTCTGCCCGTGAGGCCAGGGAACCCGCGTCCGAATGGGATGTTCAGGCCCACGAAACGGATCCATACGAGAACTGGAACCGCAAGGTGTTCAGTTTCAATGAAACCATCGACCGCTGGTTTCTGAAGCCGGTGGCCCGGTTTTACCGGAACCTGATGCCAGGTTTTGCAGACCGGGCGGTGACCAATTTCTTCAACAACCTTACGGAAGTGCGGAACTTCACCAACAGTGTGCTGCAGTTGAAGGGGGAGTCGGCGGTTGTCGCTGCCGGGCGCTTCACCTACAACACGGTGTTTGGTCTGGGTGGCCTTATTGACGTGGCTACGGCTTTTGATCTGCCGGAACGTCCGGAAGATTTTGGTCAGACCCTCGGTTACTGGGGAATGGGCTCTGGTCCCTATCTGATGCTGCCGTTGCTGGGGCCGTCCAGCCCCAGGGACTTTACCGGGTTCGCCACAGACAGTTTTGTCGCCCCGTCCCTGTGGGACAATGTTGAAAGCCCCGAGAGTTATTATGCCCGGGGTGTCCAGGTGGTTGATAAACGGGCAGACCTGATACCGGCGGAAGGGTTTATTTCCGGTGATACCTATACCTTTGTCCGCAATGCCTATCTGCAGCGCAGGGAATTCCTGATCAATGATGGTAAGGTGAAAAACGATCCCTTCGCCAATGAAGACGATGAAGATCTGATGCTCGACGACTTCTGAGCGCACCCAACAGGAGGTTAGGCTGCCGGTGATCAAGGACCCCAGAATTGCCAAGTTCCGGAAAATGCTGGCTGAAGCCCCCAATTATGAGGTCTGGAAAGCTGCGGCTCTCGAGCTGGATGTACTCGAAGGCAACGCAGACTGGAAAGAGGACTTCAGTTCAGACCTGTATCACTACGAGCTGGTTTACGATCGTCTCAGCAATCTGAAGCAGTACCGCCAGCAGAATGACTTCGAGCGCCTGAAGCGGGCCCTGAGAGAGGGCCTGCATCATGATCTGGGAAATATGGGCAACCCGGCCCTGTATACCCGTTCCCGGGTGGGTACCAAACACCTGATTGAAGAGTACATTACCCAGGTGTGCGAGGCTCTGGATTTCCTGTGTGACCATCCGGTGCCCGGATTTCCGGTCGCTGACAAGCTGCAGTTTTTCCGGGATACCCTGACCAGTTATGGCCGCCCGGCACTGTTACTCAGTGGCGGGGCCACCCTGGGTATGTTTCATTTCGGGGTTATCAAGGCTCTTTGGGAGAAGGGGCTTCTGCCCCAGGTAGTGGCCGGCTCCAGTATTGGTGCCATTATTGCCGGCATGCTCGGGGTCCATACCGATGCCGAGATACCGGAGATGCTGGTTCCCGAGAACCATAACCTCAAGGCCTGGAAGTGGCGGGGGCTGATGAGCGCCTTTCGCGGTGATGGCCTGATGGACCAGCAGCAGTTGCGTTCCTGTCTCAAGGCCAATATTGGTGAATACACCTTCGAGGAAGCCTACCTGCGCACCGGACGCTCCATCAATATCAGTGCGTCGCCGGTACAGACCCATCAGAAATCCCGCCTGCTGTGTGGCTATACCTCCCCGTATCTTCTGGTCTGGAGTGCAGCACTGGCGAGTGCGGCAGTTCCCGGAGTCTTTCCTCCGGTAACCCTGATGAAAAAGGACATACATGGAAATTCCTTGCCCTATATGCCGCGTCTGAGGTTTGTGGATGGCTCCGTGGTCAGCGATCTTCCCATAGAGCGCCTGATGCACCTGTACGATGTGAATTTCACCATTGTCAGCCAGACCAACCCCCATGTAGTCCCGTTCCTGAATGACCGGGGCCAGGATGAAAAGCTGGCACTGGCGAATCTGCCGGCCCATCTCCTGAAATCGGAAATCCAGTTCCACGGACAGGGTATCTTTGACTATCTGCGCAAACGACTGAAGCCGGAAATACTGCGGCAGATGTCGGGGCACCTGCATGCCATCATGGCCCAGCGCTATTCCGGTGATGTGACCATTGCGCCCACCTATACCCTCCGGGACTACCGGCGGATGCTGAGCAATCCGGATCCGGAATTTGTGCGGGAAATGATTCTTGCCGGGGAACGGGCGACCTGGCCGAAGATATCCATGATCCGCTCCCATGCCCGCATTTCCAAAGCGCTGGAGCGCTGTGTCCGGAGACTGAAACAGCAGAGGCAGCAGAGTGCCGAGCTCCGGCTGATACGCAATACCGATTCCGGGGCTTCCTGAGGTGACAGGTCTGCAGGGCGAACGGTATGATACCGCCATATCCGGCCGGGGATGGACAATGGCTGATCATCCCCCCGCCTGAGTACCAGACTGGATGCCCATGTACTACGACTTCTTCGGCTTTAGGGAACCTCCGTTCTCCATAGCGCCAGACCCCCGATATCTGTACCTGAGTGATCGCCATAAGGAAGCATTGGCGCACCTGATGTACGGTGTCCAGGGGCAGGGCGGCTTTATTGTTATTACCGGAGAAGTCGGCACCGGCAAAACCACTGTGTCCCGCTGTTTTCTGGAGAATGTTCCGGAGAATGTGGATATAGCGCTGATACTCAATCCGCGCCTGTCTGCCAGGGAATTGCTGTCCTCCATCTGTGACGAACTGGAAATTCCCCATGACGCCGGTGCCTCCATCAAGGAACTGGTGGACCTGATCAACCAGGATCTGCTCCGTGCCCACAGTGCTGGTCGCCACAAGGTTCTGCTGATTGATGAGGCCCAGAACCTTTCGGCGGATGTGCTTGAACAGTTGCGGTTGCTGACCAATCTGGAAACCGCAGAGAAAAAACTGTTGCAGATCGTGCTCCTAGGACAGCCTGAATTGCAGCAGATTCTGGCCATGCCTGAGTTGCGCCAGCTCAATCAGCGGGTTACTGCACGTTACCATCTGAATGCCATCAGCAAGGATGAGCTTCCTGCCTATCTGCGCTATCGCCTGGGTGTTGCCGGTGTCCGGGGGGATATTTTTACTCCGGGAGCCGTCCACCGCCTGTTCCGGGAGAGTGAAGGCATTCCCCGGCTGATCAACCTGATCAGTGACCGGGCACTGCTGGGTGCCTACTCGGAAGGTGAGCACGAAGTTACCCGGGCCCACATAATCCAGGCCGCCCGGGAAGTCCGGGGTGAAACCTCCGCAGCCAGGTCCCGGACCGGTGCAGCATTTTTGCAGGCGCTGAAAACCAGAGGGCGGCCACTGTTGTTGCTGGCCCTGTCGGTTGTACTGGCGATTCTGGCGACCAACTGGCAGCTGGGAAGGGATACAACCGAACCGGGCCCAGCGCCGGTGGTGTCGGATACGGACCTGAAAGCGGGGGTGATCGAGCGGGAGCCGGATGACAGCATTGAGGGCTTCGCCACTTCGGCAGAGCCTGTAGCGGTGCCGGTGTCGCAGGAGGTACTTGCAGGTTTTGACTTCCAGTCCCAGTCCATGGAAGAAATTCCGGCGTTTCAGGCTCTGTTTCAGGTGTGGAGCCAGGATTACTTCCCCGAGCA
>JBFHSI010000038.1:0-19256 GCA_041591245.1 Marinobacter sp.
GCGCGCCCGGCAGGATTCGAACCTGCGACCACCGGCTTAGAAGGCCGATGCTCTATCCAGCTTAGCTACGGGCGCATTATCCGTTCGCCCACCTGAACATTCAGTAAGTGGTCGGGGTAGAGAGATTCGAACTCCCGACATCCTGCTCCCAAAGCAGGCGCGCTACCAGACTGCGCTATACCCCGTCTAAACTGAACAACCAGTGCCTCAGCAAAGTTGGCGCGCATATTACCGGCGCCAGAGTGTCCCGTCAACACGGAATTCCACATTCGCTGAAACATCTTTGTTTTTCAGGGGCTCCTGGCCTGCGCCAAAGCCACTGAAGTCAGGACAAAGAGCCGCACCGATTGGCGATCCGGCGCAACCGTGAGACAATGCCAGCCCTTCATTTACCGATGCCCAACCGACAAGACGAGACATGAGCGCCATACTGATCAATGGAAAAGAAATAGCCGCCACAGTAAGACAGCAGGTCGCTGCTGGCGTAGAAGCCCGCAAACAGAAAGGGCTGCGCGCCCCCGGGCTGGCCGTGGTACTGGTCGGAAACGACCCCGCCTCCCAGGTATACGTCGGCAACAAGCGCAAGGCCTGCGACGAGGTAGGATTTCTGTCTCTGTCCTATGACCTGCCCGCAGATACCTCCCAGGATGCACTGGAAGCCCTGATCGACGAACTCAACGAAAACCCGACCATAGACGGCATACTGGTTCAGCTGCCACTGCCCGCACATCTGGACGCCGATCCCATTCTGGTGAAAATTCTGCCGGACAAGGATGTGGACGGTTTCCACCCGTTCAATATCGGCCGCCTGATGCAGCGCAAGCCCACTCTGCGCCCCTGTACACCAGCAGGCGTTATTACCCTTCTGGACAGTATTGACACCCCCTACAAGGGCCAGCACGCAGTCATTGTCGGCGCTTCCAACATTGTCGGCCGCCCCATGAGCATGGAGCTGCTCTTGAAAGGGGCCACCACAACGGTCTGTCACCGATTCACTCCGGATCTGGAAAAATTTGTCCGGGAAGCCGACATTCTGGTGGCAGCCGTGGGTAAACCGGGGCTGATCAAAGGGGAATGGGTGAAGCCGGGTGCCACAGTGATCGACGTGGGCATCAACCGCATGGAAGATGGCAAGCTCAGGGGCGACGTGGACTTTGAGGCCGCCTCAGCCCGCGCAGCCTACATTACGCCGGTTCCGGGTGGCGTAGGCCCCATGACTATTGCGACCCTGCTGCAGAACACCCTGTACGCCGCCAACGAGCTGCACAGGGACTGAGCCACCCCACCCGGCTGCCGACGGACACAGGGCAGCGCCAATAAAAAACCCCACACGAAGCGGGGTTTTTTATTTGAGCTCAACGCTCAGGCACCTTAACTCAGCGTGCCTTTACCTTGAGACGGTAGGCGTGCAGCAATGGCTCGGTGTAACCATTGGGCTGCTTGCGGCCTTCAAGAACCAGAGCCAGCGCTGCCTGGAAGGCGATACTGTCATCAAAATTCGGAGCCATATTGCAGTATGCGGGATCACCGGCATTCTGCTTGTCCACCACGGCGGCCATACGCTTCATGGTTTCCACGATCTGCGCTTCATCACAGATGCCATGGTGCAGCCAGTTGGCCAGCATCTGGGAGGAGATACGCAGAGTCGCACGGTCTTCCATCAGGCCGATATCATTGATATCCGGAACCTTGGAACAACCCACACCCTGATCTACCCAGCGCACCACGTAGCCAAGGATACCCTGGGCGTTGTTGTCCAGCTCCTGCTGGATTTCTTCGGCGGTGAGGGCTTCCGGGTTTTCCATCACGGGAACCGTCAGGATATCGTCCAGGCTGGCCCGGGCACGGCTTTCCAGCTGCGCCTGGACCTCGGCCACATTGACCTGATGGTAATGGGTGGCGTGCAGGGTGGCGGCAGTCGGAGACGGAACCCAGGCAGTGTTGGCGCCGGACTTCGGGTGTCCGATCTTGGCAACCAGCATATCCGCCATCAGGTCCGGCATGGCCCACATACCTTTACCGATCTGGGCTACGCCACTGAAACCGGTTTCCAGACCAATATCCACGTTCCACTGCTCGTAGGCATTGATCCAGGTTGCCTGCTTCATCTGGCCTTTACGAATGAAGGGACCCAGCTCCATGGAGGTGTGGATCTCATCACCGGTACGGTCCAGGAAGCCGGTATTGATAAACACCGCACGGTCTTTGGCAGCGTGGATACAGGCTTTCAGGTTGACTGTGGTACGCCGCTCTTCATCCATGATGCCCACTTTCAGGGTGAACCGGGGCAGACCAAGGGCATCTTCCACACGTCCGAAGAATTCATTGGTGAATGCAACTTCTTCCGGACCGTGCATTTTCGGCTTGACGATATAGACAGAGCCTTTGGTGCTGTTCCGGAATTTGCCAAGGCCTTTGAGGTCGTGGATGGCGATCAGGGAAGTGATCAGACCGTCCATCAGTCCTTCCGGAACTTCCTGGCCGTCTTTCAGCAGTACCGCCGGGTTGGTCATCAGGTGACCCACGTTACGGATGAACATCAGGCTGCGGCCTTTCAGGGTCAGCTCACTGCCATCGGCTGCAGTGTAGGTACGGTCGCCGTTCATCTTCCGGGTCAGCTGCTTGCCACCCTTGGTGAAGGTTTCCTGCAGGTCCCCTTTCATCAGGCCCAGCCAGTTACGATAGGCCAGCGCCTTGTCATCCGCATCCACTGCGGCCACGGAGTCTTCGCAGTCCATAATGGTGGTCAGAGCGGATTCCATGAGCACGTCTTTCACATTGGCAGGATCGTCCTTGCCAATGGGATGACTGTCATCGATCTGGATTTCGAAGTGCATGCCGTTCTTGACCAGCAGCACACCTTCCGGAGCCTCTGCTGCACCGGTATATCCAACGAAACCGGACTCGTCTTTCAGACCGGTGACTTCACCGTTCTGCAGTTTTACTGCCAGCTTGCCGCCGTCAACATAGTATTTGACCGCGTCCTTGTGGCTGCCTGAAGCCAGAGGCGCAGAACCGTCCAGCAGATTGCGGGCCCACTCAATAACCTTGGCGCCACGAACCGGATTGTAACCCTTGCCTTTCTCGGCACCGTTGTCTTCGGAAATGGCATCGGTTCCGTACAGGGCATCATACAGGCTACCCCAGCGGGCATTGGCTGCGTTCAGGGCAAAACGCGCGTTCATGATCGGCACAACCAGCTGCGGCCCGGCCATGGTGGCAACTTCCGGATCCACATTGACTGTGGAGATCTTGAA
Organism: Marinobacter sp.; assembly: GCA_041591245.1. Lineage (GTDB taxonomy): Bacteria > Pseudomonadota > Gammaproteobacteria > Pseudomonadales > Oleiphilaceae > Marinobacter. The sequence goes on from JBFHSI010000038.1 coordinate 3,258, forward strand.
GTCCGCAGGTTCTTCAACCAGGTAGCCAATATCCTTCAGGAAGGACTTGTACTCGGCCATGTCCAGCTTCTGACCCTTGTGGTCGCGGTTCCAGCTGTCCATTTTTTCCTGAATGGCGTCACGCTTGGCCAGCAGTTCCCGATTGCGCGGGGCCAGCTCGTTTACAATGCTGTCAAATTCCGCCCAGAATTTATCTGCGTCAATACCGGTGCCCGGAATTGCCTCATTGTTTACGAAATCATACAGATTCTTCGCGACCTGGATGCCGCCGACTTGTACGCGTTCTGTCATCGTTGTCTGCCTCGGTGGGTTAGGTTTCCCGACTCCCCCTTCCAGTATTGAGGGGGCATTCTGATTTTGAGGGCCGCATTGTACGGGAAAATACCTACAAGGTCATTCCCCCGCACTCTGCCACCCGGACTGCCGCTTCCCCGGACGTCTATCCCCGGCGCCAGCTGGTACCTTCCCGGGAATCGTCCAGAATAATCCCCTTCTCCGCCAGTTCGTCACGGATCCGGTCTGCCTCAGCAAAATCCCGGGCCTTGCGGGCATCCGCCCGGGCCTGGATCTGGGCTTCAATCTCTTCTGCGCTGAGCTCGCCACCGGTATCGCCCTGGAAAAACGCCTCCGGATCCTGCTGCATCAGCCCCAGAATGCCGCCAAGGCGAATCAGGACTGCGGCACTCCGTGCAGCCTCATCCGTCCTGCCCTCACGGCGATAGAGGTTGATGTCATTGGCCACACTGTGCAGTACGGCAATGGCTCCGGCAGAATTGAAATCGTCGTCCATAGCCTCCATAAAGCGGCGGTCATGGTCTGTTTCCGGCACATCCTCACTGGCAGCAGGCTCAAGCCCTCTCAAAGCGTGGTACAGCTTGGTGAGGGTGCGCCCGGCCTCGGCCAGGTTGTCTTCGGAATAATCCACCTGACTGCGGTAATGACTGGATACCAGGAAGTAACGCACCACCTCCGCCGGATAGGATTCCAGAATCTCCCTGATGGTGAAGAAGTTACCCAGGGATTTGGACATCTTTTCCTTGTTCACACGGATGGCACCGGCATGCATCCAGGTGTTGGCAAAGGTATGGCCGGTCGCACATTCGGACTGGGCAATCTCGTTCTCATGGTGGGGGAACAGGAGATCCGGCCCTCCGCCATGAATATCGAAAGTATCACCCAGACAGCAGGTGGACATGGCTGAACACTCGATATGCCAGCCCGGCCGACCGTTACCCCAGGGTGACGACCAGCTGACCTCGCCCGGTTTGGCAGCTTTCCACAGGGCAAAATCAGCAGGACTGCGCTTGGCGTCCTGGACATCCACCCGGGCTCCCGCCACCAGATCCTCCAGTTTTTTCTTGCTGAGCTTGCCGTAGTCGCTGAAGGAATCCACGGCGAAGTACACATCGCCATTGTCCGCAGCATAGGCATGGCCACCAGCCACCAGTTTTTCAATCATGGCGATGATGTCGCCAATATAAGCAGTGGCCCGGGGCTCTTCGGTGGGCGGTATGACACCCAGCCGGGCCTCGTCCTCGTGCATGGCCTGAATCATGCGTTCGGTCAGATCGGTATAGGCTTCACCATTTTCCGCCGCCCGACGCAGGATCTTGTCATCAATATCGGTAATGTTGCGCACGTAATGCACATCATAACCACGGTGACGCAGATACCGGGTAACCACGTCAAAGGCCACCAGCACCCGGCCGTGGCCCAGATGGCAGTAGTCGTACACGGTCATGCCGCACACATACATGCGCACCTTGCCCGGCTCCAGAGGCCGGAAGGTTTCTTTCTGCTGCGTCAGAGTGTTGTAGATTCGGATCACTTGCCCCCCTTACCCCAGGAGTCCCGCAGGGTTACCGTACGGTTGAACACCGGATGGCCTGCGGCCTCGGTGCGCTCCTGGTCACAATAGAAATAGCCTTCCCGCTCAAACTGGTACGGCAGATCTGTACGTGGCTCAGCCAGCCCTTTCTCGGCCCGGGCACCGCGCAGGATAACCAGGGAGTCCGGATTCAGGTGATCCACAAAATCACCCTCTTTGTCGCTGTCCGGCGACTCGTGATTGAACAGACGGTCGTACAGATAGAGATCCGCCTCCACACTGTCGGTAGCCGACACCCAGTGCACTACCCCGTTGGCTTTATAGCCTTCGGGGTTCACCCCCAGGGTATTGGGATCATATTCGCAGCGCAGCTCCACAATCTCGCCACTGTCATCGCGAATCACCTCACGACAGGTCATCACATAACCACCCCGCAGGCGTACCGCCTGATCCGGGGCCAGCCGTTTCCATTTCCGGGGCGGCTCTTCCGCAAAATCCTCCCGGTCGATAAACAGGGTCTGACTCCAGGTCACCTCCCGCTCACCCATTTCCGGACGCTGGGGATGTACCGGCAACACCAGAGTTTCGGTCTTGTCTGCCGGGTAGTTGATCAGGGTGACCTTGAGCGGTCGCAGAACACACATGGCTCTGGGCGCATGGGCGTTCAGGTCTTCCCGGATGGCGTGCTCCAGCATGCCCACATCCACGGTTCCGCCGGACTTGTTGACACCGATCATGTCGCAGAAGGTGCGGATGGATTGCGGGGTGTAGCCACGCCGACGCATCCCGGAGATGGTGGGCATACGTGGGTCATTCCAGCCGTCGACAAAGTTTTCATCCACCAGCCGGCGCAGTTTGCGCTTGCTGGTGATGGTGTAGTTCAGGTTCAGGCGGGCAAATTCGATCTGACGCGGATGACAGGGGGCGGAAATATTGTCCAGAACCCAGTCATACAGCGGACGATGGTCTTCAAATTCCAGGGTGCACAGGGAATGGGTCACCCCTTCCAGGGCATCGGAGATGGGGTGAGTGAAGTCATACATCGGATAGATGCACCACTTGCTGCCGGTCTGGTGATGATCCGCATAACGGATACGATACAGAATCGGGTCCCGCATATTGATATTGGGGGACGCCATATCGATTTTCGCCCGCAACACCAGCTCACCGTTCTGGTATTTGCCGTCGCGCATATCCCGGAACAGCTGCAGGTTTTCCTCTACCGGACGGTCCCGGTAAGGGCTGTTGCGTCCCGGCTCTTTCAGACTGCCCCGGTATTCCGCCATTTCTTCCGGCGACAGGGCGCAGACGTAGGCCTTGCCTTTGGTAATCAGCTCCTCGGCAAAGGTATAGAGCGCATCAAAGTAGTCGGACGCAAAGTGAATATCGCCGGCCCACTTGTAACCCAGCCATTCCACATCCTGCCGGATGGCATCAATGTATTCCTGACTCTCCTTTTCCGGGTTGGTGTCGTCGAAACGGAGATTGCATTCGCCCTGGAAGGTTTCAGCAATACCAAAGTTCAGGCAGATGGACTTGGCATGGCCTATATGCAAATAGCCGTTGGGCTCCGGAGGAAAACGGGTCACCACTTTCCCGGTATGCTCGCCTTTGGCGATGGCGTCTTCGATCAGGCTCTGAATAAAGTTATGGGCTTTCTTCGACTCGGCGCTCATAGGTTCTCTTAAAAGGAGGTGAATCTGAAACGGGCTATTATACTCACAAATCCTTGCAGGACTCATGCACACAGGGAAACTCTTGAGTACAATGTCTCCTTTACCGGATTACAACCTTGATAACAGGAAACCCTGATGATTCTGCTGCAAACCAACTACGGTGACATAAAACTCGAACTTGACCACGACAAGGCACCGGAAACCGCCAGCAATTTCGAACAGTATGTTCGCGACGGCTTCTACGACGGCCTGATTTTTCACCGGGTTATCGGCAATTTCATGATTCAGGGTGGCGGCTTCGAACCGGGCATGACCCCGCGCAAGACCCGCGATCCCATCAAGAACGAGGCCGACAACGGCCTGAGCAACATGCAGGGCACTGTTGCCATGGCCCGTACCATGGATCCACATTCTGCCACTGCACAGTTCTTTATCAATGTTGAAAACAACGGTTTCCTGGACCATACCGCCAAAAACGCCGAAGGCTGGGGCTACTGTGTATTCGGCAAGGTTGCAGAAGGCATGGAGACCGTCAACAGAATCCGCGCCGTACGCACCACCATGCGCGCCGGCCACCAGGATGTGCCAGCCGATGACGTGGTTATCGAGAAGGCTGTTGTTCTGGAGGACGGGGGCGCAGAGTGAGCACCCTGTTCATTTCCGACCTGCACCTGGAAGAATCCCGACCGGATATCACCGATGCCTTCCTGCGTTTTCTGGAGGAACGGGCTGCCGGTGCAGAAAAGCTCTTTATACTGGGAGATTTTTTCGAAGCCTGGATTGGCGACGACGAACGCACTCCGCTGCAGGAATCCGTTGCCGGTGCACTGCGCCAGCTCAGTGAACGGGGAACGGAAATATTCCTTATGCACGGCAACCGGGATTTTCTCATCGGTCAGGACTTCTGCGAGCGGGCTGGTGCCACCCTGCTGACAGACCCTTCGGTGGTCGATCTGTACGGAACCCCCACCCTGCTGATGCACGGTGACAGCCTGTGCACCGCCGATGTGGAGTACCAGAAGTTCCGGACCAACATGCGCAGCCCCCAGTGGCAGCAGATGATTCTGCAGCGCCCGCTGGCAGACCGGCAGCTGATGGCCCGGCAGTTACGGGAAATCAGCATGGCCAAAAACCAGGGCAAAGCGGAGTCCATCATGGATGTCACCCCGGACGAAGTGGTCAGTGCCCTGGAAACCCATGGGGTTCAGCGGCTGATTCACGGCCACACTCACCGCCCGGCCATCCATCAACTGGAAGCCAACGGCAAACCGGCGCAGCGTTTCGTTCTGGGAGACTGGGACAAACACGTCTGGTGGCTGGAAGTAAAGAATGGCGCGGATCCGGTACTGGACAAGATCCCCCTGTAACAGGTGAATGGCCGGGCATTGCACCCGGCCATTCGTCTTCTAGTGCTGCAGAATCTGCTGCAGGAATTTCTGGGTTCTGGGTTCCTGGGGATTGTTGAAGAAATCCATAGGCGGAGCCTCTTCCACGATTTCCCCACCATCCATGAAAATCACCCGGTCAGCGACGGTTTTGGCAAAGCCCATCTCGTGGGTGACACAGAGCATGGTCATACCACTACCTGCCAGTTCGATCATGACATCCAGGACCTCCTTGATCATTTCCGGGTCCAGAGCCGAAGTCGGTTCATCAAACAGCATGATCTTGGGCTTCATACACAAAGCCCGGGCAATGGCCACCCGCTGCTGCTGGCCTCCGGACAGCTGGCCCGGGAACTTGTTGGCCTGATCCGGAATTTTCACCCGCTCCAGATACTCCATGGCAGTTGCTTCCGCTTCCTTGCGGGGAATCTTGCGCACCCAGATCGGTGACAGGCAACAGTTCTCCAGAACCGTCAGGTGCGGGAACAGATTGAAGTGCTGGAACACCATGCCCACTTCCCGACGCACCGTGTCGATTTGCCGGACATCGTCGGTCAGCTCCACGTCATCAACAATGATCTTGCCCTGCTGATGCTCCTCAAGGCGGTTGATACAGCGGATAAAGGTGGATTTCCCCGAACCTGAAGGGCCGCAGATAACGATACGTTCGCCCTGCTTTACCGTCAGATTTAGATCACGGAGCACGTGGAATTCACCGTACCACTTGTGCATACCTTCAACCCGGATAATATCCGGCTGCTGTTCGGTTCCGGCTACGGATGCAGACACGGCACCGGATATGGGAGTTTGTTCTGTCATAGGATTACCCATCAGGTCTTGTGACCGGTATCAAGTTTACGTTCAAGGTTCTGGCTGTAGCGGGAAATACCGAAACAGAAAATCCAGAAACAGAAGGCCACAAATACATAGCCTTCAATGGCAACGTTCTGCCAGGCCGGATCCGTTACCGTGGACTGCACCGTACCAAGAATGTCGAACAGCCCGATGATCAGCACCAGCGTGGTGTCCTTGAACAACGCAATAAAGGTGTTGACGATGCCGGGAATGACCATCTTCAAAGCCTGGGGCAGAATCACCAGCCCCATCTTGCGCCAATAGCCAAGCCCAAGCGCACTGGCCGCTTCGTACTGCCCCCGGGGAATGGCCTGCAGGCCGCCCCGTATGACTTCAGCCATATAGGCCGACTGCCAGAGGGTGATACCGATAAGCGCCCGCAGCAGCTTCTCGAAATTCATCCCCTCCGGCAGGAACAGCGGCAGCATTACCGAAGCCATGAACAGCACCGTAATCAGTGGCACCGCACGCCAGACCTCAATGAACACCACACACAGCCCGCGGACTATGGGCATTTCCGAACGCCGCCCCAGAGCCAGCAGAACGCCGATCGGCAGCGAGGCAAGAATCCCGATATAGGCCAGAATCAGGGTCAGCATCAGGCCACCCCAACGGGCACTGGCAACCGGCTCCAGTCCGAAGCTGCCCCCGGGAATCAGGAAATAGCCGATTATCGGCAGTCCGGTCATACCGAACAGCCCCAGCCACTTCCGGCCCGGGAATTTCTCGATAAACTGGGGAACAAACGAAACCGCCAGCAGCAGGAACATGATGTCCACACGCCACTGCAGGTCATCCGGATAGAATCCGTAGATAAAGAAGTTCAGCCTCTGGTTGATAAACAGCCAGCAGGCACCACCGCCAACACAGTCCTCAGGCTTGGCACCACTGAAAGTGGCATCCAGCAGTACCCAGTTCAGCAGCGGGCCTATGCTGGTCACCACCAGATAGCCCACAACCAGTGTCAGCAGCGTGTTGTACCAGGACGAAAACAGATGCACCCGCATCCATTTCACCGGGCTCAGTATTTTTTTCGGGGGACTCATAAGAGATTCAGCCATCATCGCTCCTTAATCGCCACGGCCCGGTTATAGAAGTTCATAAACAGGGAGATAAGCAGACTGATGGTCAGATACACCGCCATGGTAATGGCAACAACTTCCACGGCCTGTCCGGTCTGGTTCAGGGTGGTTCCCATGAACACCGAAACCAGATCCGGGTAGCCAATGGCGGTTGCCAGGGACGAGTTCTTCACCAGGTTCAGGTACTGACTGGTCAGGGGAGGAATGATCACCCGCATGGCCTGGGGGATAACCACCAGCCGCAGGGTCAAAGTATTCGGCAGGCCCAGCGCCTTGGCGGCTTCTGTCTGCCCTTTGCTGACCGAGAGAATCCCCGAACGGACAATCTCCGCAATGAAGCTGGCGGTATACAGGGACAGGGCTACCCACAGGGCGGCCAGTTCCGGTATCAGGGTAAATCCACCCTTGAAGTTGAAGCCCTTGAGCTCCGGTGTTACCCACTCAATCGGCTGTCCGGCCAGGAAATAGGCAAGCACCGGCAAACCGACAAGCAGGCCGGCACTGACCGCAAACACAGGAAAGGTTTGCCCCGTTGCCAGCTGCCGCTTTCTGGCCCAGGCCCGCAACACAAAGATGCCGGCAATGGCCGCCAGAAGGGCACCGGTTACCAGCCCGAACCCGTCCTGGGTCAGAGGTTGCGGAAGATAGAGCCCGCGGTTATTGAGGAAAATCCACTCACCGAAAGTCACGCTCTGGCGGGGCGAAGGCAGATTTCTCAGGACCGCGAAATACCAGAAAAAGATCTGCAGCAGCAACGGGATATTTCGAATCACTTCGATATACACCAGTGCCAGCTTGGCCACCAGCCAGTTACTGGACAGGCGCGCCACGCCAATAATGAACCCCAGAATTGTCGCCGCAACCACACCCATTGCCGATACCAGCAGGGTGTTGAGCAGTCCGACAAAGAAGGTACGGCCATAGGACATGGTCGCATCATAGGGAATCAGGTGCATGATGATGCCGAATCCGGCAGATTCATCAAGAAAACCAAAGCCGGTGCTGATACCCCGGCTTTGCATATTGGACAGAGTATTGTCGATCAGTACCCAGCCAACCCAGAACACGACAGCAATGGTGATGGCCTGAAAGACAAGTGAACGTATACGGGGGTCGTACCAGGGCTTGGGCCCTGCCGGCCTTGAATCAGTAGCTATTTTTTTCATGCAGTTTCCCGAAAAGCATTCCTGCGGTTAAACAACATCAATTACCACAGAAGGGGGCCCATCCAGGCACCCCCCCGGTTGATTGCTTCCGGAAATTACCGGACTGGCGGGGCGTACATGATGCCGCCTTCAGTCCACAGAGCGTTGAGTCCCCGCTCCAGATCCAGAGGTGTGCCCGGACCTACGTTGCGGTTGTACATTTCACCATAGTTACCCACCTGCTTGACCACGGCGTACCCGAAGTCGGCCGGCAGGCCCAGCTTGGCGCCCATGTCACCAGTGGTGCCCAGAAGGCGCTGGACGTTGGGGTTGTCGGACTTTTTCATGTCGTCCACATTGGCCATGGTGATACCCAGTTCCTCGGCGTTGATCTGTGCCGCAAGAACCCACTTCACGATATTGAACCACTGGTCGTCACCCTGACGAACCACCGGCCCCAGAGGCTCCTTGGAAATGGTGTTGGGCAGAATCTTGGCGGAATCCGGATTGTTCAGTTTGGAACGCAGTGCCGCCAGCTGGGAACGGTCTGAAGTCAGTACGTCACAGCGACCGGCAGCAAAGCCCTGCACTGTCTGCTCGGAGGTATCGAATACCAGCGGCTTGAACTCCATACCCTTGGCACGGAAGTAGTCGGCAAGGTTGAGTTCAGTGGTGGTACCTGCCTGGATACACACAGTAGCGCCGTCCAGCTCGGTAGCGTCATTGACCCCCAGACTCTTGCTGACCAGGAAGCCCTGACCATCGTAGTAGTTCACACCGGCAAAGTTCAGACCCAGGGAGGCATCACGGGTGAGGGTCCAGGTGGTGTTCCGGGACAGCACATCAATTTCGCCGGACTGCAGGGCGGTAAAGCGCTCTTTCGCCGTCAGCGGAGTAAAGCGGACTGCCTTGGCGTCGCCAAATACGGCGGCGGCAATGGCACGACAGGTATCTACGTCAAGCCCCGTCCAGTTACCTTTGTCATCGGGCTGGGAAAATCCGGGAAGACCACTGGTTACTCCACACTGCAGGTGCCCCTTGTCCATCACGCTTTCAAGGGTGGTGGCCGCATTCGCTGCAGACACCGTAAAGGCACCCGCGATCAGGGCCGCACCGACAGCAATTGACTTGGCATTCTTCATTATTTGTTCTCCAAATTCCGTTGGTAAGACATCAACAGCTCAAAGCAATTTATAAGCCAGAGTTCTTAACCAGTTGATATTTTTGTACTTATTTTAAATCGAGCAATCTAAAAACCCGCCCAAGGCATCAAAATGGGGCACACTGCTCACCGCTTGCGGGCAAAACCAGCAGCCCCCTTTCATGACACCGTCGGCGCCTTTTCAGTTGCGCTTATTACAAAGTAGAACATAGGTGCGGATTTGAACCAGTTTTTTCACTGTATTTGTGACGAAAGTGTTATTGGCCCGGCTCCCGATAGGTTTCCACGCGCTTCAGCCAGCCAGGCAGCCAGCGCTCTCTTTCAACAGGGTTGGCTGCGTTGGCAGCCCGCCGGCTTAGCACCTGAGCTGCGGCAACCCGGAACTGGTCCAGAGCAGTGGCTCCGGCAGAGGGGCTCATGGCCTGCAACACCTGCAGCAACCCCCAGCCCTGGCCCTGGTACTGCTCGCCATCAGCCAGGCCCTCTCCCTTGAAATTGACATAATCCATAAGCGCATAGATACCTCCCGGTGTCGATACCAGTGACTTCAGGCGCGCAACCAGGTCCCGGCGCTGCTCCGGAGGCACGGATTCCACCACCCGCGCCATGGAGGCCGACGCCCTGCGGAAAATGTATCTGGCCTGAACCTCCCGGGTATCGGCCAGAAAGGCCCGCAGCTCCTCCACCCTCGGGGAACCTTCATCCTCCAGGAAAGCAGCCCGGTCAGGCCAGGGGGCATCAAATGGCTCCAGTTCCCGCAACCAGTCGGGGATACGGACCTTGCGCTCCGCCATAAACCGGACAAGGTCCGGGAAGCTCTCCACAAAGCCCCGGTCTACTCCCCGGGGATACCAGATAAAATGACCAATCCCCAGGGACGGGAAGTCCTCACTCTGATTCCAGTGCACCAGACACCGGTGCTTGCCAGAGCACTCGTTCCGGAAAACCTGCTGGCCAACCCAGTCCATCTGCTCCCGGTCCGCCGTCAACGCCAGCCCCTGCACATCCGCCAGCTCCGGCGGCTTTTCCGGGACCGCCCCGGCCTCCGTATCCGCACCCTCGGGGGCGGGGGAATCACAGCCGGACATCAGGGTCAGCAACACCGCCATCAAAATCACCCGACTTCCGATAATCACCTGTCTGTTTCTCCTCAGAAATATCAGCCTACAGGCCATAGCCCCCGACCTCCGCTTCCGGAGAGCAAAGGCGCCAATATGGGCAGCCCCACCCGACATTGACATAGAGCCCCCTGCCATACACTCTTCCATCTGCATTCAGTGATAACGGCGAACACAAGATGCCTTCGGATACCCCAGCAAATTCGGACCACCACCCCCGCTTTGTCATTTTCGGTGCGGGCAGTGTTGGCTGCTATATTGGCGGGCGCCTGCTGTCCGCCGGTGCCGACGTTGTCATGATCGGCCGCCCGCGCCTGCGCCAGGTATTTGATCAGCAGCCACTGGTGGTCACAGATTATCAGGGTTTCCGGTTCGAAACCGCCCTGCCCCCGGAGACCTATACCGACGATGCATCCATGGCAGCCGGTGCCGACCTGGTGCTGGTTACCGTCAAATCTGCAGCCACCGGGGAAGCCGCCCATACCCTGGCCCGGTACCTGAAGCCCGGGACACCGGTTATCAGCCTGCAAAATGGCATTGCCAATGGGGCCCGGTTGCAGGAACTGCTCCCGGACATGCAGGTCTGTGCCGGCATGGTGCCCTTTAACGTGGTCCAGACCGAACCTGGGCATTTTCACCACGGAACCGAAGGACACCTGATGGTTGCTGCGCGCCCCGAGCTTTCAGGGTTTCTCAGATATTTTCAGGAATGCGGGCTGGCCCTGGAGCTGCGCCGGGACATGAACCAGGTGCTCTGGTCCAAGCTGCTGCTGAACCTCAACAACCCCATCAACGCACTATCCAATGTGCCCCTGCGGGAACAGCTGGAAAATCGCCACTACCGGCGCTGCCTGGCCATGGCCCAGAGCGAAACCCTTGCGCTGATGACCCAGGCGGGTATCGCCCCGGTCAATCTCACACCCGTTCCCATGAAATTCCTGCCCCTGATCATGAGCCTGCCGGACTGGCTGTTCGCGCGCCTCGCCAGAAAAATGCTGGCCATAGACCCACTCGCCCGGTCATCCATGTGGGAAGACCTGGAAGCCGGACGGGCAACAGAGGTGGACTGGATTAACGGGGAAGTGGTCAGACTGGCCGAATCCCTGGACAGGGATGCTCCGGTCAACCGGCGCCTGACCGAGCTGGTGCACGAATGCGAACACAGCCGCCGGTTGTGGCCCGCAGATGAGCTTCTGGAACAGCTCCGGAACGCCCGGTCAGGGCGCTGATCAGTCGATCATATGCTCAGCCAGCTGGGCACGGATATCATCCGGAATGGGTACGGCTTTCTCTGCGGCATAATCAAAATGGATCAGCACCGCCACACCCCGGGCGATCTTCTTGTCGTTCTGCCAGGCTTCCTGGACCACATGAAATGAGGAATTGCCGATCTTGCCGATTCCGGTGCGGATCTGTACCGGCATATGCCAGTAACTCTGGGCCAGCAGATCGATCTCAATTCTGGCAATGATCAGGGGCCAGTTTTCAATCTCAAGACCCGGCTGAAAAATCCTGAAAACCGGCTTGCGGGCCTGTTCAAACCATACCGGCAGGGCGGTATTACTGATGTGCCCCAGGGCGTCGGTATCATTGAACCTGGGCTCGATTTCAAGGTGGAACATCTGGTCTCTCCGGTCACTGAAAGCGCAACACTATACACCGGAAATCCCCAGCGGCGGCAAGCCGGACAAAGAGGCCAATAAACAGAAACCCCGGAGTCACGCCCCGGGGTTTCTGTTTTCAGACAAAGTAGAACAGTTACGTCACTTACTGTTCCACAAAAGCACGTTCAATCACATAGTGTCCGGGAGTTCCACCCCGGGCCTCGACAAAGCCCATGCGATCGAGAATGGCGCAGGTATCCTTGAGCATGCTCGGGCTGCCACAGATCATGAACCGGTCCTGCTCCACATCAAACGCCGGCAGACCAAGGTCACGGGTAATTTTGCCCGACTCCATGGCGTCGGTCAGGCGTCCCTGATTGCGGAAATCCTCCCGGGTCACCGTCGGATAGTATTCCAGCTTGCCCTTGACCATATCCCCGAAGAACTCGTTCTCGGGCAGTCCTTCAATCTCACTCTGGTAGGCCAGTTCCGATACATAGCGGACGCCGTGGGTCAGGATCACCTTGTCAAAGGCATCATAGACTTCCGGATCCTTGATAATGCTCATGAACGGTGCCAGCCCGGTTCCGGTGCTGATCAGCCACAGGTTCTTGCCCGGCAGCAGGTTGTCCAGGATCAGGGTACCTGTAGGCTTGCGGCTTACCAGAATCTCGTCACCCACCTGGATTTTCTGCAAGCGGGAAGTCAGGGGGCCGTCCTGAACCTTGATGGAAAAGAACTCCAGCTCTTCCTCATAGTTGGCACTGGCAATACTGTAGGCGCGCATCAGGGGTTTGCCGTCCGTTTCCAGCCCGATCATGACAAAATGACCGTTCTTGAAACGGAAGCCGGGGTCACGGCTGGTTTTGAAGCTGAACAGTGTGTCGTTCCAGTGATGAACACTGGTGACGGTTTCTTTAATCAGGTTACTCATACAGTTACAAACCTCTTACCGGTCCGGAAAGGCGCTGATCAATGACAATACATCGATTCTGAATTGCGTTAAGTCTAACCTGACACTAACCTATCGGGAAAATGGGATATTTTCATATCCTTATTCGGAAATACCGATTTAGAGCAACTCCTTATGAAATACAGTTTCCGGCAACTGGAAGTTTTCCTTGCCGCCGCCCATTTCCAGAACATCACCCGGGCGGCGGAATCCCTGTCCATGTCCCAGTCTGCCGCCAGCAGCGCCCTCAAGGAACTGGAAAACCAGTTTGATATCCAGCTGTTCGACCGGGTGGGCAAGCGTCTCCAGCTCAACGAACTGGGCCGCCTGTACCGCCCCAAGGTAGAAGCTGTGCTGACCCAGGCCCGGGAACTGGAAAATGCCTTCAGTAAACATACAGAAGTGGGGGCACTCAAGGTTGGCGCCACCCTGACCATCGGCAACTATCTTGCCGTGGGTGTTATGGCCCGCTACATGAGCACGCCACCCTACCCCAAGATATCCCTGGAGGTGGCCAACACCAGTGCCATCGCCCGCCGGGTCAGGGATTTCGAGCTGGATATCGGATTGATCGAGGGCGAACTCCAGTCCTCGGAACTGGAAGTCATTCCCTGGCGCGGCGATGAACTGGTGGTGTTCTGCTCGCCAAGCCATCCACTGGCCCGGAAACAGGCCCTCACCGATGATGATCTCCGGGAGGCCACCTGGATTCTCCGGGAACAGGGGTCAGGAACACGTCAGAGCTTTGACCGGGGCATGCACGGCCTGCTGCCCGATCTCAAGGTGCTGCTGGAACTGGAACACACCGAGGCCATCAAACGGGCGGTGGAAGCCGATCTGGGTATCGGCTGCCTGTCCGAGGTGGTTCTGGTGGATGCCTTCAAAAGGGGCAGTCTGGTGCCACTGAAAGTACCGGAACAGCGCCGCTTCGACCGGCAGTTCTATTTCATCCTGCACAAACAGAAATACCGCAGCGCAGGGATTCATGCCTGGATGAAACTGTGCCGGGAGCTCTAGGCAACCGGCCCGCTGTGGAAACGGAATTCCGTATCCGGTGACTCTATCAGCTGCTGCTCGATGTCCAGAAACTGCCGGATACGTTCATCCAGAGGACCACCAGCTGCTTTTTCCGCCAATTTCAGATAATCCCGGTAGTGCCGGGACTCGGATTTCAGCAGGCCAGTGTAGAAATCCGCCAGCTTGTCGTCCAGATGGGGCGCCAGTGCTGCAAAGCGCTCACAGGAGCGGGCCTCGATAATGGCGCCAACAATCAGCACATCCACCAGGCGCCCCGGGTCCTCGGTGCGGACTTCCTGGCGCAGGCCTGCCGCGTACCTGGCCGGACTCAGGTGGCAATAGGTCACCCCCCGGCGATTCATGATGGCCAGAACCTGCTCGAAATGGCGCAGTTCTTCCCGGGCCAGCCGGGACATCTTGTTCAGCAGTTCACTATTGTCCACATAGCGGTACATCAGGCTGAGCGCGGTGGAAGCTGCTTTTTTCTCACAGTGGGCGTGATCCACCAGCAGGGTGTCCTGATGGGCAAGGGCATTTTCAATCCACTGCTGTGGCGTGGGGCACGGCAGAAAGTCGTAGATTTCTTGCAGGTCTTGGTTCATGTTGGCAAAGGGTCAAATCCATGGGAGACGGGAGTATACCCCACCTAACAGACTACTCCGACTTCTGTCCATCTTAACTTTATAAGGGGTTTCCTATAGAATGCTGCGCCAGTTTAAGGCCTTTTCGCCATAAAACTCCCGCCAGGCATTGACGCCCAAGGCGCGGGACATTCCTACTGATGAGGGTCCATATCGTGTTAGAAGCCTACCGTGAACACGTAGCAGAACGTGCAGCTCTGGGTATTCCTCCCAAGCCCCTGAACGCCGAACAGACAGCAGCACTGGTTGAACTGCTGAAAAACCCGCCTGCGGGTGAAGAAGAAACTCTCGTAGATCTTCTGGAAAACCGCGTTCCACCGGGAGTGGACGAAGCTGCTTACGTCAAGGCTGCTTTCCTGACCGCAATCCTCAAGGACGAAGCCGCGTCTCCCCTGATTTCCAAGCAGAAAGCCATTGAACTGCTGGGCATGATGCAGGGCGGATACAACATCGCCACTCTGGTTGACCTGCTGGACAACCCTGAACTGGCCGAACTGGCAGGCAAGGAACTCAAGCATACCCTGCTGATGTTTGATGCCTTCAACGACGTCAAAGAGAAAATGGACGCCGGCAACGCTGTTGCCAAGTCCGTGGTGGAATCCTGGGCCAACGCCGAGTGGTTCACCAGCCGGGACAAAGTGCCTGAAAGCACCAAGATGATCGTTTTCAAGGTGACCGGCGAAACCAACACTGATGACCTGTCTCCGGCTCCGGATGCCTGGTCCCGCCCGGACATCCCTCTGCACGCCCGCGCTGCCTACAAAATGCAACGGGATGGCCTGACCCCGGATGAGCCCGGTGTAACCGGCCCGATGAAGCAGATCGAGGAAATCAAGGCCAAGGGCCTGCCGGTCGCCTTCGTAGGTGACGTTGTCGGTACCGGTTCTTCCCGTAAGTCCGCAACCAACTCTGTACTCTGGTTCTTCGGTGATGACATTCCTGGCGTACCCAACAAGCGTGCCGGCGGTGTCTGTATCGGTAACAAGGTTGCCCCCATCTTCTTCAACACCATGGAAGATGCCGGTGCCCTGGTCTTTGAAGCACCTGTAGACAAGATGAACATGGGTGACGTGATCGAAATCCGTCCCTATGAAGGAAAAATCCTGAACGAAGCCGGAGAAACCATCTCCGAGTTCTCCTTCAAGTCCGACGTCATCCTGGACGAAGTTCAGGCCGGCGGTCGTATTCCGCTGATCATCGGTCGCGGTCTCACCACCAAGGCTCGCGAAGCTCTTGGCCTTGGCGCCACTGACCTGTTCCGCCTGCCCCACGATCCTGAAGCCGGCACCAAAGGCTTCACCCTGGCCCAGAAAATGGTCGGCAAGGCTTGTGGTCTGGAAGAAGGCAAAGGTGTTCGCCCGGGTACTTACTGCGAACCCCATATGACCACTGTGGGCTCCCAGGACACCACTGGCCCCATGACCCGTGACGAACTGAAAGATCTGGCCTGCCTCGGCTTCTCTGCCGACCTGGTAATGCAGTCGTTCTGTCACACCGCCGCCTACCCGAAGCCGGTTGACGTGGAAACCCACCA
>JBFHSI010000039.1:0-19056 GCA_041591245.1 Marinobacter sp.
CAGGTCGGCACCGTCGGCCGGCACGTTCGGCAGCAGGCGGTCGAACGGATTGGAGGTAATGATGATGAACAGCAGGAAGCCCACGGTCACCATGCCCAGTACCGACAGCACCTGAGAAATCATCACCTCCGGCAGGCGCCGGCTGAACACGGACACCGCCAGGGTCCAGCCCGCCAGCATCAGAATCCACAGCAGCAGAGAGCCTTCATGGCCTCCCCAGACACCACTGACCTTGAAATACCAGGGCAGCAGGCTGTTGCTATTATTGGCCACATAGGCCACGGAAAAGTCATCGGTGACAAAGGCGTGAATCAGCAGCACAAAGGCCAGGGCGACGAAGACAAACATGCCCGATGCCAGAGGCCGTGCAAAAGCCTGCAGATTATCCCTGCCGGTCAGAGCTCCCGCCAGGGGTACGACGGAGAGGAGCACTGCCAGCAACAGCGCGAGAATCAGTGCGAGCTGTCCGAGTTCCGGATACATCAAAGTCCTCCAGCCAGACGGCTGTTAACGTGTTGTCATTGATTCGCGGAGTTAACGGGCTGATTCTGCCCGCTGGATGTCTTTTTCAGTGCGTCCGCCACTTCCGGCGGCATATAGTTCTCGTCATGCTTGGCGAGAACCTGATCGGCAACAAAACGGCCATCGGCATTCAGCTTGCCCATGGCCACAATGCCCTGCCCTTCGGCAAACAGGTCCGGCAATATGCCGGTGTACTCCACCGGCACCGATGCGTTGAAATCGGTAACCCGGAATTCCACTTTCAGGGTTTCCGTATCCCGTACCACCGAGCCTTGCTCCACCATGCCTCCCGCACGGATGTGGACTCCGTGGGGAGCCTCACCGGAGGCAATCTGGGTGGGATCGTAGAACAGATTGATATTCTGGCGCAGTGCATAGGTGGTCAGTCCCACTGCCACGGCAATACCGGCCAGCAGGAACAGGACTATGGTCAGTCTTTTTTTACGGATCGGATGCATTCGCTACCTGCCATTCAGTCTTGAGATACGGTTACCCGGGAGAAACTTGCCGATGCCCCTGACGAAGCAGCCGGACCCTTTTCCCCCTCTTGAAGTTCAAAGCCCCGGCGACAGGATTCCATAGCGGCGGTTCTGCGCCGGTAGGACCAGACCATCAGCTGTACCAGGACAACAAAGAAGGTGATGTAACAGGCCCACACATAGGGCCCATGTCCTGCCATCGAAAGAAACGCGCCAAAAGAGTCAAAGGCCATAGGTCAGCTCCTGTCCGCCATAACCATATCCCTCACCCACCGGGTACGACGCTCCCGGAACAGGATCTCCGTCTGCATACGCAGGCAGGCGATCCATCCGAACAGCAGGTACAGGCCCAGCACGGACAGGAGTAACGGCACCCACATTTCTGCGGGCATGGAAGGTTTTTCTGTCAGTTTGAAGGTGGCCGGCTGATGCAGGGTATTCCACCATTCCACCGAGTACTTGATAATCGGAATATTCACCACGCCCACCAGTACCAGCACCGCCACAGCCCGGGCGGAAGATTTTTCATCACTGATGGCCTTGCCCAGAGCAATGACACCGCCGTACAGGAACAACAGAATCAGCATGGAGGTCAGGCGTGCGTCCCACACCCACCAGGTGCCCCAGGTGGGTTTACCCCAGACAGCACCGGTAAACAGGGACAGGAAGGTGAACATGAACCCAACAGGTGCCACCGCCCGCACAAACACATCCGCCAGCTTCATCCGCCACACCAGGGTCACCAGCCCCGCAGCCGCCATCATCATATAGGCTGACTGGGCCAGGAAAGCGGCCGGTACATGGATGAAAATGATCCGGTAACTGTCACCCTGCAGATAATCCTTGGGTGCAAATGCCAGCCCCCAGATAACCCCGGACATCAGCAACAGGATACCGCCCGCCAGCAACCAGGGCATGAACCGGGCTGCAATCCCGTAGAACCATTTGGGTGAACCCAGTTTGTGAAAAAATTGCCACATCAGATGGAGACCCTGTAAATCATTACTTTCTTCCTAGCCATTGGACAGGCTGATCCTCAGCGCTGCCGCCGATGCAAACGGGGCCAGAGTTACCGCCAGCACCAGAAATGCACCCATCAGCGCAACATAGGGCGCTATGGGCGCCCCGTCTGCTGCGGCTGCAACCGAACCTGTGCCAAAAATCAGGACCGGAATGTACAGTGGAATGATCAGCAGGGACAAGAGTATACCAGCCGACCGCAAACCCAGAGTCAGCGCCGCCCCGATGGACCCGATCAGACTGAGCACCGGGGTGCCGATCAGGAGCGTTAGACACAGAACCGCGATAGAGTTCCCGTCAAGATGAACCATTACCCCAAGAACCGGTGCCAGCAACACCAGGGGCAGCCCAGTCAGCACCCAGTGCGCCAGGGTTTTCGCGAGAATCAGCAAAAACAGAGGCTGAGGCTGCAGCACCAGCTGCTCCAGGGTGCCATCCTCGAAATCGTGACGGAACAGGTGATCCAGTGACAGCAACACCGACAGCAGGGCTGCAACCCACAGGATACCGGCACCGGCATCCCGCAGAAATGATACTTCCGGACTTACCCCGAGGGGGAACAGGGTAACCACCATGATAAAGAACAGCAGAGGATTGAGCAGATCCTGGCGCTGCAGGAAGGCCACCTTCATATCCCGGACGAACGTGGCCTTCATGGCAGTCAGAACGCTGACCCCGGATTTCCGCTGCCGTACCTGTACCTGAGTTTCAGCGTTCATTGTGCAGCTCCCGGACCCAGCACAATGGCGCCCATACCCGGCAGATCCAGCTCGTGGTGAGTGGTAACCACCACTGCTCCGCCTTCTGCAGCCCGTTGCTGCAACAGGGATTCGATGGCTTTCACCCCGCCGATATCGATGGCCGTGAACACTTCGTCCAGCAGCCACAGGGGTTCATCCGCAATCAGCAACCGGGCCAGAGCCACCCGCCGCTGCTGACCGGCCGACAGGTTACGGCAGGGAACATCCTGATACCCGCCCAGCCCGGTACCTTCCAGGGCCTGGCGCAGGACCTTGTCAGCCACCGGCCGGCGCCCCGCCATCAGTGCCCGTAGATTTTCCATAGGTGTCAGCAGTGATTTGATTCCTGGCCGGTGGCCAAGATAGAGCATATTGTCGAGAAATTCTTCGCGCTGATGGCTGACCGGCTGGCCGCGCCACAGCAACTGGCCTGACCAGGCGTCATTGAGGCCGGCGAGGATACGCAACAGGGTGGTCTTGCCGGAACCATTGGGGCCCTCGACACGGGTTACCGTACCGGGCAGTATGGAAAAGGACAGGTCCTGGAACAGCATCCGTTCATCCCTTTCACACTGCAGATTGACAGCCTGTAGTAACGGCTCAGACATCAGGGCCCCGTAACCAGGAGGATGCACGCTGACACGGCATCGGGTGTATTCGTGACTGACACACCAGGTGCAGACATTTTTCACGGCAGGAACTACCGGCGCGGCGTATTATAACGAAAGCGTTTCCGGATTACTCTTGTCCAACATCAAATCGGTATCGATGAAACTGACCAGCGGTTCAACGCCTCCCCAGCCTCCCGCTCCGGCCACAACCAGTGCGGCACGGACAACAGTACCGGAGGTGTCGTCACCAGCCCCGGCACAGCAACTGGATGCCCTGCAGCTGGCAAACCGGGAAACAGCCCTGGCCCGGGTGGCACAGATCATAAACCGTCAGGGCAGCCAGCTGTCCGAACTGGTTCTCGATATCCGGGGAAAGTCTCTGCCGGTCCAGGCCAACGTGGGCAATACCGAGCTGGCGCCCGGCGACTGGGTAAAGGTAGTTCGCGCCGGTAACGAACTTCAGCTGATGGGCAAACTGGCACCGGCACTGGAAGCGGGAATCGCCAAAGCTCTGGCCCAGCGCCTGCCCGGGCAGATGGACCTGGCCTCAGGACTGGAAAAACTGCTGTCCAGCCTTACCCTGGGTGTGCGCGCCCCCCTCAAACCCGGACAGCTGCCCTCCACCACTCCGGCAACCCCCCTGCCCGAAGCGGCCCGCAAGGCCCTCGGCCAGCTGCTCACCAGACTGCCGGGCAGTGAGAGTTTCAGTCCCGGAGCCGGCACCCGGGATCAGTCCGTGGAGCTGGTCAGGCAATGGCTGTCAGAAAGCGGCGTATTCGCCGAATCCCGGCTGGTGCAGACCCCGTCCCAGAACCTGCCTGACCTGAAACTGGCCCTTGGCCGGATCATCACCGCCCTGCTGGCCCGCCAGGGCGAGACGCCGGAACAGTTCAACCGGCTCACCCCCCTGGCCAGCCCGCAACTGGTCAGCGCGCCTCTGCAGTTCCCCCTGAGCAACCCCCAGACTCCCGCCACCAGTACCGAAGCGGCCAGTACCGGGCAGTTGCTGAGGCTGCTGGCGGGCATGCTCAACCGGATTACCGTCAACCAGCTGCACAGCCAGGTTCTGAGCGCCCGGGCTGGAGGAGATCCCCAGGCGCCCATGGCCACAGTGCTGCTGGATCTTCCCTGGCTGACCGCCAGCAATGAGCCCCGGGTCGCCCAATTGCGCATGGAGCAGTATCCTGACAAACAGGATCGCCCGGAGCGGAATTCGGACACCCCGGTATATGAATGGCACCTGACCCTGGCCATGGATCTGGACGAAGCCGGCCCCCTGCACTTCGATGTATCCCTGCGTCAACATACCGTCAGTGCCCGGGTCTGGGCCGGAAAACAGTCCACCCTCAGGCAGGTGAATCAGGAATTGCCCAAACTCCGGCAAAGCCTGAGTGAACTGGGGCTGGAAGTGGGAGACCTGGAATGCCGGCAGGGAACGCCCCGGAGCCAGATTACCCGGCTGGAACACAGACTGGTGGATACCCGAGCATGACCGGAAAAGCGTCTTCAACAAGCCATGCGGCGGTAGCACTGAAATACGACGGGGACTCGGCCCCGGTTATTGCCGCCACCGGCACCCATGAACTGGCCGACGAAATCGTGCGTATTGCCAGGGAGCATCAGGTGCCCCTGTATGAGAATGCGGAACTGGCGGAAATCCTGGCGCGCCTGTCCCTCAATGAGGAAATCCCGGAGGAGCTGTACCGGGTAGTGGCCGAGATTCTGGCCTTTGCCTTCCATATCCGTGGCAAAACCCCGGACGATGCCAGCCCGACCCCGGCATCTCCGCCCCCCGGGAGCTGAAAACCCCGATCTGGCCAGTCCAGAGCGATCAGGCAACCTGGCGCTTTTTCAGGGCAGATACCAGTTCTGCCTCGGGACGTGAAATACCGCAGGTATTCATAAGATCGTCGATATCCGCCCCCAGATCCACCAGACGGGAAGCTTCATCGTAGGAAATCCGGAGCGGATCATTCTGGCGCATTTCATCCAGAGTGGTCCGCAGTTCATTCAGTTGCCGCTCACACACCACCAGGCGCTGGCCTACGCCCATACTGCCACTGGTAATGGCATGCAGTTCCCGGCCCAGGGTGTCGTAGCGTTCCTTGTGTTGGGTTTTGAGCTGCCGGATCTGACGCCCCAGAAACAGCCCCTGAACGGCAACCAGTACCAGGGCCGCAACTGCCAGCCCCCAGGGAAGATAGGTAGGTATTTCTGAAAACATGACGGACATCTCCCGTTAACAATGAGAGGGGCATCCGTCAGCGGCAAAGCAGAAACAGCTGGTTTCTACAGTACGGCGATTTCAGCCCACTCGTTATCTGACAACATCTTGTCGAACTCGACCAGTATGATCAGCTCGCCATCCTTGTTGCACACCCCCTGAATAAAGCGGGCGCTTTCTTCATTACCCACATTGGGTGCAGTTTCAATTTCACTGGACTTCAGGTAAACCACTTCCGCCACTGAATCCACCAGGATACCCATCACCTGGTCTGCGGACTCCATCACCACAATGCGCGTGGCATCGGTGACTTCGGCTTCGGCCAGACCAAAACGGCACCGGGTGTCGATGACCGTCACCACGTTGCCCCGCAGATTGATGATGCCGAGAACATAATCCGGAGCCCCCGGAACCGGAGCTATGTCCGTATACCTCAGCACTTCCTGAATCTGCATGACATTCAGACCATAGGTCTCGTTGTCCAGCCGGAAGGTCACGTACTGTAATACCTGATCGTCCTGGGACGGGTTCTGTTGTCCGCTCGGGGATGCCATAGCGATGTATCTCCTCGGTGGCTGCCCGGCGGGCAACCTGATCGTCAAAATTTCATCATCAGCGCCCCATACTATATTCAGGGGCACAAACCGTGCCAGTATCGCTCGGTTTCAAACGGTAACCGGAGTTACCGTCAACTCATATCCAGATGCTGTTCCCGCTCCGCCCGGGCCAGCAGGCCCGCCATGGTGCGCACATCAATCAGTGCACACATATGACTGATAACCGTTCCAGCCAGCCAGGGGCGCTTGCTGCGGGCCGTGCGCCAGCGCACCTCGTCCGGTTTGAGGGTGAACGACTGGGCCACCTCATCACAGGCCAGGCCCCAGTCACTGTTATCCAGACGGATCACAAACCGGTAATTGTCCCGGGCATTGGCCGGCACCCGCCCAGCCATGATCCACTCCGCCGTATCCACCACCCGCAGACTCTGGTCCTGATGGGCCCGGATACCCATATACCAGCCGGGGCTGCCAGGAATGGGCCGTATTTCATCCCCCTCAATCCGGTAGATGGCTCCCAGCAGAACCAGTGGTACCGCCAGTTGCAGCCCGGCAACGGTGAAAATCAGGCATTCAAAGGGAGCTTCCGACCATTCCGGGCGGGATGGCGGTTCCGGCGCGGCCGGTTGGGGTTTCGGGGCACTCAGGATCTCAGGTTCAGGCGCAAGTTCCGGTTCAGGATCCGGTTCTGGCGGTGCAACTTCCGGCACAGCAACCGGTTCCGGCTGCACCGGAATCTCCGCCACCGGCTCTTCAAGGGGGGCCAGGTCGGTTGCCGTATGGAGCAGCTCGTCCAGATAACTGGCAATGGCTCTGGCAGGGTCGGTCACATCCGTCAATTTTCTGTCAGCCATGCCGACGTTCCTCTGCGCTGCCGGTCTGGGCCAGGAGATCGTCCAGCAGGCGGGCATAGGCGCGGACACCATGGGTACCGGCATCCAGAACCGACGGCACCACACCGGACTGGCTGGCATCACGGAACTTGGTATCCACCGGGATGGCAAAGCGCCACAGATGTTCGGGATAGGTCTTGCGCAGGGTATTCAGGCTTTTAATGGAAGCCTGGGTACGCCGGTCAAACATGGTGGGCACAATGGTATGGGGCAGGACATTGTTCCGGGAGCGCATGATCATCTGCAGAGTGGTCAGCATCCGGTCCAGGCCCTTGATGGCCAGGAATTCCGTCTGTACCGGAATGATCAGATGGCGGGCTGCCGCCAGGGCATTCACCATCAACACACCCAGGGACGGAGTGTTGTCCAGAAGCACATAGTCAAAGTCGTCCCACAGCTGGGCCAGGGCCCGGGACACAATCAGCCCCATGCCTTCGACCCCCACCATTCGCCGCTCAAGGGTCGCCAGGGCGGTACTTGCAGGCAGCAGTGACAGCCCGGGACAGCCGGTGTCGGTAATCAGCTGGGCCGGCAGACCTTCCGGAACCGAGCCCTGGTGCTGAAACAGATCAAAAGCACTGTGGGCAATGGTATCGGGATCATAGCCAAACCAGCTGGTGAGCGAGCCGTGAGGATCCAGATCCACCACCAGAACACGCTTGCCCCGCCCGGCCAGCAAACCACCCAGGGTGACTACGGATGTGGTTTTACCCACACCACCTTTCTGATTGGCTACTGCCCAGATTCGCACACTTGTTTCTCCAGAAATTCACCTGTACCTGCCGGTCCCACCGGCTATCTATCCGGGTATCGGCCGCCGTGGCGCCGACTTGAATCCCGTGCACAGCGACAACCCACCGGCAAGTCTTTGCCAGCACGGCGGAGTCTGAGGATTCAATACAGAAATCATGCCAGAAAACAGCGCCCTGGCTGGTGCCGGCTGTAGCTAGCGCATGGCACCGCGGATGCCGGCATCCCGGGAAATCAGCAACACCACCCGGCGATTGCGCCGGCGGCCTTCCTCGGTATCGTTGCGGGCCTGGGGCTGATACTGGCCATAGCCCACTGCCGCCAGCCGTTCCGGCTCTATACCTTCCATAACCAGCATGCGTACCACTGCAGAAGCCCGGGCCGCCGACAACTCCCAGTTGGAGGGAAAACGCTGGGTCCGGATCGGTTCATTGTCGGTGAAGCCTTCCACGGCTACGGCGTTGTCCCTATCCCGCAGGACTGTGGCAATTTTCTCGATCACCTCGAAAGCATCGTAATGAGGTTCCGCGTCACCACTGCCAAAGAGCATGCTGTTGGGCAGATTCAGCTCCAGCCATCGATCACTCACGGTCAGGGATACCACGCCCTGGCGGATAAGTTCGCTGAATTCCAGGGACAGCTGGCTGGCCATGGTCCGCAGGGTCTCGGTCCGGGTTTCGGTATCCGCGTCAGGCGTTTCCGGCGCCTCCGCCACGGCCGGCGGAATCACCGCCTGCGGAGCAGTCTCCACAGGAGCACGGGGATTTTCTCCCACAGCTACAGGCTGCAGGGAACGCTGTGGAGCATTGAATACTCCGGTAAGAGTTTCCGACAGGACCTTGTACTTGCCCTCATTCACCGAGGACACCGAGTACATCACCACAAAAAAGGCAAACAGCAGGGTGATGAAATCCGCATAGGAGATCAGCCACCGCTCCCGGTTGTGGAGTTCCTCATTGGCTTGCCTGCGACGCCGCATAGAATGTCCCGCACCTGCTTACTGGAGGAAGCCCCGCAGTCGCAGTTCGATGGATTTCGGGTTTTCCCCCTCGGCGATGGCAATAATGCCGTCGATCATCATGTCTTCGTACCGGGTCCGCTCCCGGACAATCCCCCGAAGTTTGTTGGCCACCGGGAAAAACAGCAGATTGGCCAGGGCAACACCGTAGATGGTCGCCACAAAAGCGGTGGCTATACCTCCCCCCAGGGTCTGGGGATCCTCCAGGTTGGTCATTACCTGAATCAGCCCCATAACGGCGCCGATAATGCCGATAGTGGGTGAATAGCCGCCCATGGCTTCGAACACCTTGGCCGACTCCAGATCCCGCTGCTCCCGGGACTCCAGATCCACCTCCATGATGCTGCGGATGGTTTCCGTCTCGGCACCGTCCACCAGCAGCTGCAGCCCTTTGCGCGCAAACAGCTCTGGCTCCCGTTCGGCCATGCCTTCCAGCCCCAGCAGCCCCTGCTTCCTGGCCTTCACGCTCCAGTCAATGACCTTGCCGATACCGTCCTCAAGGCTGACATAGGGCGGCAGAAATACCCACTGGGCCTGCATACACGCCCGCTTCAGGGTGGGCCAGGAGGTCTGCAGAATGGTGGCGGCCAGGGTGCCCCCCACCACAATCAGTGCAGCCGGGCCGTTGAACAGGGAACCCAGGGCGCCCCCTTCCAGCATGTTGCCGCCAAGAATGGCGGCAAACGCCAGTATGATCCCCAGTAGACTGAGCACATCCATCAGCAGACGCCTTCCGCAAGCCTTGGGCCAATATCGTCCAGTGCCAGGATCTCATCACTCAGTCCGGCACGGGCAACCGCCATGGGCATACCGTAAATCACCGAGGTTTTTTCATCCTGGGACCAGACATCCGAACCACTCTGTTTCATCATGCGACACCCTTCCCGGCCGTCGGCGCCCATGCCCGTGAGAATCACCCCCAGGGTCTTGCCCGGAAAGCTGCGGGCCAGAGAGCCGAAAGTGACATCCACACTGGGTTTGTAGTTGAGACGCTCGTCTCCCGGCAGAATCCGGGCCCGGGCCTGTCCACCCCGGTTTTCAATCATCATCTGGCGTCCACCGGGAGCCAGCAGCGCCAGTCCGGGTCTGAGCAGGTCCCCGTCTTCGGCCTGGCGGACTTCAATCTGGCACAGTTTGTTAAGGCGCTCGGCAAAAGCAGGGGTAAAGCTGGCCGGCATATGCTGCACCAGCACCAGAGGTGCAGGAAAAGAAGCTGGCAGCGCGGTCAGTACCCGCTGCAGGGCCACCGGGCCACCCGTTGAGGTTCCTATGCCCACCACACTGTAGTGTTTGCCGGCACCCCGGCGCACCGGGCGTCTGGGTGTTGCGACCGGGGCTGGCGCCGGAGCGGTTGCCGGTTCCGGGCGGACAACAGGCCGAGGGCGGGCGGTAGCCGAAGCGGTTGCCGGATGCTGCCGGGATTCCGGCGCAGGCACCGGAGCTGCAGCTGGCCGGGAGCCCGGACGGCTGCGGGCCACATCCAGCACCCGGTCAATAAGGATTTTCTGGAGCTCACTGCTGCTGCGGGCAATTTCTTCAAAGTTCTTGGGCAGGAAATCAACGGCCCCGGCTTCCAGAGCGTCCAGGGTCACCCTGGCCCCTTCATAGGTCAGGGAGGAGAACATCAGCACCGGCACCGGGTGGTTCTCCCTAATGGCACGCACCGCCGAGATACCGTTCATCACCGGCATCTCGTAATCCATGGTAATCACGTCCGGACGGAGTCTGGCCGCCAGCTCAACCCCTTCCCGACCATTACTGGCAGCACCCACTACCCGGATCTGACCCGAGGCGGTCAGTATTTCCGTCAGTCGTTTTCTGAAAAAGGCTGAATCATCGACAACCAGGACAGAAACCGTCATCCCCTTCTCCTGCCATATGCGAGTTCCATCCCTGCCAGTAAATGCATCAGCTGTAGTGCTGCAGCAGACTCGGCACGTCAATAATGAGAGCAATCCGGCCATCGCCGGTAATCGTTGCACCCGCCATCCCCGGAGTCCCCTGCAGGGCCTGTCCCAGGGGCTTGATCACCACTTCTTCCTGGCCAATAAGCTGATCCACCACAAAGCCGACCTGCCGGGTGCCCATGGTGACAATCACCACATGGGCATTTTCCGGAGCCTCCTGGGCGGCAGCTCCTTTCACCAGCCAGCGTTTGATATGGAACAGGGGAAATACCTTGTCCCGCACGACAATACACTCACGGCCATCGACAATGTTGGTCCGGGAAAGGTCCAGGTGGAAAATCTCCACCACATTCACCAGCGGCAGTGCAAACGACTGGTCACCGAGCATGATCATCAGCGTCGGCATGATGGCCAGGGTCAGGGGCACCTTGATAATAATACTGGTGCCCTTGCCCTGTTCCGAAGAGATCCGGATCTGGCCATTGAGCTGGCCTATCCGGGTCTTGACCACATCCATACCCACACCGCGGCCGGAAACGTCAGAAATCTGCTCCTTGGTGGAGAAGCCGGCGGCAAAAATCAGGTTGAAGCACTCGTTATCGGTGAGGCGATCTGCGGCATCCTGATCGTACAGGCCTTTCTCCACCGCCTTTCTGCGCAGCACATCAGGATCCATACCGGCGCCGTCATCCTCGATGGACAGCAGGATATGATCCCCTTCCTGTTCTGCAGAAAGTGTGACTGTGCCCTGCCGGGGCTTGCCTGCCGCCTCCCGGACATCCGGAGCCTCGACACCATGATCCACCGAGTTCCGCACCAGGTGCACAAGGGGATCCGACAGCGCCTCCACGAGGTTCTTGTCCAGGTCGGTTTCTTCCCCGTGCATCACCAGGTTCACTTCTTTTTTCAGACTTCTGGCAAGATCCCGCACCACCCGGGGGAAGCGGCCAAAGACTTTCTTGATGGGCTGCATCCGGGTCTGCATGACCGCATCCTGCAGATCGGTGGTAACCACATCCAGGCTGGCCACTGCCTTGTGCATCTGCTCGTCTTCGCTCTCGGCACCGAGGCGCTGCAGGCGGTTACGCACCAGCACCAGCTCGCCCACCATGTTCATGATGTCATCCAGCCGGCGGGTATCCACCCGTACCGTGGTTTCCCCGGAAGCAGGCTCCCGGCCATGGGCTGCCTTGTCTGAACCGGCGGGTTTCCTGGCCCCGGCCTTTGCCGTCTCCGGCTTTTTCTCGGCAGCCGCAGGAGGTTTGGGCGCAGCAGCTGGTGCAGTGGTCGGGCTCTTGCCCTTGCCATGCAGCTCGTCCAGCATTTTCTCGAATTCGTCGTCAGTAATCTGGTCATCCGGCTTGTCTGCACCGGAGCCGGTATCGGCAGAGGCTTTATCCTGCCCTGGCTCAACCGCCGGAGGCCCGGAAAACTTGCCCTTGCCGTGCAACTGGTCCAGCAGTGCCTCGAACTCATCGTCGGTAATTTCGTCGCTGCTACCGGCAGCCGGGGTATCTCCTGCGCTGCCCGGAGCCTGATCCTGGCCGGAGTCTGCAGGCGGTTCATCACCGCTGTTCAGGGCATCCAGCAGCTGTTCAAATTCGTCATCGGTAATATCGCCGGTGTCCCCAGCAGTTTCCGTTGCTTCTGCAGGCGGAGCCGGGGTTTCGCTTTCCGGTCGGGCAAAAGCGGCCAGCGCGGTAATCAGTTCATCCGGAGCCGGAGTTGGCTGTTCATGGCCACGGACCTGCTCGAACATGGCGTTGACGTTGTCCAGAGCTTCCAGAACCACGTCCATCAGCTCCGAATCCACCTTGCGCTTGTGGTTGCGCAGGGTATCGAAAACGTTTTCGGCGGCGTGACAGCAATTGACCAGAGCATCCAGCTGCAGGAACCCGGCACCGCCTTTTACCGTATGAAATCCACGGAATATGGCGTTCAGCAGATCGCTGTCTTCCGGGTGTTGTTCGAGATCCACCAGCTGTTCTGACAGTTTTTCCAGTATTTCCCCGGCTTCAACAAGGAAATCCTGAAGGATCTCTTCATCAGCATCAAATGCCATTTACTAACCCCTTGAATTCAAAATCCGAGACTGGACAGAAGATCGTCCACGTCGTCCTGACCGGAAACCACATCCTCAAGCTCGTCTGCCCGGATCTGCGGCCCCACACCCTGTTCGGGGGAAGCCGTCAGCTCCTCAATCTGATGGGTAGTGCCGGTAAGCTGGTCCACATGGCTGGCCATAACCACCAGGCTGAGCATCTGATCCTCAACCTCTTTCACCAGTGCCGTGACCTTCTGGATAACCTGACCGGTTAGGTCCTGGAAATCCTGGGCCAGCAGTATCTCGGACAGGTTGCGGTAGATGGTATCCGCATCACCGCTGAGCCCGACAAAGAAACGGTCAATGCGACCATACAGCTCGCGGAACTCCGCCGGCTCCATATCCCGCCGGCGCAGGCGCAGCCATTGCTCCCGTAACGCCAGAGCCTCGTCACGAACCGAACTGGCCAGAGGCATGGTGTCTTCCACCAGATCCATAGTCCGGTTGGCCGCCTCACCGGTCATCTGCACCACATACTCAAGCCGGTCCGAGGCATCTGTCATTTTTGACAGCACCGCCTTCTGTTCCGCATTGCGTGGATCTATCTGGAAATTCCGGATTGCCTCATGCAGGCTTCGGGTCAGACGCCCTACTTCCTGATACAGGCTCTGGTCCCGCACATCACCCAGTTCGTTGATCAGGGTCATGGCCCGGGCATAGTCACCGGCCTTGACCCGCTCGGCCAGTTCGGCGGACTGCTTCAGAAGTTTTTCAGTCACCTCCGGTTCCAGCCCCTGATGATTCTTGCTGCTGTCGCTCATGGGAGCCACCGACCTCCGGTTACTGGATGCGTTCGAAAATTTTCTCGATTTTTTCCTTGAGCACGGCCGCCGTAAAAGGCTTCACCACATAGCCGTTCACTCCGGCCTGGGCTGCAGCAACAATCTGGTCCCGTTTGGCTTCAGCCGTCACCATCAGTACCGGCAGGGTTTTCAGGTTTTCGTCGGCACGCACGGCCTTGAGCAGGTCAAAACCGGACATTCCCGGCATATTCCAGTCAGTCACCAGAAAATCGTACTTGCCGCTTTTCAGCATGGGCAGCGCAGTGGTGCCATCATCAGCTTCGTCGGTATTGCTGAAGCCAAGGTCACGCAGCAGGTTCTTGATGATCCTTCGCATCGTGGAAAAGTCATCCACAATGAGGATTTTCATGTTCTTGTCCAATGGGACCTCCAGTTAGTAACACCCGGAATTCATTTGGCCTTTGAGCTCAGTTTCCGGCAGGCCTCAGTTATAACCACTTATTGTCTGTTCTTTGATACGGTTGTAAAGCGCCGGTTACCAAAAACTACACAGGACCATGGTCCGGACACATGGACCGGAATCCGGTCAGGCTTCCTGACCCTGACGCCAGTCTGCCAGCCTGCCCCGCAGTCTGAGTGCGGCCTGGCTGTGAATCTGGCTGACACGGCTTTCACTGACCCCCAGTACCGCGCCAATTTCCTTGAGATTCAGCTCTTCCTGGTAATACAGGCTCAGAACCAGCTTTTCCCGCTCAGGCAGCGCCTCAATCGCTTCGGCAAGGCTGCTGCGAAAAGCATCGGAAGCCAGACCATCCAGGGGATTGTCGCTGTTCCCTGCTTCTTCTATCGGCAGCTCCCCGGATTCATTGAGCTCATCCAGGCTAAAAAGCCGGCCGTTGCTGGCATCCGCGAGAAAGCCGTGATATTCGGAAAGGTCGATACCCAGCTCATCCGCCACCTCGTGGTCCTGGGCTTCACGCCCCAGGCGGTCCTCCACGGCCTTGATGGCCTGGGAAATACGGCGGGCATTGCGATGAACGGAACGGGGAACCCAGTCCCCCTTGCGGATCTCATCCACCATGGCACCCCGGATCCGGATGCCGGCATAGGTTTCAAAGGTGGCACCCTTGGCCGAGCTGTACCTCTGGGCGGCTTCCAGCAGGCCGATCATGCCGGCCTGAATCAGGTCGTCCAGCTGCACGGATGCCGGCAGTCGGGCCAACAGATGCAGGGCAATTTTCTTGACCAGCGGAGCATGATGTTCAATCAGCTGCGAGGGATTGTCTGCGCCGGATTGTTGGTAGATTCCCAGATTTTTCGCCAATTTGATGTATCCGGTTTAGTTGGGAATAGGTCAGACTCAGACTTCGACAAGCCGCTCCACAAAGAACTCCAGGTGTCCGCGGGGCGACGATGGCAATGGCCAGCTGTCCACTTTATCTGCCAGCGCCTTTATGGCCAGAGATGCTTTGGCTCTGGGATAGGCTTCGAGCACAGCGCGCTGACGCTGCACCGCTTTTTTGACGGCCTCATCGTAAGGCACCATACCAACATATTGTAGTGCCACATCCAGAAAGCGCTCGGTGACCCGGGTCAGTTTTTCGAACAGATGGCGTCCTTCCTGCTCGCTCCGCACCTGATTGGCAAGAATCCGGAAGCGGTTGGTGCCATAGTCCCGGTTCATCAGTTTGATCAGGGCATAGGCATCGGTAATGGATGTGGGTTCATCGCAAACCACCAGCAGCAGCTCCTGGGAAGCCCGCAGGAAACTCACCACGGATTCGGAAATCCCTGCGGCGGTATCCACAATCAGTACATCAATCTGGTCGCCCAGTTCACTGAATGCATTGATCAGGCCAGCGTGTTCCATGGGGCTGAGCTGGGTCATGCGCTGGGTTCCGGAAGACGCAGGAACAATCCGGATACCTCCGGGACCGTTGACCATAACGTCCTTCAGGTCACACTCACCCGCCAGTACATCCGCCAGGTTCCGGTTGGAAGTAAGGCCCAGCAGTACATCAATGTTGGCAAGGCCAAGATCGGCGTCCAGCAGGACGACCCGGCGCCCTTTCTGGGCCAGAGCGATGCCGAGGTTAACCGACACATTGCTCTTGCCGACGCCACCTTTGCCGCCGGTGATGGCAATGACCTGTACCGGATGTGGTTTGCTCATACTGATTCTGTTCTCTTGCCAGTTTTACGTAGGCTTGTTTAGCGGGCGTCGGCAGCTGCCGGCCCGGGCAGCGGGCCGTCAGGCCCCTTCTGCCACAGCCTGCTGTCGGAGTGTTTTCAGCCGCTCCACGGCCAGGCGCACCAGAGGACCGGCTTCGGCATGATGCACATCGTCGGGAATCTTCTGTCCGTCTGTGTAGTAGGCAACCGGCAGCCCGGTTTCCATTACAAACCCCAGAGATTCTCCCAGGGTCAGGGCTTCGTCTATCTTGGTGACCACGCAGCCGGAAAGATTAGCCATCTTATAGCAATGCCAGACGGATTTCATGATACGGGGCTGGCTGGTGGCGGAAACCACCAGATGGGTGCGGATATTGTGGTGACTGTTGGCCAGTTCAGCCAGCTGCTCCTGATAGCCCTTGTCGGAACTGGTCAGTCCCGCGGTATCAATCAGCACCAGATGCCGGTCTGACAGTTCGTCGAGAATATCGTCAAGGGAATGGCTTTCGTCCACCACCCGCACCGGAACATTGAGAATACGCCCGAACACGAACAGCTGCTCATGGGCTGCAACCCGGTAACGGTCAGTGGTCACCAGCGCCAGGGAGTCAGCACCATGACGCAGGACATAGCGGGCCGCCAGTTTGCCGATGGTGGTGGTCTTGCCTGATCCTGTGGGTCCGGCCAGGGCAAAGATTCCGCCCTCGTCCAGCCACTCCCGGCGTGCAGTACGCACACCGGAGGCCAGCATCTTCAGGGTCTGTTTCCAGCCATCCTCCAGCCGTCCGCCGTGGTGCTGGCGGGACAGGGAACCGGAAAGCTGGCTGCTCAGGCCAAGTTCCTGCAAGCGCTCGGCAAGCCTCTGCTGAACCACATTGGCCGTGGCCTTTTCCGGCACCTGCGGCTGTCCTGACATCAGGTCCCGCAGGGAACGGATTTCCGCCCGCATCTGGGCAAGCTCATCGGTATAACCGGAATCGGCAGCGTCAGCCAATTCCGGGGCATTTGCCGACTGGATCGCCGGACGGGAGAAATCATCCGTAGCGGCAAAAGCCTGAGTGTTTCCCGCACGCTTTTCCCGTACATCGCGAATGCGCTCCCGGGACCGGTTCAGCTCGTCTTCCAGATGACGGTGCTGGTCAGCCTGCATTTCCGCCAGCCGGGCACCACTGGTAGCGGCCTGTGCCTTGTCGCCAAGTTGCTGACGCGCCATATTTTCGTCGTAGTCCAGGGCAGTCACAATTTCGACGCCGCCATCCACCTTGCGACTGGAAAGAATTACTGCATCCGGCCCCATATGCTCGCTGACCTGCTTCAGCGCCTCCGCCATGCTCTGGGCAAAAAACCGTTTTACTTTCATGATGCTTCATCCTCCACCGGCACTGAGGTGCCAGCCCTGTCCGCGTTACTGTCCGGGCCCTTACTGGCCAACGGATGCCACGATGGTAATCTGTTTGTTATCCGGTATTTCCTGGTAGGAAAGTACGTGCAAGCGCTCCACTCCGTAGCTGGCAAACTTCGCCAGCACTGGCCTTAACGGCCCGGAAACCAGCAGGATTGCGGGTTTACCCAGCATTTCCTGGCGCTGGACGCTCTCCTGCAGGGATCGCTGCAGCTTTTCCACCATATTCGGCTCAAGAACCAGACCAATATCTTCCTGACCGCCGGATTGTTGACTCTGCTGAACAGACTTAAGCAACAACTGTTCCAGGTCCGGATCCAGGGTAATAACCGGGATCTCCGCCTCGTTGCCACAGATGGTCTGGACAATCATTCGTCGCAGCGCCTGGCGCACAACGGTGGTCAGCAATTTCGGGTCCTGGCTCTTCGGATGTACGTTGACAATGGCCTCGGCAATGGAGCGCATATCCCGGATCGGCACTTCCTCTTTCAGCAGGTTCTGCAGCACTTTCAGCAGCAGACTGATGGAAATGGTGGTGGGCACCAGCTCTTCGGCCAGCTTGGGAGATACCTTCTCCAGCTGATCCAGCCACTTCTGGACTTCCTCGTGTCCCAGCAGTTCGTGGGCGTGTTTCTGCAGCACCTGGTTCAGATGGGTTGCCACCACGGTACTGGCGTCCACCACTGTGTACCCCAGGGTCTGGGCCTGATCCTTCTTGTCCGGCTCAATCCAGCAGGCTTCCAGGCCAAAGGCCGGATCCTTGCCGGCAATACCTTCCACCTTGCCGAAGACCTGGCCGGGATCTATCGCCAGCTCCCGGTCCGGATGGATTTCAGCTTCCGCCAGGGTCACGCCCATCAGGGTGATCCGGTAGACATTGGGCATCAGGTCCAGGTTGTCCCGGATATGAACCGAAGGCATCAGGAAGCCCAGATCCTGGGACAGCTTCTTGCGCACCCCCTTGATCCGGCTCAGCAGCTGCCCGCCCTGGGATTTGTCCACCAGGGGAATCAGGCGGTAGCCCACTTCCAGGCCGATAATATCCACCGTTGCCACATCATCCCAGCCCAGCTCCCGGGACTCACCGGGGGCTGGCAGCTGATTGCCTGCAGCACCGGCATCACCGCCCGGAGGCAGATCACTACCCACCGACCGGGGCATGGCACCGGGGCCTCGCCCGGGAAAGACACCGCCGTCTTCCACAACCTGGCGATCCTTGTTCCAGATGTACCAGGCCGCACCGGCAGCCATCCCACCCAGCCCCAGAAAAGCCACATGGGGCATACCCGGAATCAGGCCCAGAATAATCAGAATCCCGGCCGCGATGGCCAGCGCCTTGGGAGCACTGAACATCTGCGCCAGAATCTGTCCGCCCATATCCTGGCTGGAGGTGACCCGGGTGACCATGATGGCCGCAGAGGTGGACAGCAACAGGGAGGGAATCTGGGCGACCAGGCCGTCACCAATGGT
This sequence comes from Marinobacter sp., assembly GCA_041591245.1. GTDB lineage: Bacteria > Pseudomonadota > Gammaproteobacteria > Pseudomonadales > Oleiphilaceae > Marinobacter. The sequence continues at coordinate 18,613 of JBFHSI010000039.1, forward strand.
CAGCAATGCGTAGCGCTGCATGGCAAGAGCAAAGTCCAGCCCGTGCTGAAGCATGCCTATGGCCACACCACCGATGATGTTGATGGCCAGGATCAGCAGGCCGGCCACCGCGTCCCCTTTCACAAACTTGGAAGCACCGTCCATGGAACCGTAGAAATCCGCTTCCTGGGCAATTTCCGAACGTCGGTGCTTGGCTTCGTCCTGGTTGATCAGCCCCGCATTCAGGTCGGCATCTATGGCCATCTGCTTGCCCGGCATGGCATCCAGGGTAAAGCGGGCGCTGACTTCCGAGACCCGGCCGGCACCCTTGGTGACCACCAGGATGATGACCAGCGAAAGCGAAATGTTGAAACTGAACAGCGCGTCCAGCACCGGAGCCGGCAGTGGCAGGACGATCATTGCCAGGATCACCAGGATCAGAACGGGCGCGCCGAAGCTCGACAG
>JBFHSI010000040.1:0-19030 GCA_041591245.1 Marinobacter sp.
ATCCATATTGATGTCGATGATCTGGGCGCCGTTTTCAACCTGGTCCCGGGCCACGCTCAGGGCTTCTTCGTACTGCTCTTCCTTGATCAGGCGCAGGAAACGCTTGGAGCCGGTGACGTTGGTGCGCTCACCCACGTTGATAAACAGGGTGTTCTCGTCACCGGTGAAAGGCTCCAGGCCGGCAAGGCGGAGGGCTTTCGGACGCTCAGGAATCTTCCGGGGCGGGTATTTGGCAACGGCCTTGGCGATGGCTTCGATGTGATCCGGCCGGGAGCCGCAGCAACCACCAATAATGTTCAGAAAACCGGCGGCAGCAAATTCTTCGATGATTTCCGCCATTTCCTCGGGGGTCTGGTCGTATTCACCGAATTCATTGGGCAGCCCCGCATTGGGGTGGGCGCTGACATAGGTTTCTGCCTTGTTGGCCAGCTCTTCCACATAGGGGCGCAAGGCATCGGCACCCAGGGCACAGTTCAGACCTACAGAAATGGGTTTGGCGTGGGCTACGGAATTCCAGAAGGCCTCGGTGGTCTGTCCGGACAGGGTGCGTCCGGAGGCATCGGTGATGGTGCCGGAAATCATGATCGGCAGTTCCACGCCACTGTCTTCGAAATACTGCTGGGTAGCATAGATGGCGGCTTTGGCATTAAGGGTGTCAAATACCGTCTCGATCAGGATCAGATCACTACCGCCTTCCACCAGGCCCGCCACGGCTTCGTAGTAGTTGTCCACCAGGGTCTGGAAATCCACATTGCGGAAGCCCGGGTTGTTGACGTCCGGCGAAATGGAAGCGGTGCGTGAAGTGGGGCCTACGGCACCGGCCACATACCTGGGCTTGTCCGGGTTTCTCGCGGTGAACTCGTCGGCGATTTCCCGGGCAATTCTGGCACCGGCAACATTCAGCTCTTTGGCGATGCTCTCAAGTCCATAATCGGACTGGGACAGCTGGGTAGAGTTGAAGGTGTTGGTTTCAATGATGTCGGCACCGGCTTCAAGATATTCCGCGTGGATATTGCGGAGCAGGGCCGGCTGGGTCAGACTGAGCAGGTCGTTGTTGCCTTTGACATCCTGGTTATAGTCCGCAAACCGGTCGCCACGGAAAGCCTCTTCGTCCAGATTGAGATTCTGGATCATGGTGCCCATACCACCATCAAGTATCACAATGCGTTCATTGAGAATCTTGTGGAGTTGCTGCAGGCGGGTAGCGCGATCGGTCATAAAGATATATCCGGATGTCGTTGGTGACGTCATATTCATTCAATGGCGCGGGATCATAGCAAAAATGCCTGGTTTCGTCTTAGTCCAGGATGGATTAGTCATATTTCGAAACGGCATCAATCCCTGCGCTGTAGGTGCAATCCATTATACAGTTAATGTCCGACTATTTTAGTTGGTCTTTCATGTTCGCGCGAAGTCCCTTAAAATAGGGCATAACTTTTCAAACGGGTTGGAAACAATGGCATTGGTTACGGTGACAGATCCCGCACGGGACTACCTTGCAGAGCTGATTAAAAAGCAGGACGTTGAAGGCATGGGTGTACGTATCTTTGTAACCCAGCCCGGCACGAAAAATGCCGAGACCTGTCTGGCTTACTGCCCGCCCAACGAGGTAGTTCCAACGGACGAAAAGATCGATCTGGAAAAGTTCATTCTGTATCTGGACCACAACTCCGTACCCTTCCTTGAAGAAGCTTACGTGGATTACTCCAAGGATCAGATGGGTGGTCAGCTCACCATCAAGGCGCCAAATGCCAAGGTGCCCAATATTGATGAGAACGCACCTCTGCCGGACCGGATCAACTATGTTCTGGCTTCCGAGATCAACCCCAACCTGGCATCTCACGGTGGTGAGGTGTCGCTGGTGGAGATTGTGGACGGCTCCGTTGCGGTCATGCGCTTCGGTGGTGGCTGCCAGGGCTGCTCTGCAGTGAGTCTGACCCTCAAGCAGGGTGTTGAATCCACCTTGCGGGAGCGGGTGCCGGAGATTACCGAAGTCCGCGATGTCACCGATCACTCCCAGACCGAAAACGCCTACTACCAGTAACTGAACTGCAGATTGCCGTGCCTTGTTGCAACAGACAGGCACGGCATCTTTCCCTCCGGACTACTGCACTTCCATCACCCTTGTGGCTTCACGGCCAATGGCGCCTGCTTTTCATTCCTCCATCATTCACAGGGTCCACAGCAACAGCTGACGGATAGCCTGCCGGTTATCGGGAAATGTCTGCTTAAAAGACTGTGGCGGATCCAGTTACTTTCAACCGGGGTTTCATGTGTTTGATGCTGCGCTTTTATCCGTACCCATAGTCACCGCGGCAGTTGGCTGGTTTACCAATTGGCTTGCTATCCAGATGTCCTTCTACCCGGTGCAGTTTATAGGTGTGGGTCAAATTGGCTGGCAAGGGGTGATTCCCCGAAAAGCCGAGAAGATGGCCCATATCTGCATCGACCGCACACTCAGCCAGTTTGGTGATCTTAATGCGGTCTACCAGAAGCTTGAGCCCCAGCATATTGTCGAGCAGGTGGTTGCCCAGGTGAATCCCAGGCTGGACGAATACATCGACGAGGTCATGTATGAGATCCAGCCAGTGCTCTGGGACAATCTGCCCCTGTTTCTCAGGCGCCGCATCTATCAATGGGCGAGGGAGCAGATGCCATCCCGTATCGGCGAACTGGTCGAGGAGTTTGGTGATGACCTGGACGAACTGGTGGACTTCAAGGCGCTGCTCAGCCGGGAGCTGGAACAGCATCCGGACCTGATGAACCGGATATTCCAGCAGGCGGGAGCTGTGGAGTTACGTTCGGTCATTAACCGGGGGGCGATTATCGGTGCCATTCTGGGGGCTTTGCTGATTCCTCTGTGGACCCGTTATCCCGAGCCCTGGCTGCTGCCTGTGGGGGGCTTTGCTGCCGGATTCCTCACCAACTGGGTTGCCATCAACCTGCTGTTTGCTCCTCTGTATCCGAGGCGCTTCCTGTTCTGGAATATTCAGGGTCTGTTTCTGCGCCGGCAGCCGGAGATTGTGGACGTCTGGTCCCGTCTGGTGGCAGAAGAGCTGATTACCGTTGAGAAGGTGGCCGATGCAATGATTCACGGTAACCACGGTGACCGGACCCGGGCCATCATCCAGAAGCATTTGCGGCCCATGCTGGACAATTCGGTGATCATGAAACTTACCGCCCAGGTTACCGTGGGTATGACCGGCTATACCGAACTCAAGAAGGCCATGAACCAGAAAGCCATATCAGCAACCCAGGACGTATTCGGGGATCCGGTGTTTAACCGGGAGCGGGTGCCGGTGGTTGCCGAGGTGCTGGCGGAACAGATGAATTCTCTGGACCCGCAGGAATTTCAGGACATCCTGAGACCTGCGTTCCGGGAGGAAGAGTGGCAGCTGATGCTGGTGGGCGGATTGTTCGGGGCGCTGGCCGGGGTTGCCCAGTTTCTTGTGCTGACCTTTATGACGTTCCAATAACCGACTGACAGGTGCTCCGGCTATGACCGGGGCAGGGAGATATGAAATGCCATTATGGAGCATGGTGCTTATTCAGGTATTGGCTACAGCCCTTACGGTCACTCTGGTGTTGTCTGTATTCTGGGCCCTGGTGATTCGTCCCTACCTGGACAAAAAGGCCGCGGAACTGATTGCCGCTTCGAAGGAGATAGAGCCAGGGGTTACCCGTGGGGTGAAGAAGGCAGTAGGGGAAACCCTGCGGGAACTGCCGGAGAGTGCACTCGATGGAACTGTCAGGGAATCCACCCGCCAGTTCCTCAAGTTCGGTTCCGGGCTGTTTGAGAACGGCCTGAGCAGCTTCCTTGGCTCTGCAGCGGATATGGAGCGCCGGCCGGGCAGTTCCCGGGATTCAGAAAAGGGTTGAGCCGGCTGCTACAGGCAGTTGGTGGGCCTGGGTAGCCCGGCAATGCGGCAGGCAGTCTTGGCCGGCGTACCCGGGAACAGCTGCATCAGGTAGATGCTGTTGCCTTTTTCGTCGCCCATGGCGTCTTTCACGGCTTTTACAAACAGCCGGTTCGACGGCGGTGAAATCTCATGTTTTTCATAAAAGCTTCTGAGAAACTCTATAATTTCCCAGTGCTTATCGCTTAAAGTCAAACCTGATTCTTGTGCGATCAGCTCAGCTATCGCTGGTGTCCAGCTGCCGGCATCTTCCAGAAAACCTTCGTTATTACGTTCGGGCATGTTGCTCATGGTGTCGCTCTACCAACTGATAACCCGCTGTGCCTGCAGGGTAAGATCAACCATCTCCGGATAGTCCACGAGGATGGAGTTTCTGGTGGTGCCGGCCATGCCCCGGGCTTCTACGTCGGGGGTGAGGGCATAGATCCGGCTGGTTTTCAGATTGATTTCCGTGGCCAGTGCCAGAACCCCGTTTTCCGTCAGTATCAGGGCATCATCTGTTCCCAGTGTGCCAAGGCACTCGCTGAAGCGGGGGTGGTCCGGTGTCTTGTTGAGGATATGCAGGGTGTGGAATGCTGTCATTGTGGGCAACTGCCTGTATGTAACGGGTTGGGTATTCAGCCGGCGAAGACCGTATGGCTATAGCGGGCGAGCAGTTTGGCGTCCATCTCGGTCAGAACAACGCCATCCGGAAGATCCTGCGGTCCCAGACCATATCGCCTGCAGGCGGAGGCGTCGGCCAGAATAGCGCTGATTCCGAAAACCGGGGCGGCGGAAAGGTTCTTTTCCACCGACTTCTGCCCGATGGCATCGGTAATCTGTCTGTTGCGCAGCCAGTTTACTCCGGCCCCTGAGAACAGCAGGCTGGCGGTCTGGTCAAAGGCTGCCAGTGCGAACGCCATATCCAGGGCCTCACGGCCAGTCCATGAGCCGTAGGGCGGTTGGTCGATGATTACCAGCGTTTCCATACTCAGTCTCCGGCGTGAAAATACAGTGTTCGGAAAGACCTTGTCTGCCCCTCTACCCATTCACCGAGTCCGGCAATGGTAAAGGGCGAACGCAGGTTTTCGGATGCCAGTTCATATCTGGCCTGTTCTTTCTCATCCACCAGGCCGCGGCGCAGGGCCGAGGCGATGCAGGCGACTCCGGGAATCCCGTGGTGTTCAAGAAATTCAGCCCACACCTGCGACCAGTTGGTTTCATCGGACGGGGGTGTGGCCAGTGACGAGGCCAGGTGGACGCCGTCTCCGTAGAGAAAGACCCGGTCAATGCTGTGCCCCTGCTCCAGGGCAGCCCGGGCAAAATGGAGGGCGCTCTGGGGGGCCTGGGAAGAGTAGGGGGCTCCGGTAATTACCAGAGTAAAGGTTTTGGGTGTGGCTGGATTGGTCATGGTGTCAGGTCTTGCCGGAAGAGTTTTTCAGTTTACCGAAAGCAAAAACCCCGGCAAGTGCCGGGGCTTGTTTACCGGAATTCCGGTAGGCGATCAATCGTCGCCGCTGAAAGCAGCCATCAGCTGAAGCAGGCTGAGGAACAGGTTGTAGATGGAAACGTACAGACCGATAGTGGCGATCACGTAGTTCCGCTCTCCACCCTTGATGATCTGGCTGGTCTCGAACAGGATCATTACGGAAGCAAACAGGGTGAAGCCGGCCGCGATGGCGAGCTGCAGCGCTGAGCTTTCCATAAAAATACCCAGAACCATGGCGCCAATCAGGACAAAGGCCCCGGCGGTCAGAAAGCTGGACAGGAAGCTGAAGTCTTTTTTGCTGAGAATGGCCGTGGCGGACAGTCCCACAAAGGCAACAGCAGTCAGGGCAAGGGCATCAGCAACAATGTGGGATGCGCCTGCAGCCACAAACATACCGATGATCGGGCCCAGGGTATAACCCATGAAACCGGTCAGGGCGAAGGTGGTTACAATCCCCCAGGGGCTGTTTTTCAGCTTGTGGGTTGCAAACAGAAGGCCGATATAGCCAACGATGGTAATAAGAAAGCCCGGATGGCTTCCGTTGATGTTCAGAAAGGCAGTCAGGGCCGAGAAGGCCAGTGTCATGCCCAGTAGCATGTAGGTGTTTCTCAGCACCTTCATGGCATCGGCACTGATACCTGTGGCAGTGGTCGTTCGCTCACTCTGGGGGGCTGAGTAAGCTCCCTGACTGTTTTGAACGCCGAAACGTCTGTCTTCCATTGGAACTCTCCGTTAATAACGACTTGATACTGTGTTCCATAATAGTGGCAGAAACACAGGATTCAATCATTTACGACAGAAAACTGTGGAAACGATTTCATTAATTAGAGTTAATGTTTAAAAGTTTTACCGCCTGAATGGAAGGCGTTGACAGTGCAGGCAATTCCGGTATCATGCACACCGCTGTCGCCAAGGCAGCAATGGAAAAACGGTGGGCTGGCAGAGTGGCTGAATGCAGCGGTCTTGAAAACCGCCGACGGTTAGTAGCCGTCCCGGGGTTCGAATCCCTGGCCCACCGCCATTTTTCCCTCTTCGAATAAAGTTCTTGCAGATTCCTCGTCCTGTATTTTTTCAATCCCACAGCTTCCCTGTGTTACTGCCTATTGGGCTTCTCCGGTTTTGTCACCATAATGGTGGTATATCAACATTGGAGGTTTCTATGTCTGATACTAATTCTTCCGGAACAACTCCGGCGCGGGGCGATCGCAAGTTTTCAGTGTCTTCCAATCGTGGACAGGCCTGCCACAAGGTGCGTTATGTGGAGGCCGGTGGTGCTGCGGTGGATACCGAAGAGTGTGTATTCTGCGAATCTGTTCCGGTTCTTTCTGACGTCCCGTCTGATGGCAAGAAAAAGGAACAGTAATCTGTTCCTTTCCTAGAATTCCCGTCCGGGGTAGGTGGCCTGTTTGCGGTGGTCGGCTCTTTGCTTGCGTGCCGCCAGGGCCTCTGTCGAATGGGTGGGAACCGCCCATCCCTGAATGTTGTCCTCAATCAGCCTTACCAGGGCATCAATGTGACCCTGGGTCGCATTGAGTGCCGGTATGTAGTTGAAAGACTCTCCGCCCGCTTCCATAAAGTACTCCCGGTTCTCAACACCAATCTCCTCGACGGTTTCCAGGCAGTCTGCGGAAAATCCCGGGCAGAATACGTCCACGGATTTCACCCCGTCACCAGGCAGGGACTTCAGGGTGGCGTCAGTGTAGGGCTTGAGCCACTCTTCCTTGCCAAAGCGGGACTGGAAGGTGGTGATGTAGTCTTCCTCCGACAGTCCCAGGCGTTCTGCAAGCAGTCGGGATGTCTTGTGACATTCGCAGTGATAGGGGTCGCCTTTGAGCAGGTATTTCAGTGGAACCCCGTGGTAGGACAACAGCAGCCGGTCATTCCGCCCGTGTTCCGCCCAGTGGGCTTCGATATGCCGCGCCATGGCTTCAATGTAGGGCGGATAGTCCGGGTAGTGAGAGATAAACCGGAAATCCGGCAGCCAGCGCCGTTTGGTGAAGTCGCGGGCGATGGCATCAAAGGTGGATGCCGAGGTGGATGCCGAGTACTGCGGATACAGGGGCAGTACCAGCAGTTTGCGGACTCCATTCTGCTGCATTTCATCAAGTACATCAGCAACGGAAGGGTTTCCGTAACGCATGGCAAAAGCCACGGTGATACCGGCACCGTATTTCTTCTTCAGGGCCTCGCGGATGGCTTCTGCCTGATGGGCAGTATGGGTCAGAAGGGGAGAACCCTCCGGTTGCCACACGCCAGCGTAGGATTTGGCGCTGCGTGAGGGCCGTATCCGGAGGATGATGCCGTGCAGGATCAGCCACCACAAAGGCCGTGGAAGCTCCACCACTCGGGGGTCGGACAGAAATTCGGCCAGATAACGGCGCAGCGCGGAAGTGGTGGGTGCATCCGGAGTACCCAGATTGGTAACAAGAACACCCAGCCGTTCCGGTTGCTCGTGGCTGAAGTTATCCGGGCCTTTGTATTTCATCAACGACATCCTGAATAGTGAACGATGTTGGTGGTATCAGAGTTTCTGACTGGCGTGCTGCGCCATGCGCGGGGCCAGGCCACTGATGTCGTAGCCGGCATTGCGGGCTTTCTCGAAAATCTCCCGGGCCGGTGCTTGGCTGCGGGCCGACGCCAGCGCCCACAAAATGGTGCAGCGGGTGCCAGAGCGGCAGAATGCCAGTACCGGTTTTTCCGCATCCCGGATCATGGGCGCAAAACGCTCAACGTCCTGGTCGGTGATATTACCTGATTCTACAGGCATATAGACCCAGGCAAGCCCGTTTTTCCTGGCTGCTTCCTCTATGTCGGCCATGGCGGGCTGGCCCGGTTCTTCGCCGTCGGGGCGGTTGGCCACTATGGTCCGGAATCCCAGGCGAGCCGCCTCTTCCACATCCTCGATAGAAATCTGCGGGGTTACGGAAAGGGTGTCGTCAATTTTTCTTAAGTCCATAGGTCGTCGCCTCCGGCGGTGGTCATCAGAGAAGTGTTCATGATCTCACAGGTTCCATTGTCTGTCAGACAGCTCGGGAAACAAGTCAGCAGAAGTGCTCAGGCTCCGGCCCGGCTTTTTTCAATAAGGTTGAACAGAATCATGCCAGCGATCATGGCGGCAACAAAGACAATAGCTTTGATTTCACCCGCCCCCACGCCAACGATTCCTGGTCCCGGGCAGATACCGGCAATGCCCCAGCCGATGCCAAATGTGAGGCTACCCAGCACCAGGCGTTTGTCAATCTGCCGGTTGCCCGGAATGTTCATATTGAGCCCCAGGAAGGACAGGGTGCGACGCCGGGCAAATGCGAAGGCAATGGTTCCCACCACAACCGCGCCGCCCATGACAAAGGCCAGGGACGGGTCCCACAGGCCGGCAATATCGAGAAACCCCAGAACCTTTTCCGGGTTGGCCATGCCGGACAGAATCAGGCCGAAGCCGAATACCAGGCCGGAAATAAAAGAAGACAGCTGATACTTCATGTTCTCAGACTCCTGCAAGGTGGCGAATGATGTAAACCGTAATGAACCCGGAGGCCATAAATGCCGCCGTGGCTACCAGGGAGCGGGGAGAGAGTCTGGACAGGCCACAGACGCCGTGCCCGCTGGTGCAGCCGGAGCCGTAACGGGTTCCCAGGCCAACCAGCAATCCGGCAATGATCAGCTGGGGATAGCTGGCATTGATTTCGATGACCGGAGCTTCCGCCACCAGAATCCAGATAACCGGTGACAGCACCATTCCGGCAAGAAAAGCTGTGCGCCAGCCGATGTCGCCCCGGACGGGCGTCAGAAGGCCCCCGAGAATACCGCTGATACCGGCAATGCGTCCGTTCAGCAACAGGAATATGGCGGCCGCCAGGCCGACAAGAATACCGCCCCCAAGGGCGCTCCAGGGGGTAAAGTCACCCCATGCTATATCCAGCATTGAAGTCTCCGTGATGTGCTATGTGGGTTTATGGGTATAAGCATATAACTGGGGGCAATAATACCAAAAAAAAGCCCGACACGGGGTGCCGGGCTGAGGCGTGCGAGTAGTATCCATGAAAGACTTCCAGACAAACCGGCGTCAGCAGAGACACCGGTAAGGAATAGTATTGACTATAATATGAGCACTTCAAGGAAGGAGTCGTTTCGTTTGAAAACATTTTTTCATATCGGATGGCTGGTTATACTGCGACCTTTGGCGGCGCCTTATACAGGCGCACTGAAATCAGCTGCGTGGTGTAATACAATGGACGTTTGCAGCAATAGTTCACCCCTGAGGTTGTTACATGTCTGAAGAAAATGACAAGAAGCCGGAAAACGATGCGCAGCTGGCGGCCAAAATCAAGGATTCCGCTCGCCAGATCTGGCTGGCAGGCCTGGGGGCATATACCAAGGCGGAGGAAGACACCGGCCGCTTTTTCGACCGCCTGGTGCAGGAAGGGGAACAATTGGAAAACAAGACTCGCGGTGTGGTGGAGAAGCAGATCAAATCCGTTGAAGACCGGGTAGGTGGGGTCCGGGAACGGGCAACCGGAACCTGGGACAAGCTGGAGCAGCTGTTCGACGAGCGGGTTTCCGGTGCCTTGCGCCGGCTCGGCATCCACCGCCGGGAAGATATCGAAGCCCTGGAGCGCCGGATTGAGGCTCTGGAGCAGGAAATGGTGCGCCTGCGCCGGAGCGGTGATCTCGGGGAAGAAGAATAGGCCGGCGGCTACAGGTATTCGGTGCTCATCAGTGCTGCCTCTTCCCGTTCCTCGGGGGCCAGGTGGGGGATGAGCAGATGCATCATCTGATAGACCCCGCGCCCCGGATGTACGGTTTCCCGATTATTTAGGTGTGATAGTGAGTCAAAACTGATCCAGTAACAGGATGTTAGCGTCAGCTGTTCGCAAAGTGCATCAAGTTGTTCCGGCGATATTTCCATGATTCCCTGGCGCCGGAAACTTTCACAGATCGTAAGAAATGCGTTGTTCTTCTTCTTCAGAATCCGGCGAAAGCGGGTCTGCAACTGGCTGTACCGTGACAGCACATTCACCAGGTCCTGATAGATAAACCGGTAGCGGGCCACTGTTTCAAACATCAGGTGCAGAAAGAACCCGTTTTCGTTCAGGGTGATGCTGACATCCTCCGGAACCGCCAGCAGATCCAGCATCTCACTCTCGTAACAGGCAAACAGCTCCTCGACAATGTCGCCCTTGCTGCGGAAGTGGTAGTACAGGTTGCCGGGGCTTATATCCAGTTCGTCGGAAATCAGCAGGGTGGTCACATTGGGCTCGCCGGCGCTGTTGAACAGCGCCAGGCTGGTATCCAGAATCCGGTCACGGGTTTTTATTTTTTTCATTCTTGTCCCGGGCTCCGGCCCTAGAGTTTGAAGTTCGCCCACACAGGGCAGTGATCTGAAGGCCGTTCCATGGCGCGGATATCATAGGCCACGCCGGCTTCCTCGGCCTTGGGCAGAAGGCTGTCGCTGGCCATGATCAGGTCAATGCGCAGACCCCGTTTCGGATCCCGGTCAAAGCCCTTGCTGCGGTAGTCGAACCAGCTGAAGGTATTGGACTCGTCCGGGTGGAGGTGGCGGAAAACGTCGGTAAACCCGCGCTGCTCCACTTGCTGCAGCCATTCCCGCTCTTCCGGCAGGAAACTGCATTTGCCGGTGCGCAGCCAGCGTTTTGCGTTGTCCGGGCCAATGCCGATGTCCTTGTCAGTGGGGGAGATATTCATATCGCCCATCACCACCACATGGCTTCCAGATTCCTTGATTTCATCCAGATAACGCAGCAGATCTGCATAGAATTTTTCCTTGGCGGGAAACTTCACCGGATGGTCCCGGCTCTCGCCCTGGGGAAAATAGCCGTTGATGACGGCGAGCTTCTGGCCATTCACCGTAAACCAGCCGGTAATCAGGCGGCGCTGGGAGTCTTCACCGTCCCAGGGGTAGCCTTTGACCACGTTATCCGGTGCCAGTTTCGACAGCAGGGCCACGCCATAGTGGGTTTTCTGACCGTGGAAATGAACGTGGTAACCCATCTCCCGGATAGCCTCCACGGGGAATTCCTCATCCCGGACCTTGGTTTCCTGAAGACCGATAAAGTCCGGATTCAGGGTCTGGACGACGGCCTCCAGCTGGTGCAGACGGGTGCGAATACTGTTCACATTGAACGACACAAACATCATGGGTGCAGAATCTCCGGGGAAATTTTCCCGGATTTTAACACACTGCAGGCCCGGTGCCGTCTGGCAGCAGCGACCTGGTTACTGTGTCAACTCACAATCACAGAGGCGGAATTCCATAATGCTGTCCTGTCGCGCGAAGCGCCCAAGGGATACAAACCCAGCCTTTAGTATGGTTTTTGCCGGTCGCTGGGCTGGTAGAGTTCCGGGTTCTGCCTGTTACACGCTCTGAGCAAGAGACGACACAACAAAAACTCAGTTTTGAGGAAATACCAATATGTCCAAGGCCTGGTTTGATCATTATCCAGAAGGCACCCCGAAAGAAATTAATCCTGATACCTACGCCTCATTGACGCAGCTGTTCAGACAATCGGTGGAACGCTTTGCTGATCTGGACGCGTTGGAATGTTTTGGTGCGTCCCTGACCTACGGGGAGCGTGATCGATTGTCGGATGCGGTTGCCTGCCTGCTTCAGGAGCGTTTCGGTGTCGAAAAAGGTGACCGCATTGCTGTCATGCTTCCGAATATCTTTGCTTATCCCATCGTGATGTGGGGGATTCTCAAAGCCGGTGCGGTGCAGGTCAACGTAAACCCTCAGTACACGGCGCGGGAGCTGGAGCATCAGCTGAACGATTCAGAGGCGACCGTGATTTTCTGTTTTAACGGGTCTACCCAGTCTCTGGCGGCAGTCCGCAACAAAACGGGCGTGCATCAGGTTGTTACGGTAGCGCCGGGCGATGGTTCCGGTCTGTCGCTGCCCGAACCTCCCATCGCGGCAGAACTGGGAGACAGTCACCGGTTGTCTGCATTGCTCCTGGAATACGCAGGCAAATCACCGGCCCCGGTTGAATTAGATGGTGGGGACACAGTTTTTCTGCAGTACACCGGCGGCACTACAGGGCCCTCCAAAGGCGCCACTCTGTCACACCGCAATCTGGTGGCCAATTCGGAACAGTTCAAAGCATTTGTACCCGAAGCCAACGAACCGGGCAAAGAACGAGTGGTCCTGGCATTGCCTATGTATCACATTTTCGGGCTGATGTTGTATACGGCATATGCCGCGATTGGGGCCAAAGCGATCCTGATCCCGAATCCCCGGGATATAGAAGGCTTCCTTACTACCATCAAGGATGCGGGCTTTACCGTCATGGCAGGCGTGAATACCCTGTATGCCGGTATGGCCGCCCACCCCCTGTGCAATGACGTTGATTTCTCCCTCTGCAAGGTTTCTATCGGTGGCGGGTCCAAAATCTTTCCCAGTACATCGGACCGCTGGCAAGCATTGTCCGGTACCCATATCCTCGAAGGCTTCGGGCTTTCAGAGACTTCTCCGATACTGACCCTGAATCCTCTGGGGCAGGACGCTTTCACTGGTACTGTCGGGTTTCCGGTGCCCTCTACAGAGGTAAAAATTCTCGGAACTGACGGCACGGAATGTCTCCCCGGTGAGCCCGGCGAACTCTGCGCCAAGGGCCCCCAGGTCATGAGCGGGTACTGGAAGCGGCCGGATGCCAATGCCGAGTGTTTTACTGCGGATGGCTACTTCCGCACCGGAGATATTGCCGTCATGCACCCGGATGGTCTGTTTGAAATTGTCGACCGCAAGAAAGACATGCTGATCGTCTCTGGTTTCAACGTTTACCCCAATGAGATTGAAGCCATAGTCTGTGAGCTGGACGCGGTAGCCGAAGCCGCCTGCGTGGGAGCCCCCGATGAGAAAACCGGTGAGCGTGTGAAGCTGTTCGTGGCTGGCAAAGGCCCGGATCTGGACGTCGACGTGATAGTCAAACACTGCCGGGACAATCTGGCAGCATACAAGGTGCCCAAAGAGGTTGTTGTTCTGGATGAGTTGCCGAAATCCAGTGTTGGCAAAATTCTGCGAAAAGAACTGCGTTAAGACGAAAGGGCAGAGAGCAAGAAACCCGATGCCAAGCCCACAGATCGGTCTTGAGCGGCAAACTCCCCGGGCCTGAATACTCGCTCAGGCCCGGGGAGCCTTGCCTGCCGTATCCGGCCACAGGTAGAAGTGGGTAATGGTTCCGTCGCTGAATTTGCTGAAGAAAGCACTGACTTCAGTAATCCGCTTCAGTGTCCGGGACCGGTGCACCGGATCCCGGGTCAGCACTTTAATGCCATTGAAGTTTTCCTGAATGTTGGAAAAACGGGCACGCATGGAACAGGTGACCACCCGGGTCGGGTCCAGGGCCAGTTCATTGGCCAGCCAGGTGCTGTGGCGGGCCACTCCCCGTTCGCTGAGGTCTTCCCGGGTATCCAGGTGCCGGAGCTTGACCCGGTTGACGATGCAGAAGGAGAAACTGCCGGGATTTTTCCTTGCCACCTTGCGGAAGGCTTCCCAGAAAAAGTTATCGGTCAGTTCCGAGAAGAATTTCATGTCGCTCAGGCAGGTATCCACCCATTCAAAACTCTCCGGATCTTCCAGCACTTCATTGATGGCTTCCCGCAGCAGCCAGTCAAAACCCAGGGCTGTCTTGTGAGCATAGACCTTGCGGTACATCTGGTGGCGGCTGTAAACAAAGTCCTCCAGGGCACCCAGGCCTTTCTGGGTGATGGCCAGTCCGAGCCAGGGTTCGTTCACATCCCAGCCAAAACGCAGGTTGCTCAGCAGGTGATCCAGGTTGAATCCGCCGATGGTGACTGAGGAATGGAAGCCATCCCTGAGCATATAGTCGGCCCGGTCTGCATCTATCTCTCCGGACACGATGGATGACAGCAGGGTCATGACCATGCGGGGAATATTGTCACTGAGCAGGCTACCGGCGTCGGCATCCTTGCCGGCAATAAACTCCCAGAAGGTATGGGCATGGCGGCAGAAGGCCTCGCTGGGCTCCACATCGGTGGTTTCCATGATGCCGATAACATCCCGGGCGTTCAGGCCGGCTTCTTCCATATCAAGGCTGCCAAGCACCTCATGGGCCACACGCACCGAATAGTGTTCGTGCTCCAGCGGTTCGGGCTCTTCGGGGTAATACACCGAGGCATCAATGCCGTGCCACAGATCCCGGAAGCGTCCCGGGCGGGACATCAGCTCGCGGATACGGCGGGACTGGGTGAACTGGTGGGAGAAACTGGAATGGCCGCTGTCATGGAGCAGGCAGCCCAGGCGGATAATCTTTACCAGGTAGTCGATGGCATCCAGCTGACTGAGGGTCAGGTCGGCATGCTGGCTCAGCTTCTGTTCTTTCAGATAGGCATCGATCATGGCCCGGAACATCCGGGAGCCCACGTGCATCACGCCAATGCTGTGCAGGAACCGGGAGTGGGTGGCACCGGGAAACACCAGGCTAAGGATGTCGTTCTGACAGATATTACGCAGACGCTGGAACAGGGGATGGTCAATAACCCGGGTTTCGTGCCGGTACAGGGGTACACCACCATGTACCGGATCCATAATCAGCTTGTCATAGGCGCCAAGCAAGTCATTGACCGCACGTCTCATCTCAGTGAATCTCCGGAATTGGTAAAACTGGCCTTGTTATATCACAGGGCCGTGCCAGAATAGGCCTAATAATGCCGATTTCTCTTTTACCATAGGTATCTTAGGGCAGCCGCCATGACTTCGCGCACTGAGCGCATACTGATAGTAGATGCAGACGAAAATGCCAGTATGGAGCTGTCCCGCCATCTGGAGGCCCGGGGCTTTTATGTTACCTCCTGCCCGGATATGGCCGCTGTAAAATCCCGCTTCAGCGATGGTTTCCCCGATGTGGTTTTTGCCGATCTGGCGCCGGAGGCGGTCCGGGATCTGGCCGGCATGCTGGAAGAGGCGGATACCTTTACTCCGATCGTGGTGTGTTCCGCTACCCGTTCCAGTGAGGATGTGGTGCGGGCGCTGCGGGCCGGAGCCGCGGATTTCGTGCTCAAGCCCTATGACAACGACAAGTCAGCCCTGGACAATATGATCGGCAAGCTGTTTGACCGGATCCGGGTGAACCGGCTCAACCAGCTCTACCGTCAGGAACTGGAAGAGGCGAACCGGGAGCTGCGCAATGGTATTGCGGAACTGCGTGCGGACCAGAGTGCAGGGCGCAAGGTACAGCTGCGGATGCTGCCGGACCGGGACCAGGGACTGTCGGGGCTGCATATTGACCACCTGATCAAGCCTTCACTGTATCTCAGTGGTGACTTCCTCGACTATTTCCCTCTGACCGAAGACAAGGTTCTGGTTTATATCGCCGATGTATCCGGCCACGGTGCCAGCTCTGCCTTTGTTACGGTGCTGCTGAAAAACCTGACCAATCGTCTGCAGCGCAATCTCCGGCGCCAGTCCAGTGATGACATTCTGTATCCGGCGCGTTTTCTCGAACGGATCAACTCCGAGTTGCTGGATACCGGCCTGGGCAAGCATGTAACCATGTTCGTGGGCATTATTTCCCTCAGTGAGCGGGTGCTTCACTATGCAGTAGGGGCCCATTTTCCCATGCCGATCCTGTCCTTTGAGGGTGGGGAAACGGCGTTTCTGGAAGGCAGCGGGCTGCCGATAGGGCTGTTTGATGAGCCGGAATGGGAGGTTTATCAGACACCTCTGGATAAGCCGTTCCGGCTTATCCTGTTTTCAGATGGTATTTTGGAGGTGATAAAGGCCAAATCTCTGGATGAAAAGGAGCGAACGCTACTTGAACTCGTATCCGGAGGTCGTCACACTATCGCATCTTTGAGCGAGGCTCTGAATCTTGACGAGATGACAGAGTTGCCGGACGATATTGCTATCGTGTCGGTTACTGATGCCATCGGCGCGTCAGACAACACATCGTCGAAATAATGGCAGTGTAAAGCATGGCTGGTTACAAGATCCTGCAGGCTGAGAATCAGGGTATTTATCTCCTGAAGTTTATTGGGGAAATCCGGCTGAACCTGTGTTCGACGCTGGATAATCTGGTCGAATCCATCACCCAGGACCCTGCCTTCAAGACCGTTGTCATTGATCTGACAGAAACGGAAATCATCGACAGTACCACCCTGGGCCTGCTGGCCAAGATTGCCATGGCCGCCAGGAAGCAGAGTCACTTTCTGCCCACGCTGATTTCCACCAATCCGGACATTACCCGCATCATCACATCCATGGGCTTCGACAAGATCTTCATTATTGTCCGCGAGCCTGCGACCCGCATTGAAGAACTGGAAGAAATCCCGGTGCTGAAAGCCAGCGAGCAGCAGGTTCGCGACAAGGTACTGGATGCCCACAGGATTCTGATGGGGCTGAACCGGCGTAACCGGGACGAATTCAGAAACCTGGTTCGTGCCCTGGAATGCGAAGAGACGGGTTAGCCCGCAAATTCCCCCGGCTATGGAACCGTCCGGATGACCTTCCCGAACAGACACTAAAACGGAATAACTATGCCTCATAAAAACGAGCCCCTGGATCAAGGGGCCATGGATACGGCACACGATGTCGCCGTTCTTGGCGGTGGCAGTTTCGGCACAGCCATGGCCAAGGTACTGGGTGAAAATGGTCACCGGGTACATTTCTGGATGCGCGATCCGAACCAGGTAAAAGAAGTTGCAGAGACCCGGGTCAACAGCCGTTACATGCCGGGAATCCGGCTTGAGGGCGATATTCGCCCCACCTGTGACCTGGCCGAGGCTGTCAGTCAGGCGGAAATTGTGTTCGTGGCCATTCCCAGCAAGGCATTCCGGAACGTAATCCGGGATCACAGCAGCGAGTTCCGGGATGGGCAGATAGTGATCAGCCTGACTAAGGGCATTGAAGAGCACGGCTTCAAGCTGATGAGCGAAATCCTCCAGGAGGAGATTCCCCGGTGCCGTATCGGTGTCCTCAGCGGCCCCAACCTGGCCGGTGAGATCGTCAACCGGGATCTGACCGCAACCGTGATTGCCGCCAAGGATCCGGATGTCCGGCATACGGTTCAGAAGCTGCTCGGTTGTGAATATTTCCGGGTCTATGCCAACGTTGACATCTACGGTGTGGAACTGGCCGGTGCCCTGAAGAACATTTACGCCATTGTTGCGGGGCTGGCAACGGCTCTGGATATGGGCGAAAACGCCAAGGCCATGCTGATAACCCGCGGCCTTGCGGAAATGAGCCGGTTCGCCGTCAGCATGGGCGCCAACCCCATGACCTTTATGGGGCTGGCGGGTGTGGGTGACCTGGTTGTGACCTGTACCTCTTCAAAAAGCCGGAACTACCGGGTCGGTTATGCCGTGGGCA
The DNA here is from genome assembly GCA_041591245.1 of Marinobacter sp. Taxonomy (GTDB): domain Bacteria; phylum Pseudomonadota; class Gammaproteobacteria; order Pseudomonadales; family Oleiphilaceae; genus Marinobacter. Next base: position 17,726 of record JBFHSI010000040.1, read on the forward strand.
AAGGCAAGAGCCTGGAAGATGCAGTTTCCGAGCTGGGGCAGGTGGCCGAGGGTATCTACACCCTCAAGCTGGTCAAGGAAAAATCTGAATCCATCGGCATCTATATGCCGCTGGTGAAGGGACTGTATGAAATACTCTACGGTACCGCATCCATCAGTGCTGTCATCAACAGCCTGATGATGGCGGTGCAGAATTCGGACGTGGAATTCATTCTGCCACGAACGATCAGCCAGTAACCGGGCTGTCAGGGGGAGCGGTGCTGTTACTTGTCATGCGTCACGGTGAGGCCGGTTGGCACAGTCTGGACCGGGAACGGGAGCTGACCGAGACCGGTCGGCGACAGGTAGCCACCACCGCTACCCAGATTGCAGAATCACCCTGGCGCCCGGAAATGATCTGGTGCAGCCCCCTGGTGCGGGCCCGGCAGACGGCGGGAATTGCTTCAGAAATCCTCAACTGTCCGGTGGAAATCCGGGACTTCATCACCCCGGAGGATGATCCCGGATTGTGCCTGGACGCCTTGCTGGAAGCCGAAAGTTCACCCCTGATGCTGGTATCCCATATGCCCCTGGTGGGCAGCCTCTCAACCCTGTTTGTTGACGGACACCGGCGGGGCATTCCATTCATGACCGCCCAGGCAGTGGTTCTGGATATGCCGGTAGTCGGCCCCGGCTGTGCGGATCTGAAAGCCCAGTTCCTTCCGTAACTCCGCACTGAACCTGTTTTCTACCCCATGGATTGAGTTGCATGTACGCATTTCCCATCGACTATATAGAGCCTGTGTTCCGGCCGCCCAGTGAAGCCCGCTCCCTGATCCTGCAGGTGACCAATGGCTGCTCCTGGAACCGTTGTACCTTCTGCGAAATGTATACCCAGCCCCAGAAGAAGTTCCGGGCGCGCCGGCCCGAGGATGTCCGCGAGGATATCGAAAAAGCGGCAGCAGCCTTGCCGGATGTGCGCCGGGTGTTTCTGGCGGACGGCGATGCCATGGTGCTGCCCACGCGCCGGCTGCTGGAGATTCTGGGCCAGCTAAGGGCCGCATTCCCGAATCTGCAGAGGGTGTCCAGCTACTGTCTTCCCCGAAACCTTGCAAAGAAAAGTGTTGAAGAGCTGGTACAGCTGCAGGAGGCGGGTCTTCAGTTGCTGTATGTGGGCATGGAATCCGGGGATGACGAAGTGCTGGCCCGGGTCAACAAGGGGGAAACCTGGGAGTCCACCCGTTCCGCCCTGGTCAAAATCCGGGAAGCCGGCATGACCAGTTCCGTGATGGTGCTCAACGGCCTGGGAGGGCAGACCCTGTCCCGG
>JBFHSI010000041.1:0-18948 GCA_041591245.1 Marinobacter sp.
CCAAGCTAGAAAGGAACCAACCTTGCGAGGTTCTTTGTGTGCACCAAAAACAAAAACAACAGGCACCAATACGGTGCGTTTCCATATCCGAAGATGCCAATGAACAGGCAGGAAACCTGACGGACTGGGATCAGCAATACGATCAGGTGGGCAACGGGCGCTTCTATGGCCGGATTGATGAACTTCATCTGCCCGGGATACAGCTGTTCAACGAACACACGGGGCAGGCCCTGAGGCAGCAGTGCCGGGTCTGGCCCGAGTCCATCTGGTTTGGTATTCCCGCGAAGACCGAGGATCTGCGTATCAACGGCCAGCAGCCGGAACCTACCGATGTGCTGTGCCGGCCCGGCGACACCCAGTTTGAACTGGTCACCCCCGACAAATTCGACATGCTCAGCATCGTGGTTCACCGGAAGGAACTGGAACACCACTCCCAGGCCCAGGGCATAGAAATCAAGGTACTGGACACCGCCAGCTATCCCCGTCTGAAACTGCCGGTCAGAACCCTGCGCAACATGCAGTACCTGCTCAAGCGGGTAGTCCGTACCAAAACCAGCCTGCTGGATGAGCAGATCCACCATGACCTGCTGGTCATGGCCCTGCTGGAACTGCTGGCAGAGGAAAAGCCCAACAGCACAGTGCCCCCCAGCTACACCCGCAGGAAAGCTGTGGTGGAGCGCATCCGGGACTACATTGATTCCGCCGGGGACCTGCCGGTGACCATGTCAAAACTGTGTGAGGTGGGATGTGTCAGCCGCCGTACCCTGCAGTACAGCTTCGAGACCATTCTGGGGGTCAGCCCCCTGCAGTTTCTGCGGGTAAGCCGGCTGAACCGGGTCAAACGCATGCTCAGCTCAGGACAGGCGGGATCGGTATCGGATATTGCGGCCTTCAACGGTTTCTACCACCACAGCCAGTTCTCCGCCGACTACAAGCAGCTGTTCGGGGAACTGCCATCAGAAACCCTGAGCCGTTATTCCACCCAGACTATTCCGGCTTCGGCTCTGAACTCGTAGAGGGAACATGGAACAGATACTGGAACCCCTGGAGGGAGGAGTCCACAAAACGCTCGTCGGTCATGTCCTCAGGAAACTGGATGACATTGTGAATCACCAGTGAGGCCAGACCGTGACTGTGGGACCAGGCGGCCAGTGATGCCTGGCGGACTTCCCTGGAATCCACCGGTTTCTGCAGATACTCTCCGATAATTCTCTGTAATTCCCCGAAGGCTTCCAGCCGGGCCTTGCGGGCTTCCGGCGTCATCTCCCCCAGGGATACCTCCGGGCCAAACATCAGCTGGTACAGGGCCGGATTGTTCCGGGCAAAGCTGAAATAGGCCAGGCTGGCGTTACGCAATTTGCCGGTACCGGCACTGCCGGAATCCCTGTCAATCAGAGCCAGAGCCAGTTCCCGGAAGCCCTGGGCCGCCAGCTGACTGATCAGCTCCGCCCGGTTGGCAAAATGGTGATAGGCGGCGGTGGAGCTGACCCCAACCTTCTCCGAAACCGCCCTCAGGGACAGTTTGTTGGGCCCCACCTGTTCCAGCATTTCCCGGGCCGCACTGAGCAGCCGGGGAGCCAGGTTACCCACATGGTATGAGGTACGACTGCGAACCGTGTTTCTGGTCATTTCGGAATCAACATGAAGTATCGGGTTTCCGGCAACTTGCCGGTCGGGGCAAATGGTAACACAGGGACCAATCTTTACACTGCTAAGTTTAGCGACTAGACTGGCCTTTCAGTCGGGTTCCCAGGAGCCATAACGGCTGCACAAATTTTTTTAAACCATATCTTATCACTGATAAGTTCAGGGTGACTCATGAAACACTTCGACGTCGTTGTCATCGGTGCCGGCAATGCCGGGCTGACGGCCGCAACCACCACACAGCGGGGCGGTCGAAAGACCCTGCTGCTTGAACGCCACAATATCCCCGGGGGCTGTGCCACCTCATTCGTGCGCGGCGACTTCGAGTTCGAGGTCGCCCTGCACCAGCTCAGCGGACTGGGTACCGAGTCCCGCCCCTTTGTTATGCGCAAACTGTTTGACGCCCTGGGGGTTATGGACAAGGTGGAGTTCGTGCAGGAACAGGCACTCTACCGCATGGTAGTGCCAGGTCAGGTGGACATTACCCTGCCTGCCAGCTGGAACGGACTGAGGGATACCCTGCAGGAACATTTCCCCACAGAGAAGGACGCCATTCCCGAGTTCATGACGGTGTGCGAGAAGGTCACTCTGGAAAGCTTCATGGCTCTGCCGAAAGTCCAGAAGACCGGCAATGAAGACATGCTGCATGCCCTGTGTCCGCACTATGTGAAATACGGTTTCCGGCCCCTGAGCCATGTGGTGGATGAGTTTTTCCAGGACCCCAAACTCAAAGCCGTACTTACCTCCTACTGGACCTACGCCGGCGTGCCCCCGAGCGAGATGCTGTTCTCCGACTTTGCCACCATGATCTACGCCTACGCAGTGTTCAAACCCTGGCATATCAAGGGCGGCTCCCAGGCCATGTCCAATGCCCTGGTGGAGTCTTTTCTGGAAGCCGGTGGTGAAGTCCGCTTCAACTGCGGCGCGGAAAAGATCCTGACCCGGGACGGAGCTGTCACCGGCGTGCGCCTGGAAACCGGCGAGGAAGTTAGCTGCAATGCGGTCATCTCCAACTCCAGCCCGCTGATTACCTTCAACGAACTGCTGGACCTGGAACAGCCGCCGGAAACTGTTACCCGGGATTTCAGGTCCCGGCGCATGGGCACCTCCGCCTTTGTCATCTATCTGGGCCTGGACTGCACACCGGAGGATATAGGGGTCACCACCCCGTCCAGCTTTATTGCCTCCACCCTGGACTGGGAAAAGGTCGGCGAACGCATGAAAAGCCTGGAAAGCCCCCTGGGCGGCATGCTCACCTGCTACAACCTGGACGACCCGGATGCCGCGCCTGCCGGCAAAAGCCAGGTGGTTCTGGTCTGCCTGCAATACGGTGATATCTGGCAGGATATTCCGGCGGACCAGTATGCCCGGACCAAGTACGAGTTTGCCGGCCAGCTTATTGATCTGATCGAACAGGTCTATCCGGACGTGCGCAAACACATCGAGGAAGTGGAAGTGGCCACGCCCCTCACCATGATGCGCTACCTGAACACCCCCGGCGGTGCCATTTACGGTTTCAAACAGAGTGCCGAGGATTCGGCCCTGCTGCGGGATCGTCTGGACGCCGTACCCGGGCTCTATTTTGCCGGCTCCTGGACCTCCATGGGCGGCTTCCAGCCCACCTACATGGCCGGGGAGTCCACCGGTCGTGCCGTTATCAAGAAACTTGCCAGTCAGGAGGTGGAAAATGTCTGAACACAATGCACTGAAATCCATTGTCGGATACCAGGAAGCCTGCGAAGCCAAAGAGGCGCTGGAACAGACCGGCAGTGATTTCCAGGAACTGCGCGGCCAGGTGCGCCAGACCATCGCCCGGCTGCACCCGAAACGCCTGCAACTGCGGGTGGCAGAAATTATCGACGATACCCCCACCACCAGAACCCTGCGTCTGATCGCTGCCGACGGCGGGGAACTGCCCCCCTTCCAGGCTGGCCAGTACATCAACCTGTTTGTGAACATTGATGGCGTGGAAACCGCCAGGCCCTATGCCATATCCTCATCCCCGGCCCGGCGCAGCTACTACGACCTGACCGTAAAACGGGCGCCAGAGGGTTTCGTGTCCCACTATCTGCTGGACCGGGTCAGTACCGGACAGGCCCTGCAAAGCAGTGGCCCCATGGGCACCTTCCACCATAATCCCCTGTTCCATGGCGACGATCTGGTGTTTCTGGCCGGGGGCTCCGGCAGTGCGCCGGCCCGCAGCATGTTGCTGGACATTCTGGACCGGGAGCTGCCCTACCGCTTTCACCTGATCTATGTAAACAGCGTGGAGAGCGATGTCATCTACGCCGACGAACTGCGGGAACTGGCATTGCACAACCCGGCCAGTTTCCGGCTGACGGAAATCATTACCCGCCCCGGTGAGGACTATGATGGCTACCGGGGACGCCCCACAACTGAACTGCTGCAGGAACTGATCGGACCGGTGGCGGACAAGATGTTCTACATCTGCGGCCCCACTCCGTTCAATGAAAGCTGCGCCAGTCAGCTGCGGGCTCTGGGCGTCCTGCCCCGCAGAATCCGGGTGGAAGCCAATGGCGCCCCGGCCCGGCCGTCCAATCAGGAGGGCTGGCCCCAGGGCATCTCCGAACAGGATGAAGTCACAGTGACCGTCCATGGCCGTGGCAGCTTCCGCACCCGGGTGGGGGAACCCCTGCTCAATGCCCTGGAGCGCAACGGCTATTCCGCAGAAAATGCCTGCCGCTCCGGGGAATGCAGTCTGTGCCGGGTAAAAGTTCTCAACGGCTCGGTGTTCAATCCCCGGGAAGCCCATCTGCGCAAATCCGACCGGGATTTCGGCTGGGTCTATTCCTGTGTGGCCTTCCCCACAGAAGATATTGAAATCCTGCTCTGAGCACCTTTCATAACCTGCGGCTTCCATGCCCGGCGGGCGGTGGTTGGCTGGCAAGAAGGAACATGCCCTGACAGCAAGGTTCCGGAACCAGCCCCTCCGCCCGCGCCTTTACCTTATCTTTACTCTCATTTAACCCTTTCTTAACCCTGCCCCGGGTACCCTGCCGACTGTTTCTTTTCTGCACGCCATCAGCAAAAGGTATTCTGATGCGAACCCGGTTGCTTCTACTGATTACCTCCCAGCTGCTACTTGTCTCCGGCTGCGCCACCATCGGCGATCCCCCGGACTATTCCGGCAGCGCCAGCGAACTGTCTGCCGGGGTCACGCCCTGGCAGGAACAGGAACGGACGGCCCCTGTTGCCAGTCTGCATGATCTGCTTCCCAGCCCCGAACTCAAGGCCCTGGTGGATGAAGCCCTCGCCAATAACCCGGGGCTGCAGCAGACCCTGCTGGCACTGGAACAGAGCCGCTACGCCCTGAACCAGAGCAAGGGCGAACGCTACCCGGAACTGGAAGCCGGGCTGTCTGCCGGACGTTCAGAGGATACCGATACCCAGTACACAGGTTCCCTCACCCTGAGCTGGCAACTGGATCTCTGGCAGCAGATAGAGGATGGCGTCCGGGCCTCAGAGCAGAGTCTTCTGGAGCAGCAGGCAACCCTGCAGGCGGCCCGGGATACCCTGGCCGCCGAAGTCATGAAAAGCTGGCTGGCCCTGATATCCGCCAGACACACCCTGGACATAGAACAGCAACGCCTGGCGACCCTGGAGCTGAACGAAACCCTGATCATGCAGCGTTACCAGCGCGGCCTGGGAACTCTTGAAGACCTGGACAGCGCCCGCAGTTCCACCTTCAGCAGCCGGGCAACGGTGCGCGAACAGAAACAGGCCATAGAGCAGCAACAGCGGGCCCTGAACACACTGCTGGGCCGGGTGAATGACGACAGGCACCTGGTGCCCGACCAGTACCCGGATATCCCACAGGCACTGGCGGATCTTCCGGAACAGACTCTGGCTCGCCGGCCCGACCTGCAGGCCGCCTGGCATGCCATTGAAGCCGCCCGCTACAACGCCCGGGTAACCTACAAGGACATGCTGCCGGGCATCAACCTGCAGGCCGCACTGGAAGATGTAGCCAGCAACCCGTCCGGCGCCCTGCTGAACGATCCGGTCTGGTCGCTGCTGGGCCAGCTCACTGCCCCGCTGTTCCAGGGCGGCAAACTGAAAGCCGCCGCAGAGATTGCCGAACTGGATGCAGCGATCCAGTTCCAGAGCTACAGGGAGACCCTGCTTACAGCCGTCGAGGAAGTACGCAACGCCCTGGCCCGGGAACAGGAACTGGCAGACCGCCAGTCCTATATTGCCAGCGCCCTTGCCAGCCAGCAGCTGACCCTGGAGCGCTACCAGGAAAAATACCGTGCCGGCAACGCCACCATCCTGGAACTGCTGAGCGTACAGCAACAGACCTACGACCTGGAATCCCAGCTCGACACCCTGACCTTCAACCGACTTGATAACCGCATCACCCTGGCGCTGGCCCTGGGGCTGGGAGTTAACCAATGAGCCGTAAGACCATCCGCAGACTCGTTCTTTTCATCGCCCTGCTGTTTCTGGTAGGGGTATTCGTGTTCAACCACTTCCGCATGGCAGCCAATGAAAACGCCATGAAAGCACCACCCCCTGCTGCCCCTCCGCAAGCCTCCATGGTGGCGGTGGTGGCCGCCACTCCTGGCACCCATCGCGCCCTGATCAGAGGTGTAGGCAGTGCCGAAGCCAGGTTTGAACTGGCTCTGAACGCCAGGATCAGTGGCCAGGTCACAGATATCAGCCACCTCTTCGACAGCGGCCACCGGGTCGCCAAAGGTACAGTACTGGCCACCCTGGAAGACAGCCAGTGGCAGCAGGAGCTGGCCGAGGCCCTGAACACGGAAGCCGCTGCCCGGGTCAGCTATCTGGAAGAACAACAGGAATACCGGCAGGCAAAACAGGAATGGGAGTCCTCCGGGCTGGAGGGTGCCCCCCTGTCACCGCTGGTGCTGCGGGAACCACAACTGGAATCCGCCAGAACGGAACTGGACAGCGCGCTTCGCGAAGTTGCTGCAGCCCGGAAAAACCTGGCCAGCACCCGGATCGAGGCCCCCTTTGATGCCATTGTTGTCAGCCGTTCCATCGCACCGGGCAGCTATGTGTCCGCCGGCTCCGAAATCGGCGAACTGATGAGTGCTGATGCTGTCGAGATCAGCATTCCCCTGTCCGCATCAGACTGGTCCGCCCTGCCCGATCCCCAGGAACTGACTTCCGGCAACTACCAGGTCAGCCTGTTGCAGGTGGAAACCGGCCAGCAGTGGACCGGCGTGGTCAGCCGCAGCGAACAGAACCTGAACAGTGAAACCCGCCAGCGCTCCCTGGTGGTCACCGTGGCCAACCCCCTGGACCAGGAGCCGCCCCTGTATCCGGGTACCTTCCTGCAGGCCAGTATTCCCGGCCGGGAAGTGGAAAATATCTGGCAGCTACCCGCATCCGCACTGAGCCAGCGCGGGGAAATCTGGACCCTAAATGAGGACAACCGGCTGGTCTCCCACAATGCCCAGGTTCTGTTCTCGGACCAGCAGCACATCTATGTCACACCACCCGTGCAGAGCGCCGGTGAAACCCTGGTGGTGATCCAGCCCCTGAGCAACTATCTGGAAGGCATGGCCATGAAACCGGTGCAGGAGCAGTCCCATGACTGATCAGAGCCGGCTGACTGGCATTATTCCCTGGTTTGCCAACAATCCGGTGGCCGCCAACCTGCTGCTGATCCTGATGATTCTGGCCGGGCTGATGACCGCCGGTGATCTGCGCAAGGAGGCTTTTCCGGAAGGAGAGCCCAGATTCCTGACGGTTTCTGTGGAATACAAAAGCGGCTCCGCCCAGCAGAGCGAGGAAGGCATTGCCATCAAGATCGAGGACGCCCTCGAGAGTGTCACTGGCATAGAATCCGTCACCAGTACCTCCAACAGCTCCGGGGCCAGCGTCCGCATCGAGCGCCAGTCGGATTACGATATAGATACCCTGCTGCGGGATGTGAAGAACGAGGTGGACGCCATTTCCAACTTCCCGGCCGGGGCCGAAAACCCGGTGGTGGAAAAGGATCTTCGGGAGGCCCACGCCATCACCCTGCAACTCAGCGGTGACGTGGGCCGGCATACCCTGCAGCAACTGGCGGAGCGGCTCAAGTCCGACCTTCTGGCCCAGTCTGACATCAGCAGTGTGGCCTACTCCGGCTGGGTAGACCCGGTCATGTCCGTGGAGATTGACGAAGCCCGCCTGCAATCCTACGGCCTGTCCCTCAGCGATGTGGAAGACGCCATAAACAGCTACTCCTCGGATACCGCCACCGCCATACTGCGGGGCGAGCGTCTGTACCTGCAGATCAAGGCCTCTCAACAGGCCTACTACGCTGCCGAGTTTGCCGAGATTCCGCTGATTACCACCGCCGAAAACGGCAGGGTTCTGCTGGGGGATGTGGCCAGCATCCGTGACACCTTCGACGACACCACACCGGTTCTGTCCCGCTTCAATGGTCACGACAGCCTGGCCCTGGAGGTGATCAGCACCGGCAATGACGATGTCATCCGTTCCGTGGAAGCCACCGAAAAAGTCATCCATCAGTGGCAGACTGACGGCTCCCTTCCGGAAGGTGTGGAACTGGCCAGCTGGCACGACAGCAGTGAAAACATCTCCAGCCGGCTGTCCTTGCTGGTGAAGAATGCGGGCATGGGGATTATCCTGGTATTCCTGCTGCTCGCCCTGTTCCTTAACGTCACCGTGGCCTTCTGGGTGGCCATGGGCCTGCCCTTCATTTTCTTCGGCACCCTGCTGTTCATGGGCGAAAGCTTTACCGGCCTGTCCCTGAACGAGTTCACCACTTTCGGCTTTATCATGGCACTGGGCATAGTGGTGGACGATGCAGTGGTGGTGGGAGAAAGTGTCTACACCACCCGGGAAAAGTACGGGGACACCCTGGAGAATACGGTCCGGGGCACCCTGAAAGTGGCTGTTCCCACCCTGTTCGGCGTGTTTACCACGGTTGCCGCCTTCGCGGCCCTGTCCCAGATCAGTGGCCGGCTCGGGGAACTCTATGCCCAGTTCGCCTCCATAGTGGCCATCTGCCTGCTGCTGTCGGTGGTGGAGTCCAAACTGATTCTGCCGGCCCACCTTTCCCACCTGCACACCCACAGGAACGGCCGGCGCCATAACTGGCTGGCCTCCGGCTGGCAGAAAGTCCAGAACGCGGCGGACCACGGCCTGTCATGGCTTAACCGTCGTGTATACACCCCGGTGATAGAGCAGGCCATCCGCCACCGCTATGCCGTGGTGGTATTCGGGGTGGCCGTTATGGTGCTGGTCATTGCCATGCCCTTTAACGGCACTGTGCGCATGAGTTTCTTCCCGGACGTGCCCGGGCAAACGGTATCCGCCAGTGTCAGCATGCACAAGGATGCCAGCTATGGCCTGACCCACCAGGCCCTGCGCCAGCTGGAAACCCGGGCCTACGCGACAGACCAGATGCTGCGGCAGAAATCCGGCAGTACAGAGCCCGCCATAGCCAACCTGCAGGTAGCTGCCGAGGCCGATCAGAGTGGCTCGGTTACCGTGGAACTGACCGACGATGCCCCCTACAGCCTGGCCCAGTTCACCCGTACCTGGCGCCAGCAGGCAGGGCTGCCGGAAGGGGTGAAAACCCTGAATGTGCAAAGTGCCCGGCGGATGGTCGATGCCCTGCGTATTGAGCTGCGATCCTCCGACGATGATGTGCTGTCCCGCGCCGGCGCTGACCTCAAGACCTACCTGCAGGGACTGCCCGCCGTCAGCGGACTGGATGACAACCTGACTCCGGCCCAGCCCCAACTGAACCTGACCCTGACCGAACAGGGCAAGGCCCTGGGCATGACCACCGATGAACTGGCCAGCCAGATCTATCAGGCTTTCAGCGGACAGGTCAGCCAGCGCTACCAGCGTGGCAGCGACGAAGTTGAAGTGAAAGTGCGTTACCCGGAAAGCAACCGGGGCAATGCCACCGATGTGCTCAATGCCAACGTCCGCACACCATCCGGGGCGGTGGTCAAGGTCTCCACTGTGGCCAAGGCTTCCTACGGTTTTTCCCGCAGCAGCATCACCCGTATTGATGGCAAACGCGCGGTGTACATCACCGGAGAAGTGGACAAGGACACCCAGTCCGTCACCGAGCTGGTCAGCAGCCTGCGGATGACCATTGCCGCCGAGCTGATGCAGCAGCATCCGGGGCTGGACATCACCTTTGCCGGGGAAGCCGAGCAGCAGGAGGAAACCTCCTCATCCATGGTCAACATGTTCATACTGGCCATGCTGGCCATCTATATGCTGCTGGCCATACCGCTGAAATCCTATGTCCAGCCGGTGGTGATCATGACCGCCATCCCCTTCGGAATCGTCGGCGCCATTCTCGGGCACTGGCTCAATGACCTGTCCCTGAGCATACTGTCCCTGAACGGGGTGATTGCCCTGAGCGGGGTGGTGGTGAATGACAGCCTGCTGCTGGTGAGCCAGTACAACGAGGAAGTGAAAACCAGCCGCAGCCGGAAGCGGGCCATCATTACCGCCTGTACCGGCCGGCTGCGCCCGGTGCTTCTGACCTCCGTAACCACCTTTGCCGGCCTGGCGCCCCTGCTGGGAGAGACCTCCACCCAGGCCCAGTTCCTGATTCCGGCGGCCGTATCCCTGGGCTACGGTATTCTTTTTGCCACGGTGATCACCCTGATCCTGATACCATCACTGATCACCATTCAGGAGGACATCAGCATCCTCCTGAAGCGACTCAAACCTGCAGCTCCGGGAGAGATGGAATCATGCTAGACGTACTGCTGGTAGAGGATGACCACGACCTGGCGGACACTGTGGTCCAGTATCTGGAGCTGGAAGACATTTCCTGCGACCATGCCAGCAATGGTGTCCAGGGACTGCATCAGCTGCAGTCCCACGACTACGACGCCCTGTTACTGGATTTGAACCTGCCCCGGATGGACGGCCTGACCCTGTGCCAGACCATCCGTGACCAGGGCCACGACATCCCTGTGCTGATGCTGACCGCCCGGGACCGTCTGCAGGACAAGCTGGAGGGATTCCGCTCCGGCACTGACGACTTTCTGGTCAAACCCTTCGAGCTGGACGAACTGGTGGTGCGGGTTCAGGCCCTGACCCGCCGACGCAGCGGTCAGGCCCGGATTCTCCGCTACGGTGACCTGAAGATGGACCTGAGCCTGCGCACGGTAACCCGTGCCGGACGCAGCCTTAAGCTTTCCCCCACCGGCTGGCAGTTGCTGGAAGCCCTGATCCGGGAGGCCCCCGCTGCGGTGTCACGGCAAAAACTTGAAGCGGCGGTCTGGGGCGAGCAGGTCCCCGACAGCAACAGCCTCAAGGTCCATATTCACCATCTGCGCCGGGCGGTGGATACCGGCTTCCTGTTTCCCATGGTGCATACGGTTCCCGGTTTCGGTTTCAGCCTCCGGCAGGACGACCATGAAGCTTGATCTCAGCCTGAAAGGCACACTGATACTCGGGTTCACTGCCATCACCCTGGTTCTGGTCATTGGTTACAGTCTGCTCACCGCCCACTATTTCATTGGCGGCGTGGATACCATGATCGCCAAAAACCTGGAGCGGGTGGCCAGCATTCCGGATCCCCGGGAAGAGGCCCGCCACAGTACCCTGCTCAAGGGTTATGCCATTACCAAAAGCTGGGACGAGCAGCCGGAACAGATCCGCAGGACCGTACCCACTGCCCCGCCACGGGATGGCAAGCTCTATAAAGCCAAAGAAAAGGTTCCCGGTTACTCCCGGGAAAAACGGATCTTCTTTATGGGCCTGGAACGCCCGGAAGGCCCCCGCTACGTCAGTTTCTATCTGCCACCGAAACAGATCTCGGACATGCTGGCCAGCAATTCCCGGGACTCACGGCAAACACTCCTGGCCATCACATTGAGCACCATAGTGGCACTGGCTCTGGTGCTCTGGTGGCTGTTCCGCAAAGCCTCGGCCCCGGTTGCAAGCCTTGGCAACTGGGCCAGGAATCTGGACAGGGACAGCCTGGAACAACCCATACCGGATTTCGGATTCCGGGACCTCAATGACTTTGCCGAGCTGATACGGACCGGACAGCTGTCGGTTCAGGAAGGCCTAGAACGGGAACAGGCCTTTGTCCGCCACAGCAGCCATGAGCTGCGCACTCCCATCCATGTCATGCGCAGCAATGTCGAACTGCTGAAAAAACTGAAGTCCCAGAATCCCGAAACTCCCACCTCTCCCAAGGAAGCGGCAGTGCTGGAGCGCCTGGACCGGGCCAGCCAGACCATGAAAGATTTGACCGAAACCCTGCTCTGGCTCGGCCGGGATGACCCGGAACAGCTGCCGCTCACCGATGTCTGCCTGGACCGCCTGATTCAGCAACTGGTGGAGGAACTGGGATACCTGCTGGAAGGGAAAAACGTCCATCTTTCCGTGCATACCGATGACTGGCACGGACAATTGCCGGAGACTGCGGTGCGCATTGTGCTGGGTAACCTGATCCGTAATGCCTTCCAGCATACCTGGGAGGGCGAGGTCAGCATCGCCCAGTGCAAAGGACAGGTGCGCATCAGTAACCGGCAAACCCAGTCAGCCATGGCAACGGACGATCTGGGCTTCGGTCTGGGGTTACAGCTGGTTGAAAAACTGGCTCAGCGCCTGGACTGGCCCTATGACACCAACATCCTGCCCGATGGCCATGATGTGTCTGTGTCCTTTGCCAGCTAGGCTCGGGATGCTGCCATCCCATCGGTGAGGACGATGCAGCCCCGGGACAGTTTCACCTTGCCCTGGCGCTCCAGCTCCTTGAGCAGGCGGCTGACCACTTCCCTGGCGGTGCCCAGCTCCACCGCCAGCTCCTGATGGGTAATGTGGATAGTGCCGGCTGTAGCCCGGGCCAGCAGCCAGGCTTCAAGCCGCTCGTCCATACGCCGGAATGCCACTTCCTCCACCAGCAGCATCAGGTCGTCCAGCCGGCGACCATAGGACTCCATAACCGAGTGGCGGAAATCCTCGGACTGCGCCATCAGCCGGTCGAACAGTCCCCGGGGAACCATGGCCGCAAGGGTATCTTCCTCCACCACGGCCTCGGCCCGGTAACCTCTCCCGGTCATCAGACAGCCAATGGACAGGGTGCAGATATCATCGGCTCCCATCCGGTAAAGCACGATACTGTGCCCGGACAGGCCGGTCATCTGCACTTTGATACTGCCGCTCAGAACCAGGGGCAAGCCCTGGCAGTGATCGCCGGCCCGGAACACAACCTGGCCCGGCGCAAGAGGCATCACCTGGATACGGGACTCGGCCTCTTTCCGGAGGGCATCCGGCAGGGTTTCCAGAATATGGTGCTTGGTCATCTCGTAGAACCCGCTCGTCAATGACAGGTCAGATCTTATGAAAAGGCGTCTGCTGTGTGACTTTATCACTGAATACCCTGCTGACGGGGCATAAAGTTATAACCATAGATTCAAGTCAACAGAGGAGAACACATCATGAGCGCTAACATGGGTTCTGCAGATCGTATCATCCGGGCCATTGTCGGCATTGTCCTGCTCGCTCTGGTCTTTGTCGGTCCTCAAACCGCCTGGGGCTGGATTGGCGTGGTGCCTCTGGGCACTGCCCTGGTCGGTGTCTGCCCGCTGTATTCCATACTGGGCATCAAAACCTGCAAAAAATAACGGCCAGAACGAAAAAAGCCGAAGCAGTGATATGCTGCTTCGGCTTTTCTACAGGTTTTCTACCCTATTTCACAGGCGCATTCAGTACGTCCAGAACATCTTCCAGCTCAATAATCATCTGACGGATCAATTGCCGGTATTGTGAAGTATCGTCCTTGACCTCATGGCTGCTCAGCTTCTGCTTGGCACCGCCGATGGTATAGCCCTGATCGTAAAGAAGGCTTCGTATCTGGCGAATGGTGATGACATCTGCGCGCTGGTAGTAACGGCGGTTACCCCGGCGTTTTACCGGTGATAACTGGGGGAATTCCTGTTCCCAATAGCGCAACACATGCGCCTTGACCGCGCACAGCTCAGCCACTTCACCGATGGTGAAATAGCGCTTTCCCGGGATTGCGGGAAGCTCGTTGTTATGACTGGGTTCCAGCATAGGCTTCTACTTTCTGCTTCAGTTTCTGTCCCGGGCGGAAGGTCACCACCCGCCGGGCACTGATCGGAATTTCCTCACCGGTTTTCGGGTTGCGGCCAGGACGTTGCTTCTTGTCCCGCAGGTCGAAGTTACCAAAACCCGATAACTTCACCTGCTCGTTATGGCTGAGTGCGCCTCTGATTTCGTCGAAAAAAGCTTCCACCATTTCCTTGGCTTCGCGCTTATTAAGGCCCAATTCCTCGTACAAACGCTCTGCCATTTCCGCCTTTGTCAAAGCCGCCATATATCAATTCCTCAGTGTTGCCCCCAACTCTGCGGTCAGGGCATCAATGACACCATTAAAGAGTGAATGCACTTCATCTTCGTTCAAGGTGCGCTCCGGATGCTGCCAGAACAGGCTCAAAGCCAGACTCCGCTGGCCCTCGCCCAGGCTTTCGCCTTCATAAACATCGAACACACGCAGTGCCGTTAACTGTTCGCCGGCATGTTTCCTGGCCACCCGTTCCACATCGGCAAACGAGACCTCAGCCCCGATAATAATAGCCAAATCCCTACGAACTTCAGGGAATTTCGAAATTTCTTTGAAATTAGGAACATATCCAGTCACGATCGAATCCAAGAATAGCTCAAAGATCAGGATCGTGCCATTAAGTTCAAGGTTTTTCTGCACTTGGGGGTGCAATGTGCCCAACCAGCCCACATGTTCACCGTCACGGACCAGTTCTGCGGTCTGCCCCGGATGCAATGCCGGGTGCTGACCTGCCACAAACCGGATCTGGACGCCCAGCAAGCTGAACAGGCCCTCCAACTCCCCTTTTACATCATAGAAATCGGCAGTTCTGCGACCGTTTACCCAATTTTCCGGATACTGGGAACCCACCACCACGCCGGCCAGCATCTGCCGCTGATCAATGCGCTCGCCGTCTTTAACAAAGCGCAGCCCGGTTTCAAACAGGCGGATACGTGCCTGCTGACGGTTCTGGTTGTAGGAAACCGTTTTCAGCAAGCCGCTCCAGAGAGTGGTGCGCATAACGGAAAGGTCTGTGGAAATCGGATTCGCCAGGGCGATACCTTCCCGCTCAGGATCCAGCAGCGCCTGAACCGATGGGTCGACGAAACTGTAGGTGATGGCTTCCTGATAGCCCCGGTCTACAAAGAACCGGCGAATCGCTGATACCGGACGGGTAGCTTCCTGCTGGGGCCGCAGTCCCAGAGTACCGGTGGGTATGGTCACCGGAAGGTTGTTGTAGCCGTATATGCGCCCAACTTCCTCGATCAGGTCTTCCTCAATGGAAATGTCCGGACGGAAGCTGGGTACACTCACACGCCAGCCATCCTTGAGGAGCTTGTCGATGTGCAGGCCCAGACGGGTCAGGATTTCCTCAACTGTGGTCCGGTCGATATCCATGCCCAGCACATCATTCAGTCGCTGTGAGCGTAGATCGATGGTGCGGTCTGCCGGCAGGTGATCCGGGCTGGCCACTTCCACAATTTCTCCGGGCTCTCCACCTACTATATTCAACAGCAGGCTGGTGGCCCGCTCCATGGCATCCCGGGCCAGCTTGTAATCCACGCCCCGCTCGAAGCGGTGGGAGGCGTCGGTATGCAGCCCGTAATGCCGGGCCTTTCCGGCCAGGGCGATGGGGTCAAAATAGGCCGCTTCCAGTACCAGATCACGGGTTTTCCCGCTGACACCGGAATGCTCTCCACCCATAACCCCGGCAATGGCCACCGGCTTTTCATGGTCGGCAATGACCAGGGTCTGCTCTGTCAGCTCGACTTCCTGGCCGTCCAGCAGAACCAGTTTCTCGCCAGGCTTGGCCATGCGCACCACAATGCCACCACTGATCTCATCCCGATCGAAGGCGTGCATGGGCTGACCCAGTTCCAGCATCACATAGTTGGTAACGTCCACTGCGGCATCAATGGAGCGGATACCGGAGCGGCGCAGCTTTTCCTGCATCCACAGGGGAGATTCCGCCTGCAGGTTCACATTACGCAGAATGCGGCCCAGGTACCGGGGGCAGGCAGCCGGAGCTTCCACACGGATATCCGGCACTTCGGAATGAACAGCCTCCACAGGCTCAATATCAGGACTGCTCACCAGCGTACTGTTAAGTACACCCACTTCCCGGGCAATACCCTTGATGGACAGGCAGTCACTGCGGTTCGGCGTCAGGTCCACATCAATGGCGACGTCATTGAGACGCAGGTAATCGGCAATGTTTTCGCCAACCGGCGCATCAGCCGGCAGCTCCATCAGGCCATCATGGTTGTCGGAAATACCCAGTTCCGATTCCGAACACAGCATGCCCTCGGAAGGCTGGCCCCGGAGCTTGGCTTTCTTGATCTTGAAATTGCCCGGCAACACCGCACCGATCACGGCAAAAGGCACTTTCAGTCCGTCCCGGACATTGGGCGCACCACAAACCACCTGAACAACCTGCTTGCCATCGCTGACCTGGCAAACCCGCAGCTTGTCCGCATCCGGGTGCGGCTGCACCGACTGTACCTCACCGACAAGCACGCCGGTGAATTGGCCGGCTACCGGCTCAAAGCCGTCCACTTCCAGACCGGCCATGGTGATCTGATCCATCAATTCCTGGGTTCCGATGTCCGGGTTTACCCACTCGCGCAGCCACTGTTCACTGAATTTCATGGTTATTGCCTTGTCCTGATGCGGTCTTGTCTATTGATTTGAATGCCGAATATCGCCGTATTACCGGAACTGGCGCAGAAAACGCAGATCGTTTTCAAAGAACATGCGCAGGTCATTCACGCCGTAACGCAGCATGGCCAGCCGCTCAACCCCCAGACCGAAGGCAAAGCCACGATATTCCTCGGCATCAACGCCACAGTGCTCAAATACCTTGGGATGCACCATTCCGCAGCCCATGACTTCCAGCCACTTGACGCTGCCATCCGCCTCCCGGCCCCACTCGATATCCACTTCCGCAGAAGGCTCGGTGAACGGGAAATAGGACGGCCGGAAACGCACCTGCAGATCCCGCTCGAAAAACACCCGCAGGAACTCTTCAACCGTGCTTTTCAGATCCGCAAAACTCACATTCTTCTCAACCAGCAGCCCCTCCACCTGGTGGAACATGGGAGTGTGGGTCACATCAGAATCACAACGGTAAACCCGTCCCGGGCAGATCATGCGGAACGGTGGCTTGCTGGCCTCCATGGTGCGGATCTGTACCGGAGAGGTATGGGTACGCAGCAGGGTTCCCGGATTGAAATAGAAAGTATCGTGCATGGCACGGGCCGGGTGGTGTCCGGGAATATTCAGGGCTTCGAAGTTATGGTAGTCATCTTCAATTTCAGGCCCCTGCTCCACACTGTAGCCGGCGCGGGAGAAGAAATCCTCGATCCGTTGCAGGGTGCGGGTCACCGGGTGCAGGCCACCCAGGTCCTGGCCCCGTCCAGGCAGTGTCACGTCGATGGACTCGCTGGCCAGCTTCTGCTCAATGGCAATGCGCTCAAGGTCAGCACGGCGGCCATTGATGGCCTGCTCTACCTTGCCCTTGGCCTCATTGATCTTCTGGCCGGCCGCAGGCCGCTCCTCGGCAGACAGTTTGCCCAGCGTCTTCGCCTGCTGGGTAATTACACCTTTCTTGCCAAGGTACTCAACACGTATTTGATCAAGCGCCTGCAGGCTGTCGGCTTTCTCGACCGCCGCCAACCCGTCCTGAACCAACTGCTCCAGGTTATCCATTGACCCTGCTCCAAACCAGAAATGGGGGGACTTATTCGTAAACGTTCAACGTTAACAAAATCTCAAAACAAAAATAGGGGAAGAGCGTGCCCTTCCCCTATCAGAAGGTGCCATCATGATGAGTGATGACACCCGGATCGATCCGTAATCGATGAAGAGCTTAAGCTATCACAGGGACGCTTTGGCTTTCTCGACAACAGCAGCAAATGCCTGCTGCTCGTTCATGGCCAGATCGGCCAGAACCTTACGATCAATCTCAACATTCGCCTTTTTCAGACCTGCGATCAGACGGCTGTATGACAGACCGTTAGCCCGGGCTCCGGCATTGATACGGGCAATCCACAGAGCGCGGAAAGCACGTTTGCGGTTACGACGGTCACGGTAAGCGTACTGACCGGCCTTGATAACTGCCTGTTTGGCTACGCGGAATACACGGCTACGAGCGCCGTAATAACCTTTAGCCTGATTGAGAATCTTCTTGTGACGACGGCGTGCGACCACACCACGTTTTACACGAGCCATGCTTTAATCCTTCTTAACCGGTTAGCGCTTATTGCGCGATCATACGCTTGATGGAAGCCACATCGGACTTGGCAATCAGCTTGGTACCACGGAGCTGACGCTTACGCTTGGGGCTCTTCTTGGTCAAGATATGACTGGTGAAGGACTGCTTGTGTTTGAAGCCAGTAGCGGTTTTTTTGAACCGTTTGGTGGCTCCACTCTTGCTTTTCATCTTCGGCATTTTTTAAAACTCCGCATTCTATTTTTAAATAAACAATGATGTGCCCCTGAACGACAAATCCCCCGCAACAGCGGGGGATCGTCAGCCGATCAGGTTCACTTCTTTTTGCGGGGTGCCACGATCATGGTCATTTGCCGGCCTTCCATTTTCGGCCGCATTTCCACCGTAGCCAGCTCTTCAACATCCGCCTCAATACGGGCCATGAGCTTCATACCGATTTCCTGGTGTGCCATCTCACGTCCGCGGAAACGAATAGTGATTTTGCCGCGATCCCCATTTTCAAGGAAACGTACCAGGTTGCGTAGTTTGACCTGATAATCCCCTTCTTCAGTTCCTGGTCGGAACTTAAGCTCTTTGACCTGCGTCTGCTTCTGTTTCTTTTTCGCAGCCGCTTTTGCCTTCTTCTCGTCGAAGACTTTCTTGCCGTAGTCCATTATCTTACAGACAATCGGATCGGAATCCGTAACCTGGACCAGGTCAAGAGATGCCTCTTCAGCTCTCTTCAGGGCATCCTCAATTGGCACTACCCCGACCTGATTGCCTTCTGCGTCAATCAGCCGGACTTCGGTTGCGTCAATATTTTCATTGATAGGCGCACGAGGCGTACGCCCACCCCGATTCGTTCGCTGTTTAATAATTAGATCTCCGTCTTGGTTCTGCCCTTGCGTTGAATGTCTTCAGCCAACAGCTGTTCAAACGCTTCAAGCGATAGGGTCCCTAAATCTTCACCTTTACGGGTACGCACGGCAACCGCATTGTTTTCGATTTCTTTGTCGCCTACGACGACAAGATAGGGAAC
>JBFHSI010000042.1:0-18795 GCA_041591245.1 Marinobacter sp.
ACCTTCAGCTTCTGAAGCCCTGTTCAGGCCCCGGTTCCCGGTTTCCGGGGCTGCTCCGGGGCCGGTTCATCAATATCTTCATAGCCGGTAATCATGGGCCGTATCAGACTGGTCAGGGTCGCACCCATGGTGGTCATGTAGACATGCCCGATCACGAACACCAGCATGGCGAAGGCGGCGCCGGTATGGACAAGGGCCACCGTCTGCAGTTCCAGAACCTGGGACAGAACCTCCGGCCAGTCATGGTAGAACAGGTAGGCCAGTCCGCTGACCCAGATCACCGGGCTGATCACCAGCTTGAAAAACAGATAGGCCAGCCGCTGCAGCGGGTTGTGCTTGGCTTTGGTGGTTTTCCGGTAGGGATGGCTGGCACCGGTGAAGGTGCCGATCAGGTAATAGTGGATCACTGCAAACAGGCCATCTATGGTGGGAATGTACTGGCGCCATTCCCCGGTGGTGATATGCCAGAAGATGGCGAATATCCACAGGATAATCAGGGCCCAGGCACCCAGGGTATGCAGTTTCACGGCCTGGCCGAATCCCAGCAGGCTGTAGCTGCCGTGAATCTCGAAACCGGTTATCAGCAGGCCGAAGATCAGCAGGGCCTGGGTCCAGTGCCAGAAACGTTCAAAACGTTTGTAGATCATGACATGGCTCATGAACGCTTCCTCCCTTTAAACATGATCCGGGCAATTCCGTGGAGCACAACCCCGAGCAGGGTGGCCGCCACTATCAGCCAGCCGATACGGTTGAGCCAGACAGAGCCGCTGTAGCCGGGCACATAGATACCAGCGAGTCCCGCCATACGGCTGTCAGCACTGTGGCAGGCGGCGCATTCCAGTGCCTGCTCGGCCGGGGGCACCATATGGGAGATGGGCCAGTACATGCGGGTTTCAATAAAACCGTAATGACCGCTGTAGGGGTTGCCGGACAGGTCACTGCCGGCCTGCAGAGCTTTTTCCCAGTTGAAATTGCTCCACAGGGAAGTGTCATCGTCCCCGAACACATGGGTGACCAGCAGGGTGTGCAGCCGGGTGTCATAGGGCTGTTTGCCCTGCATGATCTTGAACGGCCAGATCCGGGATTCCGGGTCATCCGGGCTGCCATTGACCCGGTTCAGCTGCACCGGTGGATGTTCCACATCCAGGGTTTCCCCGGGCAGGGAGTATTCCACTGTGCCGTTGAACCAGGCGTATTCCGGCACCTGGTTTTCCTGGTAACGGAAGTTGCCCTTGATGCTCAGGTAACTGACATTGCCCTGCTCGTCGTATTCGGTCAGAGGCTCACCGTTTTCTCCAAGCCGTCCTGCCGTGGACCAGTCCCACCAGACTTTTGTGGGCACGCCGCCCCGGGCAAATTCCGGTATATGGCAGCTCTGGCAGGCCAGGGAATCCACATGGTCGTTGAGCTTCTGGTGTTTATGGGGTGCTGTGCCGTGACAGGAGGCGCAGCTGGCCCGGGTGCCGTCGGTATGGCCGGGAACATCAATGCCCAG
Organism: Marinobacter sp.; assembly: GCA_041591245.1. Taxonomy (GTDB): domain Bacteria; phylum Pseudomonadota; class Gammaproteobacteria; order Pseudomonadales; family Oleiphilaceae; genus Marinobacter. The sequence goes on from JBFHSI010000042.1 coordinate 1,496, forward strand.
GGTATCCCGGGCCTGCATCTGGTAGCGGCTGCCGGTGACATTGTGACCCCAGGTGGTGTGACAGTCGGAACAGGCGAAGTCCAGGCCGTCCGGAGACATGTGTACATCCAGTGACCGGGGCGGGTTGACCAGGGAAGAATCCAGGTCACCGTGTTTGACCCCGTCCGCACCACCGCCGTAAAAGTGACAGCTGCCACAGTTGGCCCGGCTGCTGGCGCCGACATGGCGGGCGATATTGGCAAGATCCGGGGGCTGGACCATGGTGCCGCTGCCCTTGGGCCACTCCCTGGGAATATCCGTGGGAAAACCGGCCAGGGTCGGGAATTTCCAGTAGTCACCGGTGGTATCGTGGCACACCAGGCAGTCAACCGCAGAATCTTCCGCCGGTGGTGGCTGCTTCATGTCTTCCCAGCCATAGCCTACATGGCAGGAGGTGCAGCGGGCCTCATTGGTAATGGGCATGCCGCAGAAGCTGTTGATGACATTGCGCTTGCCCAGCTCCTGGCCGGTTTTCGGGTGCTTGTAGACCCAGGTCCAGTGGGTGCTGGCGCGAATCTGCTCGGCCGCTTCGGTGTGGCAGCGCAGGCACGCCTGAGTGACCTGCCCGGGGGATTCGAAGGGCCCCTGGAGGGCCCTGAATTTGCTGTGGTCGGCGGTGGGTTGTGGGCCGGTTGCCGCAAAGGCTGAGGGGATCATGGCCAGGACAACCATGATTCCCCGGAGCAGGTTGTTTCCGGAAATTGCGGATGCCATAACACTCTCCTGTGTCGCTAACCCTTTTCCTGGTAAGGTCCCGGACAGACCTTCGCCGGTGCGTCAGAGCACCCTTATGGCCGGTAGATCTTGTCCGGGTTGATGTTCATGGACCAGGGCAGGCCTGAATTCTGCCAGCCGTTGACCACTCTCAGGCCTTTCATTTTTCCGTCTTTGGCACTGCTGCCCTGAAAACCATGATCAATGTATTTCACCTGTGAAAACCCGTGCTTCAGAAGGTATTCGGCACTGGGTTTACCCCGTGTGGAGCCGGACCGGCACATGGTGATGATCAGCGCATCCTTGTCCAGGCCTTTGGCTTTGAGCGCCTTTTCCACATCGGCGGCAAAATCCGGATTGGTGTCCATGGCAAATTTTCCCTTGGCGTCATTGAACCGGGTGCGGTCCACCAGTTTGAAGGGAATGTTGATATCCACAGCGTCGGTAAAGCCGACAAACATGATTTCCACCGGATCCCGGACATCCACAAACAGGATGTTGTCGCCATTGTCCTGAACCAGTTGCCAGGTCTGTTCCGGAGTAATGGACAGGGCTTCTTCCGCCTGTGCTCCGGTCACCAGTGCAAACAGGATGAAGATGGATAGTGTGAGTGTTCTCATGGTGAGCTTGCTCCCAGATTGCTGTCATGCCCCCTGATGTGGTGGTGTGGATGGTTTTCCGGGGGGCTGATAAAAGCCTATTCCGCCGCAGCGGGCAGTGCCAGAACTTGGCGGGTTTTCTGATCAGATACTGATACCCGTCAATTCCGTGCCGGGCAAAGGTGCCCGGCACGGATACTCCGGCGTCAGAGCTTGGTCATACGCAGGTAGGGGCGGATTTCGTTCCAGCCGTTGGGGAACAGATCCCTGGCTTCCTCATTGGAGATGGAAGGCGGGATGATGACATCGTCTCCCTTGCGCCAGTCAGCCGGCAGGGCACAGCGATTGGCATCGCTGGTCTGCAGGGCGTCAATGGCCCGCAGGATCTCATCGAAATTCCGGCCAACGGACATGGGATAAGTCATGGTCAGGCGGATTTTCTTGTTCGGATCGATGATGAACACGCTGCGCACGGCGGCGGTTTCACTTTCACCCGGATGGATCATGTCGTACAGCTGGGCGATCTTGTGATCCGCGTCCGCCACTATGGGGAACTGCAGGTTGGTGTGCTGGGTATCGTTGACGTCCTCAATCCATTTCATGTGTTCATCAACGGTATCTGTGGACAGCCCCAGGGGCTTCACATTGCGGGCTGCAAACTGGTCGGCCAGCTGGGCGGTGCGGCCCATTTCGGTGGTGCACACCGGGGTGAAATCGGCCGGGTGGCTGAAGAAAAACACCCAGGAATCCCCCATCCACTCGTGCAGATGAATGGTTCCGGCAGAACTTTCAACGGTGAAATCGGGAGCTGTATCGCCGAGTCGAAGTGTCATGGTGTATCTCCTTTCTGATGGTGTGGGGCGAATGCCTCCCCAAGGTCAGGTATAGAATAGATCACCATGATCGGAACATCAAAATAGTTATAACTATATAACTAATAGTTTTTAGAAATCCCTTATCCGGTTCGCTCCTGTCCGGAGGATATTGTTCCGTCGGAGAGATCGGGGCCCAGTTTGAGCATGGTAATCAGGGCATCGAAAAAGCGCATACCGGATCCCGCCAGGGTGTAATCCCGCGGTTGCAGTACCCAGTCCTCGAGGATGCCCACCAGGGAAGCATGCAGCATGGGAGCGGCAATCCCCGTGTCCAGGGTTTCCGGCAACTGGCCCATGGCAACGGCACGGTCCAGCAGGATCCGGATCTGCCGGTCGCCATTGGTGCGCCCCTGCATCATGCGTTCCCGGATATCGCCGCTTTCCGTGACCAGTTCACAGCGGTGAAACACGATTTCCATAATACGCTGCCAGTCCCGGTTCTCGTCCACTTCCCGGAACAGGGCCAGCCAGCGCTCCCTCAGTTCGCCCAGGGGATTGTCCCGGTTGCGCCGGGAAATATCGTCACACAGGGCTTCTGCGGGCAAGCGGATCCGGTCGCACAGGGTATTGAACAGGTCTGCCTTGTTGGTGAAATGGCCGTAGATGGCACCCCGGGTGACCCCCGCCAGTTTTGCGATTTCCGACAATGAAGGCCGGGAAACGCCATGTTCGTGAAATACCTGGATGGCAGCATCAAGAATCCGTTCCCTGGTTTCCCGGGCCTCTTCCTTGCTGTTTCTGGCCATGGTTGTGGTTTCTCCTTACGGGCATGAGAGCGAAACCATTTTACATATATTCATGCATGAATATAAGATTCGGAGTCATTTGCAATAAATCCATAACCCGGGCTCAGGCGCTTGCCCGTCTTTGTTCTTAGGATGTCTTCATGAAAACCCTGTTGCGTTACTTTGCTTTTGCAGGCTCAGCCCTGATGGCCCTGTCTGTTGTGTCCGGCTGCTCAGAGCAGAGCAGCAGTGCTGCCCAGCCCCAACCGGCTCCGGTAGCGGTCACGGCGGTTACCCTGACCACAGAAACCGTTGTGCTGGAACGGGAACTGCCCGGGCGTACCAGCGCTTACCTGATTGCCGAAGTCCGGCCCCAGGTCAGTGGCCTGGTGGAAGGCCGTCTGTTTGAGGAAGGCAGCCTGGTGCAGGCCGGTGAGGCTCTGTATCAGCTGGACGATGACACCTATCGTGCCGAGGTGAACCGGGCCCGGGCCTCCTTGGAAAGCGCCAGGGCGTCCCTGGAATCGGCGCGGCTGAACAAGGAAAGGGCGGACCGGCTGAAAAAGACCGGAGCCATCAGCCAGCAGGATCATGACGATCTCACGGCGGCCTATCTGGAAGCGAAAGCCAATGTGGCGGTGGCGCAAGCGGATCTGGAAGGCCAGAAAATCAATCTGGATGACGCCCGTATCACCGCCCCCATCGCCGGGCGGATTGGCAAGTCATCGGTAACCCAGGGCGCGCTGGTTACGGCAAACCAGACCACGGCTCTGGCAACTATCCAGCAGCTTGATCCCCTGTATGTGGATCTTACCCGTTCCGCCAGTGAGTGGCTGGAACTGCGCCGGCAACTGGCCTCCGGCAAGCTGACGGCGGTGGAGAATCTTCCGGTAACCCTGACCCTGGACGATGGCAGCCAGTATGAGCATCAGGGCACCCTGACCTTTGCCGATGTGTCAGTAAATCCCACCACCGGCAGCTTTGCCCTGCGGGCGGAAATTCCGAACCCGGAACAGATGCTGCTGCCCGGCATGTATGTGCGTGCGGTGATCCGGCTGGGCGAGCGGGAAAATGCGATTCTGGTTCCCCAGCGCGGTGTGCAGAGGGACCAGAAAGGGGCCACCTATGTGATGCTGGTGACCGAAGACAATGTGGTTGAACAGCGCTACATCAAGGTCAACCAGACCATCGGTGACCGCTGGCTGGTGGATGAAGGTGTGGAGGCCGGTGACCGGGTCATCGTCAGTGGATTCCAGAAAATCCGCTCCGGCGCCCCGGTAACCGTGACCGGATCCGACACCACATCATCCTGAGGAATTTCCCATGGCCCGTTTCTTTATTGATCGTCCGGTATTTGCCTGGGTAATTGCCCTTATCATCATGCTTGCGGGTGGACTGGCAATTTTCACCCTGCCGGTTTCCATGTACCCCACCATTGCTCCGCCCACCATCGAGATCCAGGCCACCTACCCGGGGGCCTCAGCCAAGGTGCTGGAGAACTCGGTGACCCAGGTGATCGAACAGAACATGACCGGACTGGATGGGCTGATCTATTTCTCATCCAACAGTTCCGGCACCGGACGGGCAACCATCACCCTCACCTTTGCCAGCGGAACTGATCCGGACATAGCCCAGGTGCAGGTGCAGAACAAACTGCAGCTGGCCACCCCCATGCTGCCCCAGGAAGTCCAGGAGCAGGGTATTGAGGTCAGCAAATCCTCCACCGGCTTTCTCAAGGTTCTGGGGTTTGTATCCGAAGACGGCAGCATGAGCCGTTCCGATATCGCCGACTATGTGGGCTCCAACCTGCTGGAACCCCTGAGCCGGGTCAGCGGTGTGGGCACGGTGCAGCTGTTTGGCTCCAAATACGCCATGCGCATCTGGCTCAATCCCCTGAAGCTGGAAACCTACGGCTTGTCCACCAGCGAGGTGGTGGCCGCCATCCAGGCCCAGAACGCCCAGGTGGCAGTGGGCCAGCTGGGCGGTACGCCGGCACCGGATGGTCAGCAGATCAATGCCACCATTATCGGCCAGGACCGGCTGGAAACCGTGGAGCAGTTCAGCGACATAGTGGTACGGGCCAATACCGACGGCTCCGTACTCAAGCTGCGGGACATTGCCCGGGTAGAGCTGGGGGCCGAGGACTATGACCACCTCACCTACTATAACCGCCAGCCGGCAAGCGCCATTGCCATCTCCCTGGCCACAGGTGCCAATGCCCTGGCAACATCGGAAGGGGTGGATGCCCTGATGGAAGAAATGAAACCCTTCTTCCCCGAAGGCCTGAAGGTGGTGGTGCCCTATGACACCACCCCGTTTGTGGAGGTGTCCATCGAGGGCGTTATCCACACCCTGCTGGAAGCCATAGTGCTGGTGTTTCTGGTGATGTTCCTGTTCCTGCAGAACTTCCGGGCCACCCTGATTCCCACCATTGCGGTACCGGTGGTGCTGCTGGGAACCTTCGGCATTCTGGCGGCGCTGGGTTTCTCCATCAACATGCTCACCATGTTCGCCATGGTGCTGGCCATCGGCCTGCTGGTGGATGACGCCATAGTGGTGGTGGAGAACGTGGAGCGGATCATGTCCGAGGAGGGCCTGTCGCCCCTTGAAGCCACCCGCAAGTCCATGGACCAGATTACCGGTGCCCTGGTGGGTATCGGCCTGGTGCTGTCGGCAGTGTTTGTACCCATGGCATTCCTGTCCGGTTCCACCGGTATTATCTACCGCCAGTTCTCCGCCACCATTGTGTCCGCCATGGCCCTGTCGGTGCTGGTGGCCATTGTGCTGACACCGGCTTTGTGCGCAACCCTGCTCAAGCCGGTGAAGAAAGGCCATACCCAGGCCAGTCGGGGTTTCTTTGGCTGGTTCAACCGCAGCTTCAACCGCACCAGTGAGGGCTACCAGCGGGGCGTCGGCAGCATTCTCAAGCGTCGCGGCCGGTTCCTGGTGATGTTCGTTCTGTTGTCCGGTGCCATGGTGTTCCTGTTCATGCGCCTGCCCAGCTCGTTTCTGCCCGCCGAGGATCAGGGGGTCATGTTTACCCAGATTACGGCGCCGGTGGGGGCTACCCAGGAGCGCACCATGGAAACCATTCACCGGATCGAGGACCACTTCCTTGAGCAGGAAAGCAATGATGTGGAATCCATTTTCAGCGTCCAGGGCTTCAGCTTCAGCGGTTCCGGCCAGAACGCCGGTATTGCCTTCGTCAAACTGAAAGACTGGAGTGAGCGCACGGACCCATCCCAGAGTGTCGGGGCAGTTGCCGGCCGGGCCATGGGCGCCTGGAGCCAGATCCAGGACGCTATGGTGTTTTCCTTCTCGCCACCGGCGGTACCTGAGCTGGGTACGGCAACCGGCTATGCCTTCTTCCTGAAGGACAATGGTAACCAGGGCCATGCGGCACTGGTACAGGCCCGTAACCAGTTACTGGGGGCTGCTGCCCAGAGCCCGCTGCTGACCATGGTCCGGCCCAATGGCCAGGAAGACCAGCCCCAGTTCCGGGTGGATGTGGATGTGGACAAGGCAGCGGCACTGGGCCTGTCCATGGACACCATCAACAGCACTCTGGCCACCGCCTGGGGCGGCAGTTACATCGACGACTTCATGGACCGGGGCCGGGTCAAGAAGGTCTATGTGCAGTCTGACCCGGTGTACCGCATGAATCCGGAAGACTTCAATCTGTGGTCGGTGAAGAATGCGGCGGGAGAGATGGTGCCCTTCTCCGCCTTTGCCAGCACCCACTGGGATTATGGTTCACCCAGGCTTGAACGCTACAACGGGGTGTCGGCGGTGGAAATCCAGGGGTCAACCGCTCCCGGCGTGAGTACCGGTGAGGCCATGGCGGAAATCGAGCGGCTGGTGGCGGAAATGCTGCCGGGCTATGGTGTGGAGTGGACCGGCATGTCCTATCAGGAGCGCCAGGCCGGGTCCCAGACGCCTCTGCTCTATTCCCTGTCCCTGCTGATTGTATTCCTGTGTCTGGCCGCGCTATATGAAAGCTGGACCGTGCCCACTGCGGTACTGCTGGTGGCTCCCCTGGGGATTCTCGGTGCGGTGCTGGCCAATACCCTGCGGGGCATGGAACAGGATGTGTACTTCCAGGTGGCCATGCTGACCACCGTGGGCCTGACCAGCAAGAACGCCATACTGATTGTGGAGTTCGCCAAGGCCAACCTGGAAAGTGGCATGGAGCTGATCCAGGCCACCATGCATGCGGTGCGGGACCGGTTGCGGCCCATTGTCATGACGTCCCTGGCATTTGGTCTCGGGGTACTGCCCCTGGCCATTGCTGACGGTGCCGGCTCCGGCGCCCAGCAGGCCATAGGTACCGGGGTTCTGGGGGGCATGATCGTGGGTACGTCCATGGGACTGTTCTTTATTCCGCTGTTCTTTGTGGTGGTGCAGAAACTGTTTGGCCCCAGGACGGCGGCGGTCAGCGGCTGAGCCCTGAGCCTGCAAAGAAAAAGCCCCGGGATTTGATCCCCGGGGCTTTTTTTTGGCCTGTGTAAAGGCTTACATACAGGGTACGAAGCGGCCCGGGTAAACCTTGACCCGGTCGATCTCGAAGCCGTCGAATTTGCGGATAAAGGTATCCTTGTCAACCCGCTCGAAGACACTGCAGCCACCCCGGTGGCCATAGGCCACATTGACGCAGAACTCGCCGTCTTTCACTTCCCAGGTACCCAGGTAGCGGGTGTAGCCGGAGGCCTGCTGGGCCCGTTTGTCCCGGCCATAGACCTTGCCGTCGTCGGCAAAGTATTCATAGAAGGTGTGTCGGCATTCCCCGGCTTCCCGGTAGTCTGCCTGCAGGGTGTTGCCCACCAGCAGGTCACGGATCTGGTTTCCATCCAGCACCTCGCCGGCAAATGCCAGGTTGGCTGAGAGAAGAAGTGATAGTCCCGTTAAGAGTCCCTTTATCATTTTGTGTCTCCTGATACAGTTTTGTTCGGGTTGTTGTCCTGTCAGGCCGGCCCGGTGATTCTGGTACCGGCATTGCCTTCAACCATATCCGAGGCATCCGCCAGCCGTCCGATGACGGCGGTTACCCCTTGCTCAGCGCAGGTTGCTCCTGCTTTCAGTTTGGGTCCCATGGACCCGGCGGGGGCATCCAGTCCCCCGGTTTCTGCCACCGTCAGTTCGTCAATCCGTTGTGCATCCGGAGTTCCGAAATCACGGTAGACACCATCGACATCCGTCAGCAGCAACAGCATGTCCGCCCCCAGTTCCAGGGCCAGACGGGCGCTGACAGCGTCCTTGTCGATAACAGCTTCAACACCGGCCAGGCTGCCGTCGGGTTTGCGGACAACCGGAATACCGCCGCCTCCGCCACAGATCACTATGGCATCGCTGTTGAGCAGCAGCCGGATAACCCCCATGTCAGGAATTTCCATGGGGGCGGGTGACGGCACCACCCGCCGCCATTTGTCGCCGTCCGGTGCTATCTGCCAGCCCAGTACCCGGGCCCGCTCTTCTGCCTCGGCCCGGTCATAGACCGGGCCAATCAGTTTGGTGGGGTTGGCAAAGGCCGGGTCCCTGGCATCCACAATCACCTGGGTCAGCAGGGTGGCCACAGGAACACTGTGGCGCAGCTCGTTCTCCAGTTCCTGCTCGATCATGTAACCGATCATGCCCCCGGATTCCGCCCCCAGTACATCCAGGGAAAACAGTTCGTCGGGCTTGTAGGCCAGGCCCTGCAGGGCCAGCAGACCCACCTGGGGACCATTGCCGTGGGTGATTACCAGCTGGTGCCCGGCACGGATCAGTTCCGCCAGGGGTTTGACGGCACTGGCGATATTGCGCTGCTGGTTTTCCTTGGTCAGGGGCTGGCCCCTTTGCAACAGGGCATTGCCGCCCAGGGCTGCAACAATCAGCATGTCATCCTCCCAGCGTGGCCACGAGCACCGCCTTGATGGTGTGCATCCGGTTTTCGGCCTGGTCGAACACAATGGAGGCTTCGCTTTCGAACACCTCTTCGGTCACTTCCATGGATTCCAGCCCGAACTGTTCGTAGATCTCCTTGCCCATGGTGGTATCCGTGTTGTGGAAAGACGGCAGACAGTGCATGAAGCAGGCCCTGGGGTTGCCGGTTTTTGCCATAACGCCGGCATTCACCTGGTAAGGTTTCAGCAGCTTGATGCGTTCTGCCCACTTGGCCTTGTCTTCGCCCATGGACAACCACACATCCGTGTACACAAAGTCCACTCCGGGTACTGCCTCTTCGATATTTTCGGTGATCAGGATGCGGGCGCCGGTGCTCTCGGCAATGGTCTGTGCTTCCCGCCGGATGGCTTCCGTGGGCCAGCAGGCTTTGGGGGCGCACAGGCGCACATCCATGCCCATCTTGGCGCCGCCGATCAGCAGGCTGTTGCCCATGTTGTTACCGGCATCCCCCATGAACACGAAGGCGGTTTCCCGCAGGGGTTTGTCCACATGTTCGGTCATGGTCAGGAAGTCTGCGAGTATCTGGGTCGGATGGAATTCATCGGTCAGGCCGTTGTAGACCGGCACTCCGGAATATTTCGCCAGTTCCTCCACAATGGGCTGTCCGAAGCCCCGGTATTCGATGGCATCGTAGACCCGGCCCAGAACCCGGGCGGTATCCTTGACGGTTTCCTTGTGGCCAATGTGGTTGCCGGTAGGTCCCAGATAGGTGACCCGGGCCCCCTGGTCGTAAGCCGCCACCTCAAAGCCGACCCGGGTGCGGGTGGAGTTCTTTTCAAAGATCAGGGCAATGTCCTTGCCGGTCAGCACCGGCACTTCGGTGCCGGTGTATTTTGCGGTTTTCAGGTCTGCCGCCAGTTTCAGCAGAAATCCGATCTCCCGGGGAGAAAAGTCTCTCAGGGTCAGAAAATTCCGGTTTTTCAGATTAAAAGCCATAGTGTTACTCCGGAGCAGGTCAGACGGGATCGCGCATGGTCGGGCAGCTCATGCAGCGGCCACCGCCCCGGCCCCGGCCAAGTTCGGCGCCGGGCATGGCCAGCACTTCAATGCCCACCGCTTCCAGGGCGGCATTGGTGTCATCATTGCGGTCGTAGCCCACCACCACACCCGGGCTGAGGGCCAGCACGTTGTTGCCGTCGTTCCATTGCTCCCTTTCCCGTTCTGCCGGGTCATTGCCTCCGGTGGGCACCACTTCCAGGGATGGATAGCCCAGCACTTCTGCCACCACGTCAAACAGGTGCCGGGAATCCCGGTGGAAGGTGAAGGGCTGGCCGTTGTCACCCGGATGCAGGTCGTAGCAGACGATTTCATCGGCCACTTCCTTGAAAGTGGTGACCACGTTACCGCCGCAGAAGGTGAACACCGTATCCAGGTGCATGGAGGCCCGGGACCGGGGAATCTGGCAGGCAATCACCCGCTGCGCCTGGCCTTTGTCAAACAGGGCCTTGGCCAGCTGGGCCACGCCCTGGGGTGAGGAACGCTCGCCCATGCCCACCAGTACGGTACCGTGCCCGACAGGCATGATGTCGCCCCCTTCCAGGGTGGCCAGGCCGTGGTTTTCCAGCGGGTCGCCCCAGTGCACATTGACCTTGCCAGCAAATTTCGGATGGAACCGGTAGATTGCGGCCATCAGCAGGGTTTCCGGCTGGCGCGCCGGCCAGTGCATGGGATTGAGGGTGACGCCGCCGTAGATCCAGGCACTGTTATCCCGGGTAAACAGCAGGTTGGGCAGTGGCGGCAGGATAAAGCCCAGTTCCCCCAGATGGGCACCGAACAGTCCGGAAGGCTTGAACGGCAGGTCCGACAGCATCAGCCCGCCCATCAGATACTCCGCCAGCTGTTGACCCGGCAGGGCATCCATCCAGGAGCGCAGCTCATTGAGCATGCCCAGGCCCACATCATTTTCCGAGATGCGGTGATCCAGAACCCAGGCCCTGGCTTCGGGGATATCCAGGGTTTGTGCCAGCAGGTCGTTCACATCCAGCACGTCCACGCCCCGCTCCCGCATGAGCCCGGCAAAGACATCGTGATCCTTCTGGGCCTGTTTGACCCAGAACACATCATCGAACAGCAGCTGGTCGCAGTTGGAGGGGGTCAGCCGGCGATGGGCCAGTCCCGGCCGGGCGATAATGACCTGGCGCAGGGTACCGGTTTCGGAATGAACACCCAGTACTTCGTTATCCATAGCGTTAACTCCTTTGGAAAGGCTCACATCAGTGCTCCTGCGCTGAGAACCAGAGAAATGAAAATGGTAAGGATCAGCAGCAGCGGCCAGACAAACTTCAGCCAGCGGTCATAGGACACATGGCCGATGGCCAGTCCTCCCACCACTACGGCAAAGGTGGGGTTGATGAAATTGACCAGGCCGTTGGCGGACTGGAAGGCAGTGACCACCAGGTCCCGGCCGACACCGGCGAAATCAGCCAGCGGCGCAAGAATGGGCATGGACAGGACGGCGAGGCCTGAAGAAGACGGCACGAAGAAGCTCATGCCCACTTCAATCCAGTACACCAGATTGATAAAGGCCAGATCGGACAGGCCGGCAACGGTGAGTTCAGCACTGTGCAGGATGGTGTCGGCAATCAGCCCCTGGTCCATGATGACCACAATACCCCGGGCCAGCCCTACCACCAGGGCCACACCCAGCAGGTCCCGGGCTCCGTCCACAAAGCTGCCGGTGAGTTTTTTCTCACCCAGCCGGCCCACCAGGCCGATCAGGATACCGCTGGCCATGAACAGTGCGCCCATCCGGGCCATCCACCAGCCCTGGGAGGAAACGCCCCAGATCATGGTGATAAAGGTGCACAGGAAAATCAGGAGGACCAGCTTCTGGGTGGTGCTGAGTTTGGCATCGTCAAAGCCACCTTCATGCTTGCCCAGAAAGATCTTGCGGTGTGCTTCGCGCTGGCGGGCAACCACGGACAGTTCCGGATTGGCCTTGACCCGGGCGGCATAGCGCATCACGTAGGCGGCACAGATGAGCAGGCCACCGATCAGAATAATGAGCCGCAGCAGCATGCCTTCGGTGAAGGGAATACTGGCGGCGTTGGCGGCGATAACGGTGGCGAAGGGGTTGATGGTGGAACCCAGAACCCCAATACCGGCACCAATCAGGATAATGGCAACACCGGTGACGGCGTCATAACCGGCGGAGATAATGACCGGGATAAGAATGGCATAGAACGCCAGAGTCTCCTCGGCCATGCCATAGGTGGTGCCGCCGATGGCAAACAGGGTCATGAGTATGGGAATCATCCATATCTCCTTCCCGGCCATGGCCTTCATGGCACTGCGGATCCCCGTATCGATGGCCCCGGTGGCGTTGGTAACCCCCAGGAATCCACCCAGGAACAGCACGAACAGGGCCACGTCTATGGCGTTGGCCACATAGCTGTCCGGATCATAGAAACCGGCCCCGGGTGCCAGCAGTATGTCCACAAAGCCCTGAGGGTTAGGGTCCACCTCATGGTAGGTTCCGGGAATGGCCACTTCCCGGCCCACTTCCTCGTTTTCAACCCGGTCGTACTGGCCGGCGGGGATAATCCAGGTCAGGGCCGCAACGACGATAATCAGCCCGAACAGAATGGTGTAAGCCGTAGGAAAGCGTGATGCGAGATCCGCCTTGTGCTCTTCTGGAATCTGATGTTCTGGTGCCGGAATCATACTTACTCTCCTCTCCATGCGAGCCTATGACAGGTCTGAACCAGGTTGGGAAACAAGCTATATCCGTACATATATAGACCGGTTACAGTTCGTTCGGTGTAAATCCTAGGCTTTTGTTCAAGGTTAAAATTGATCTGAATCTAGTCTGGCGTATCCTTGTTTTGTTTATTTCGGTTTCTCCCTAAGCGTTTGCTGCTTCCCCTGACCTGGGTCAGGAAAGGGGGCTAGTTTTGTCGAAAGGCAAGATTTAGTCGCTATACTCGTTGCCAAGTCGCCTGTTCAACACATATTCCGGGAAGGATTCATGTCTGCTTTCAATCTCAGGTCTGCCCTGAAACTGCTTGTTGTTGTCGTTGCTGTTGCCGCTGCTGCCGTTGCGGCGGGCTGGTATCTGATGCAGGGGAACGGCGAGCTGCCGGACTATATTGCCTCCGGTAACGGCCGGATCGAGGCCACCGAGGTGGATATTGCCACCCGCATACCGGGGCGCCTTGAGGAGTTCTTCGTCAATGAAGGGGATCTGATCGAGGCCGGAGCAGCCATTGCGCGCATGGATACCGACGAGCTGGAAGCCTCCCTGGCGGCGGCTCAGGCGGCAAAGACCCAGGCGGAGGAAGGCAAACGGCTGGCGGAGGCGGTGGTCAGCCAGCGTGAAAGCGAACGGCGCCTGGCCCGTTCCGAACTGGCCCGGGTCAAGGCGCTGGTGGACAAGGGCCATGTGTCCCGGGAACGGCTGGATCAGGCCCAGACGGCTTCGGAGACGGCTGATGCCGCTCTGCGGGCAGCGAAGGTTCAGGTGGCTTCGGCCCAGGCCGGTATTGAGGCTGCCGAGGCTACTATCCGTAAAATCCAGACCAGTATTGATGACAGCCATCTGGACAGCCCGGTGGGTGGCCGGGTGCTGTACCGGCTGTCGGAGCCGGGAGAGGTTCTGGCTGCAGGCGGCAAGGTAGCCACGGTGCTGGATGTGACCGATGTGTATATGGCGATTTACCTGCCGACCATGCAGGCCGGCAAGGTGCGGGTCGGCTCCGAAGCCCGGATTATCCTGGACGCCCTGCCCGATTATGTGGTCCCGGCAACCGTGAGTTTTGTGGCCGCCGAGGCCCAGTTCACGCCCAAGTCAGTGGAAACCCGCACTGAGCGGGAGAAGCTGATGTTCCGGGTGCGTATCCGTATCGATCCGGAGTTGCTGAAGGCCTACCGGGACCGGGTAAAAACCGGTGTTCCCGGGGAAGCCTATGTGCGCCTGGATGAAAGCCAGCCCTGGCCGGAACACCTGCAGGTGACCCTGCCCAATGACTGATATTGTTGCCCTGCTAGAGGCGGTTTCCCATCGCTATGGCCAGCGTCAGGCGCTGTCGGATATTCATCTGGAGATACCTGCCGGCTGCATGGTGGGGCTGGTGGGGCCCGATGGTGTCGGCAAGTCTACCCTGCTGGGGCTGATTGCCGGTGCCCGGCGCTTGCAACAGGGTGCCCTGACCGTGCTGGGCGGGGATATGGCGGACCAGGGTTACCGCAACCAGGTGTCCCCGCGCATTGCCTACATGCCCCAGGGCCTTGGTGGCAACCTGTATTCCGCCCTGACCGTGGATGAGAACATCGGCTTTTTTGCTGACCTGTTCGGTCTGTTCGGAGCCAGCCGGGACCGGCAGATCCAGCGCCTGCTGGAGGCCACCGGCCTGCTCAGGTTCCGGGACCGGCCGGCGGGCAAGCTGTCCGGTGGCATGAAGCAGAAACTGGGCCTGTGCTGTGCCCTCATTCATAACCCGGACCTGCTGATTCTGGATGAGCCCACCACTGGTGTGGATCCCCTGTCCCGCAAGCGGTTCTGGGATCTGATAGACCGCATCCGGGAACAGCAGACCGGCATGAGTGTGCTGGTGGCCACCGCCTACATGGAAGAGGCAGAACGTTTTGACTGCCTGGTAGCCATGGACGACGGCCAGATTCTGGCCACCGGCTCACCCCGAAGCCTGCTGGAACGCACAGGCACGCAAACCCTGGATCAGGCCTTTACCGCCCTGCATCCGGATGCCGCCAGCTCCGGGGCTGCAGACCAGGAGCCCCTGCCGGCAACCCCTCCGGGCTGGGATGAGGAAGGCGAACAGGTCCCGGCCATTGAAGCCCACAACCTGACCCTGAGGTTCGGCAGTTTTACCGCGGTACGGGATGTCAGCTTTGCCATTCGCAAGGGCGAGATCTTCGGCTTTCTGGGCTCCAACGGCTGTGGCAAGACCACCACCATGAAGATGCTGACCGGCCTGCTGACGCCGTCGGAAGGCAAGGTGGCCCTGTTTGGTGCACCACTGGATGCCCGGGATCTGGAGACCCGGCGCCGGGTTGGCTACATGTCCCAGTCATTTTCCCTGTACAGCGAACTGACGGTGCGCCAGAACCTGATTCTCCATGCCCGCCTGTTCCATCTTCCGGAACCGGACATAGAGCCCCGTATCGAGGCCCTGGCCAGTGATTTCGGTTTGACGGAGGAAATGGGTCAGCTGGCCGGCAGCCTGCCTCTGGGGGTACGTCAGCGGCTGTCACTGGCGGTGGCGGTGGTGCACTCGCCGGAACTGCTGATTCTGGATGAACCCACCTCCGGGGTGGATCCGGCAGCCCGGGACCAGTTCTGGCACCTGCTGCTGAGACTGTCCCGACGGGATGGCGTCACCATCTTCATCTCCACCCATTTCATGAACGAGGGGGAGCGCTGTGACCGTATCTCCCTGATGCACGCGGGCCAGGTGCTGGCCTGTGACAGTCCCGAGGCGCTGGTCCGGGATGCCGGCGTGGACACCCTGGAAGCGGCCTTTATGCAGACTCTGGCGGCGGTGGATGACGAACCGGAGCCGGACGCCAGCCGCGCCATCCTCGGCGACACCAGCGAGGGCCGCCGGCACGGCCTGTTCCGCTGGTCGCGGATGCTGGCCTATGCCCGCCGGGAAACCCGGGAGCTGCTGCGGGATCCCATTCGCATGTCCTTTGCGTTTCTGGGCTCGGCCCTGCTGATGCTGATTCTGGGCTACGGTATCACCCTGGATGTGGAAGACCTGACCTTCGCGGTACTGGACCGGGACCAGAGCCCGGTCAGCCGGGATTATGTGGCCTCCATTGCCGGCTCCCGGTATTTTGTGGAGCAGCCACCGTTACACAGTGAGGCGGAGCTGGAACAGCGTATGCGGGCGGGGAAACTGACCCTGGCAGTGGAAATCCCTCCGGATTTCGGCAAGGATCTGAAACGGGGCCGGGATACCTCCGTGGCTGTATGGATTGATGGCGCCATGCCGTTCCGGGGCGAGACCATCCTGGGCTATGTCCAGGGCATGCATTACAGCTATCTGTCCGATCTGGCCCTGCGCACCTACGGTGTGGTGCCCACCCTGAGCCTGGTCTCCATTGAAAGCCGGTACCGCTACAACCAGGATTTCCGGAGCCTGGATGCCATGGTACCGGCGGTGATTCCGATTCTGCTGATCTTTATCCCCACCATTCTCATGGCCCTGGGCATAGTCCGGGAGAAGGAACTGGGTTCCATCACCAACCTCTATGTCACGCCGGTCACCCGCCTGGAGTTTCTGCTGGGCAAACAGCTGCCCTATATCGGCTTCAGTATGATCAGTTATGCCAGTCTGGTGCTGATGGCGGTGTATGTGTTCGGAGTGCCCCTGAAAGGCGCCCTGGCGACCCTTACCCTGGGGGCCCTGATCTATGTCACCGTCACCACCGGCCTGGGGCTGGTTATCTCGGCGTTTGCCTCTACCCAGATAGCCGCCCTGGCCGCTGCCGCCATTCTTACCATCCTGCCCACGGTACAGTTCTCCGGGCTTACCGAGCCTGTGTCCTCCCTGGAAGGTCTGGCCTATCTGGTGGGGCAGTTCTGGCCCGCCACCTGGTTCCTGCAGATCAGCCGGGGCGTGTTTACCAAGGGGCTGTCGCTGGCGGATATGCAGACTGCATTTCTGACCCTGGCGGCGTTTATTCCGGTGCTGACACTCTTGTCTGTCGGCTTGCTGAAGAAACAGGGGCGCTAGCATGGATTCCCTTCGTAACATCTGGAACCTTGGTATCAAGGAACTGCGCAGCCTGTGGCGGGACAAGGTGCTGCTGGTCATCGTCCTGATCGGTTTTACGGTGATGGTCTATTCCGCCGGTTCCGCCGGTTCCCTGGAACTGAACAATACCCCCATTGCGGTGGTGGATGAGGATCAGAGCATTCTGTCCCAGCGCCTGATCGGAGCCCTGCAGGCTCCCTGGTTCCTGCCCCCGGACCGGGTGGAGTTTCACCAGATTGATGAGCTTCTGGACCGGGGCAGCCACACCTTTGTTCTGGTGATTCCGGAGGATTTTGAACGGGATATCCGCAAGGGCGAACAGGTCAGCCTGCAGCTGAATATTGATGCCACCCGCATGACCCAGGCCTTTATCGGGGCCACCTACATTTCTGAAATTGCCATGGCGGAAGTGGCGGAGTTTGTGCAGACCGGCAGCTCTGCCGACACCCTGTCCGTGGATCTGGTGCGCAGGGTCAGCTTCAACCCGAATCTGGAAGGCACCTGGTTCGGGGGGGTGATGGAGGTAATTACCGAAGTCACCCTGATCAGCATTATTCTCACCGGAGCAGCGCTGATCCGGGAGCGGGAACACGGCACCATTGAGCATCTCATGGTGATGCCCCTGAGGCCCTTCGAAATCATGGCCTCCAAGGTCTGGTCCAATGGTGTGGTGGTTCTGGCCGCTGCCGC
>JBFHSI010000043.1:0-18545 GCA_041591245.1 Marinobacter sp.
CCTCGACAACAACGAACTCGAACTCTACTACCAGCCCCGTATTGATCTGGCCTCGGAGGATGTCCGGGGCGTGGAGTGCCTGATTCGCTGGCACCATCCGGAGCGGGGACTGGTGGCACCCGATGAGTTTATTCCCATGGCCGAGCGCAACGGCCTGATTGTGCCCATCGGTTACTGGGTGATTGAACAGGCCTGCAAGCGTCTGCAGGAATGCACCGAAACCGGAATTCCCGGGCTGGTGTTTGCGGTCAACCTGTCGTTCCGGCAGTTCCACGACCGCAAGATGACGGAAACCATTTTCCGCATCATCTTCAACGCCAATATTGATACCAGCCTGCTGGAACTGGAGCTGACGGAAAGTGCCATGATGCACGATCCGGAATACGCCCAGCGTTGCCTGCGGGAGCTGAACCAGCTGGGCATCAGCTTTGCCCTGGACGATTTCGGCACCGGGTTCTCTTCCCTGAGCAATCTCCAGCACCTGCCCATTTCCCTGGTCAAGATAGACAAATCCTTTGTCCAGGAACTGGGCAGGTCCGCCGATTCCGAGCACATTATCCGGGCCATAATCAGCCTTGCCCACAGCCTGCAGATGAGCGTGGTGGCTGAGGGCGTGGAAACCAAAGGCCAGCTGGAGTTCCTGCGACAGCAGCAGTGTGACGAGATTCAGGGCTACTATTATGCCCACCCCATGCCCTGGGACGAGCTGGTCAGCTTCCTGCACAATCGCGGCCAGTTCGCTTGCCTGCAGGGATAAGCCGCTGTACCTTTCCCCCTTTATTTGATCTTCAGAGGTTGCATGAACACTATCTCCAGGCGTATCGCCGACGAACTCGGTATCCGCGAACAACAGGTTAATGCCACCATTGCCCTGCTGGATGAGGGCTCCACCGTTCCGTTCATCGCCCGTTACCGGAAAGAAGTAACCGGTTCCCTGGACGACAGCCAGTTACGGAATCTTGAGGAGCGGCTGCGCTATCTGCGGGAGCTGGATGAGCGCCGGGTTGCCATTCTCAAGAGCATTGAAGAACAGGGCAAACTGACGGACGAACTGCGCGCCAGTATTGATGCCGCGGACACCAAGAACCGCCTGGAAGACCTGTATCTGCCGTTCAAGCCCAAGCGTCGTACCAAGGCCCAGATCGCCCGGGAAGCAGGCCTGGAGCCTCTGGCGGATGCCCTCTATGAAAACCCGGATCTGGACCCGGAAACCACGGCGGCGGGTTACCTCAACACCGAGGCTGGCGTTGAGGACAGCAAGGCAGCCCTGGACGGTGCCCGCTATATCCTGATGGAACGTTTTGCCGAAGATGCGGAACTGCTGGGCCAGTTGCGGGACTTTATCTGGCAGCAGGGCCAGTTGAAAGTCGGGGTAATTGAAGGCAAGGAAACCGAAGGTGCCAAGTTCCGGGATTACTTTGATCATGTGGAACCCCTGAAGAAGGTACCCTCGCACCGGGCCCTGGCCATACTGCGGGGCCGTAACGAAGGCATTCTCACCTACACCATTGTGGTGGGCGACAGCGACGACAGCCGGCATACCCCGCATCCTGCGGAACAGCGCATTGCGGCCCACTGGAACATCAGGGATCAGGGCCGGGCGGCAGACAAGTGGCTGTCCGAGGTGGTGCGCTGGACCTGGCGGGTAAAACTGTCCACACAGATTGAAACCGATCTGATGGGGCAGGTACGGGAAGCGGCGGAATCCGAAGCCATCAATGTCTTCGCCGCCAACCTCAAGGATCTGTTGCTGCTGGCTCCGGCCGGACCCCGTCCCACCCTGGGGCTGGACCCCGGGTTGCGTACCGGAGTGAAAGTGGCGGTGATCGATGGCACCGGCGAAGTGCTGGGCCATGGCGCCATATATCCCCATGCCCCCAGAAACCAGTGGGATCAGTCCATTGAACAGCTGGCGGCCTGGTGTCGCCAGTACCACATTGAGCTGGTGGCTATCGGCAACGGTACCGCGTCCCGGGAAACCGAGAAACTGGTGGCGGACCTGTGCAAGCGTTACCCGGAACTGAAACTGGCGCGGATTGTGGTCAGTGAATCCGGTGCCTCCATCTATTCCGCCTCGGAGTTTGCTTCCCGGGAACTGCCGGATCTGGATGTCACCATCCGTGGCGCCGTGTCCATTGCCCGCCGGCTGCAGGATCCGCTGGCGGAACTGGTGAAAATCGAACCCAAATCCATCGGTGTTGGCCAGTACCAGCACGATGTGTCCCAGGTTCAGCTGTCCCGCAGTCTGGACGCGGTGGTAGAGGACTGTGTAAACGGCGTCGGGGTGGATCTGAATACCGCCTCGGTTCCCCTGTTGGCCCGGGTATCCGGTCTGAACCAGAGCATTGCCCAGAATATTGTGGATTTTCGCAGCCAGAACGGCCTGTTCAGCAACCGCAAGCAGTTGCTGAAAGTGTCCCGTCTGGGAGCCCGGACCTTCGAACAGGCGGCCGGTTTCCTGCGTATTGCCGGTGGTGACAACCCCCTGGACCGCTCGTCTGTGCATCCGGAAGCCTACGGGGTGGTGGAAGCCATTGCCGCGAAGAACAATCGCAAGGTGGAAAACATCATCGGTGATGCCGCCTTCCTGCGCAGCCTGAACCCGGAAGACTATGTGACCGAGCAGTTTGGTCTGCCCACCATCCGGGACATCCTCGCGGAACTGGAAAAGCCGGGCCGGGATCCCCGTCCGGAATTCCGTTTTGCCAGCTTCGAGGACGGAGTGGAAACCCTCAAGGATCTGACTCCGGGCATGGTGCTGGAAGGCTCAGTAACCAACGTCACCAACTTCGGGGCCTTTGTGGATATCGGAGTGCACCAGGATGGATTGGTGCATATCTCGGCCCTGTCCCATACTTTCGTGAAAGACCCCAGGGAAGTGGTGAAAGCGGGTGACATCGTCAAGGTCAAGGTGATGGATGTGGATATTCCCCGCAAGCGCATCGCCCTGTCCATGCGCATGGACGACCAGCCGGGGGAGACCCGGGAGCGCAAGCCGGCAGCCCGGGACCGCAGTGACCAGGGTGCTGGCAAGCGGGGCAGCCGCCAGGGCGGCGGCAACCAGAATGCACCACAGGGCGCCATGGCCGGCGCACTGGCCCAGGCTCTGGCCTCGGCTCGCAAGGACCGCCGCTAACCGCTTTATTCTTTCCACCAGCCGGGATGGCCCGCAGGGCTGTTCCGGCTGCAGCAGGAGTGCACCATGGCTGATTCCCGCCATTCTGTTTTTCGCCAGTTTGCGGCCAGCGACTGGGACGGCTTCCTGAAAGGTGTCGAAAAAGAAGGTCTGCGGGTCGACCGTAACGGCTTTATCGCCCAGACACCCCATCCGGAAGCCCTGGGGGCGGCACTGACCCACCCCTGTATCACCACGGACTATTCCGAATCCCTGCTGGAACTGATTACCCCGGTATATTCCAGTACCCAGGACATGCTCAACTGCCTGACCAATACCCACCGCTTCGTGCAGAGCAACCTGGGCGACGAGGTATTCTGGGCGGCGAGCATGCCCTGTGCGCTGGACGGGGATGAGAGTATTCCCATTGCCCGCTACGGCAGCTCCAATATCGGCCAGCTCAAGCATGTCTACCGCCAGGGGCTGGCGGTACGTTATGGCCGCATCATGCAGAGCATCGCCGGGGCCCATTACAACCTGTCACTGCCGGACAGCTTCTGGACCCGCTGGCAGGAAGCCCTGGGCAGTGAGCAGAATCTCCAGGACTTCAAGTCCGAGCAGTATTTCTGGCTGATCCGCAATTTCCGCCGCCGCAGCTGGCTGCTGATGCTGCTGTTCGGCACCTCGCCGGCACTGGACGCCAGTTTCGTGGCCCGGGTGCAGCATGGCCTGGAACCTTTGGACAGCCAGACCTGGTATGGCCCTGAGGCCACCTCACTGCGCATGAGTGATCTGGGCTACCACAACAACGCCCAGGGCTCTCTCAATATCTGTTTCAACCAGCTGGAAAGCTACACCGGCACGCTGGCCCGGGCCATCCATACACCCTGGCCCGCCTATGAGGCCATAGGCACCCGCCGCGATGGCCAGTTCATCCAGATCAATACCAATGTTCTGCAGATAGAAAACGAGTATTACAGCCCCATCCGCCCCAAACGCACCACGTTGCCGGAAGAAAAGCCCATTCACGCCCTGGTTAACAGGGGCGTTGAATATATCGAGGTGCGTTGTCTGGACCTGGATCCGTTTTCACCGGTCGGTATTACCGCCTCCCAGATCGATTTTCTGGATCTTTTCCTGCTGGACTGTCTGCTGTCAGACAGCCCCCACATAGGTGACGAGGAATGTGAGCGTCTGGATGACAACTACGGGGATGTGGTGGCCCATGGCCGTAACCGTAACCTGCAGCTGAACCGGGATGGCGGGCGCACGGACATTGCCACCCTGGCCGATGATCTGCTGCAGCGGATGGAGCCTTTGGCGGATCTTCTGGACAGCTGGACCGGCGCTACCACCTATCGTTCGGCACTGGCTGAACAACTGGGCAAGCTGCAGGCCGGCGATGGCTGGCAGGTGCCTTCCGAGCGGGTTCTGGAGTCCATGGCCAGCCGTTCCCAGGGGCACCGGGAGTGGGTTCTGGATATGTCCCTGCAGCATCAGGAAAACTTGCGTCGGGACAGCCTCAGTGAGGACAAGCTGGCTTCGTTCCGGGCCATGGCTGAAAAGTCACTGGCCGATCAGAAGCAGCTTGAGGAAGCGGATACCCAGCCCTTCAGCGAGTTTCTGGATGAGTACCTGAAGTCCTGAGCCGGTCGTGCTATTTCTGCACGACAAACTCTGTGAACAGTACACCGGTAATGCTTTCGCCGGTGTGTTGTTCTTCCAGAACCTGGTTGATCCGGGCTTTGGCTTCGTCCGCCAGGGCCTGCTGACCTTCCATGGTGGTCAGGGTGGTGGTCTCTGTCTGTTCGCCAAAGAGCATGATCAGTTCATGGCGCAGGCGCGGCATATGGGCTTCCACCGCCGGCCGGGCGCCCGCTGTGGCGGCTCTCAGGCTGACGCTGGCCTTGAGGTAGGTAACCTTGCTGCCGGGCACGCCGATATGGGTGACAAAGGCCGGATCCATGGCAATGTAATCGGTAATGCCAGGCTCGCTGACCTCCTCTTCGGCGTCCGTGTTGGCGTCCTCCGCCAGCACCGGAAAAACAGCCAGTGAACCAATCAGCAACAGCAGTGTCAGAACGGGTTTTAGTCGAAGTGTCATAGGCTTGAAGTCGGAAAGGGTTTACGGTTTGGTGGCAGACCGCAAGGTGCACCATCGGATCAACCGAGAATAGCAGGCCTGATGTGTGGTTGCAGTTTCATTTCATTAACAAGGGGTTTGTTTTGATCGCCAGAAGTGTATTCGGACTGATTTTTGTGGTGTGTGCCGCCTTGCTCGGTGTGGCTTTCTACATGGAGCATGTCATGGGGCTTGAACCCTGTCCCCTGTGCTGGCTCCAGCGTTTCGGCTTCATGGGGGCGGGGCTGGTCAGCCTGCTGGCAGCCCTGCACGGGCCCAGCGGTTTCGGAGTACGCATCTACGGCTTCCTGCTGGCTCTCACTGCCGGCGCCGGGCTGGGTGTGGCCGGTCGCCAGCTCTGGCTGCAGAATCTGCCAGCGGACCAGGTTCCGGCCTGTGGACCATCTGTGGAATACATGCTGGAGGTTCTGCCGTTCTCCGATGTGCTGATGACGGCACTGCGGGGCACCGGGGACTGCGCCGAGGTGGTGTGGCGTTTCCTGGGGCTGAGCATTCCGGGCTGGACCGCGGTTTTCTTTACGGCTCTGGTTATCACCGGTCTGGTATTCCTGATTCGCCCGCCGGCACAGGGCAGCCGCTTCGGTCTCTGAAATGGTTGCGGCTGACCGCAGGCATAGGGTAACTTGAGTCCCCACAGTACAAAATAAAACCGTAACAGTGGTTCCGAGTTACCAAGCGGAGAACAGGCGTCATGTTGGAAAATTGCCGGAATGCGAGGGAGCGCTGGGGCGGCGTCAGTGAACTGATCGATCGTTGGCTCCGGGACCGTCAGGATTTGCTGGTCCACTATTGTGAACTGTCGGGCGAAAACGACTTTTCCCGGACCCAGGCTCTGAAGGAAAAGCAGGTTCACCTGTGCGAATCACTGGTGGATTATGTGTCCACCGGCCATTTTGAAATCTATGAACAGCTGATGCATGAGGCCCGGGAGTATGACGACGGGGGGCTGGAACTGGCCGCCAAGGTCTATCCCCAGATCGAGAAGACCACCGGTGTGGTGCTGGATTTCAATGACCGGGTGGATGCCTGCAGCCTGAGTGAAGCGGATATGCCAGCCCTGTTTGATGAGCTGTCCAGGCTGGGTGAAACCCTGGCATCCCGGTTCGAGCTGGAAGACTTTCTAATTGAGCATCTGCACAATGTGCACGCCAGCAAGGTGGAGTCGGTCTGACCGGATTCTGCCCACAAAAAAGCCTCAGACCGGGAGCCGGTACTGAGGCTTTTTTTATGCCTGACGGCGGGGATTATTCGGCGGCGTCAGTATTGTCCTGGGGATTGATGTCCAGCAGTTCCACATCAAAAATCAGGGTTTCGTTGGGGCCGATGGCGCGGTTGCCGCCAGGGCCATAGGCCAGCTCGGACGGAATGAACAGCTTGTAGCGGGCACCCTTGTTCATCAGCTGCAGACCTTCGGTCCAGCCAGGAATAACCTGGTTCAGGGCAAAGGATACCGGCTCGCCACGTTCCCGGGAGCTGTCAAATACTTCGCCGGAGATGAGTTCGCCGGTGTAGTGAACTTTCACGGTATCGGTCTCTGCCGGCTTGTCGCCGGTACCTTCGGTGACGACTTCGTATTGCAGGCCGGATTCAGTGGTCTGCACGCCATCCCGGTTGCCGTTCTCGGCCAGGAAAGCTGCACCGGCATCCTTGTTCTTCTGGGCCAGTTCTTCAATTTGTTTGGTCTGCTCTTCCTGCAGCTGCTGCTGATAGGTCATCAGGGCAGTCTGGATCTCGTCACGGGTCATACGCTTGGCTTCTTCGTCACCGGCGTGGCCGTGACGGAAACCTTCAAGGAACTGGTCCATCTGCAGGTCTGGCAGATCATTGCTCATGCGTTCGCCGAGAACCAGGCCCATGCCGTAGCTGACTTTCTGGTCAGTGGTGTCCAGCTTGGACTGTTCTGCCGTTTCCGGAGGAGTGGAGCAGCCTGCAACAATACCGGTCATGGCCAGGGCTAGCAGTGTTTTCTTCATTGCGTCTTCCTTTAACGTATGCAGGGGCGCTGCCCCGGATAGTGTTTATCAAGAAGGGTGAAGGTAACGGGTTCTGCCAGCAGTTTCCACTGAATTAGTGGTAAGAAAGCCGGCTCTTAGACCTAACTCCCATTGTTCCCGGTACCAGGTCCAAGACTGAATGGCGCATTGTAGGGGGACTCCCAGTCGGTGTCCGGATCCGGGGACGAGGGGGTGCTCTTGTCCGGGCGTTCAATGGCCAGGGTGTTCCAGGGGCCATGCTCCGGGGGGTGATCCGCATAGTGCCAGTTGCCGTCCAGGTCCCGCCACTTGAACACAATGTCCGGACCTTCGGTAGGCACCGGCGAGGGCACCAGACGTTCGAAGTCGGGAATGTCGGCGGGTTCCTCGTCGGTTACCGGGGTGGCAACCTGTTCCGGGTCTGTCAGGCCGAAAAAGATCAGTAACAGCAGCAACCCGAGTGCCGGGAATGACAGGCGGATAAGCCACTTCATCATCATGGCTGCAGGTCTCCCGGCGCCAGCCCGTCCAGGGCGCTGGCCAGAGTGTCCAGTGCCGGCAGTGCATCCGGGAGCAGGCCTGTGACGGGAGCTGCGGACTTGAGATTGTGCCGGACCAGCCGGTGACTTCCTTGCATAGTTTTCTCCGGATGACCCTGTTTCAGCCTGTGCCAGGCCAGAGCCAATTCAATCTGTTCGGCCTCGAGTTCTGCTGAGGCGATGGTGTTCCGCAACGAAAGACAGGCGCTGTGCCGCTTCGGCAGGGATTTGCGCAAGGCACGCAGGACACCGGTTACACGGTGCCGCCACTCTGTTAACGTAGCGTCCTCAATTCCGGTGTATGACCTGTCATTGAGGGCCAGCCATCCGGCGCACAGAATCCGTGTTACGTTCCAGCCCTGTTGCTGCAGCGCAAGACAGCTCTCCTGCACGCCGGGCAACGACCAGAATGCCAGGGCGAAGCGCCACAGAGGATTGTCGGGCTCCAGTATTTCCGGTAAATCCGGGATATCTGCCGGTAACTCCGAGTGATTGTCTGACGGGACCGGCATAACAACGGAACCTTTTCCGAAAACTTCACGTTGATAAAATGCGAACATGCTAACGATAACGGATCTCAGTTTACAACGGGGCGGCCTCTGGTTGCTAGAATCCGTCAACCTGATGGTTCAGCCGGGCCAGCGAGTGGCCATTGTCGGCGCCAACGGGGCCGGTAAATCCAGTCTGTTCCAGCTGCTGCTTGGGCAACTGACGCCGGAGCAGGGCAGTTTTTCCCTGCCCGGGGGCTTCCGGATTGCCCATATGGCCCAGGAAGTCCAGGCGTCGGCCCGCAGTGCCCGGGATTTCGTGCTGGATGGTGATCAGGAACTGCGCCGCCTGGAGGCAGAACTGGCCGCCGCCGAAGCCCGGGATGATGAGGCCGCCATGGTGCGCATCCACGGCGAACTGGATGTGCGTGAGGCCTGGGCGGCTCCACGCCGGGCAGAGGCCCTTCTGCGGGGACTGGGGTTTGCCGAGGGTGATGGCGAACGTCCGGTATCGGATTTTTCCGGAGGCTGGCGTATCCGTCTGAACCTGGCCCAGGCCCTGATGTAGCCCTCGGATATCCTGCTGCTGGACGAACCCACCAACCACCTGGATCTGGACGCCTGTCTGTGGCTTGAGAACTGGCTGAGCCGCTATCCCGGAACCCTGCTGTTTATCTCCCATGACCGGGACTTTATGGACCGGGTAGCTTCCCATGTGGTCCATTTCGACCATCGCAAGCTGGTGACCTATACCGGTAACTATTCCGCGTTTGAAAGCCAGCGCAGTGAACGTCTGGCCCAGCAACAGGCCGGGTTCGAACGTCAGCAGGCGCGGATAGCCGAGATCCAGCGTTTTATCGATCGTTTCAAGGCCAAGGCCACCAAGGCCCGTCAGGCCCAGAGCCGGGTCAAGGCGCTGGAACGGATGGAGCGGATTGCACCGGCCCATATCGATTCACCCTTCAGCTTCGAGTTTCCGGTGGCGGAGAAAGTCTCCAACCCCTTGCTGTCCATTCGTGACGGCTGCGCCGGGCATGGCAACACCGCGGTTCTGCAGAACATCAATATCACCCTGCTGCCAGGCAGCCGGGTGGGCCTGCTGGGGCCGAACGGCGCGGGCAAGTCCACTCTTATAGGTGCCCTGCGGGGCGAGGGCACCCTGCTGTCGGGGGAGCGCACCTGCGGCGAGCACCTGGCCATCGGTTATTTTGCCCAGCACCAGCTGGAAGCGCTGGATCTGGAAGCCAGTCCTTTCCTGCATCTGCAGCGCCTCAGGCCCGGTGCTTCGGAGCAGGAGGTGCGGAACTTCCTGGGTGGGTTTGATTTCCATGGTGATCAGGCCCTGAGCCCGATCCGCGCCTTTTCCGGCGGGGAAAAGGCCCGGGTGGCGCTGGCTGTGATTGCCTGGCAGCGGCCCAACCTGCTGCTGCTGGATGAGCCCACCAACCACCTGGATCTGGAAATGCGCCAGGCCCTGACCATGGCCCTGCAGAATTTCGAGGGGGCCATTGTGGTGGTATCCCACGATCGTCACCTGTTGCGCAACACCGTTGATGAGTTCTGGCTGGTGAACGAAGGCCGGGTGCAGGCCTACCCCGGGGATCTGGAGGATTACGAACGCTGGCTGGCGGAGCGGCGCCGGGACGAAACTGAAGCTCCCCGGCGGCAGACCGAAGCCGGTAGCAGTGCTCAGGTTGATACGGATACGGCACCGGGGGAAAGTGCCGAGGACCGCAAAGCCCGCAAGCGGGCCGAAGCGGCCCTGCGCCAGAAGCTGAGCCCTTACCGCAAGCGTCTGGGGGCTCTGGAAAAGGATATGGAATCCTTGCAGGAGGATCTGCAGGAGATAGAAACCGCACTGGCGGATTCCGGATTGTACGAGGCTGATGGCAAGGACCGGCTGAAGGCCCTGCTGGACCGGCAGGCCGCAGCCAGAGTACGGATGCAGGCCCTGGAAGCGGAGTGGCTGGAGCTGGGTGAAACCATTGAAAACCTGGAAGCCGGGCTGGTTCAGGACTGACGGCTAGCCCCCCAGTATCTCCAGCTCAAAGCCCTGTTTGGCCAGGTAGTCCCGTTCATTTTTCAGGTCGGCCCGGGTCAGGGGGCGGCTGTCCAGCCAGCCATCCGGGAATTCCATGGTCAGCTTGTCGGTTTTGCCCTGCAGCCGGAACTCGGGAGGCGCTTCGTAGTTCCGCGGGTGCTGGATCAGAACCGCCAGGCGCACCAGTATGCACAGGTAGCGCAGGCGGATCTTGTCGTCCGGCTCCAGGCCTTCAAAAATGACCGGTGAGAACTTGCGCCTGTGGCCCCGTACCAGTGTCGCCATATCCCGCTGGAACTGCTGGCTGAAGCCCGGAAGGTCGGAATAACGCAGCAGGTAGTCCCCGTGCTTGTGGTACTGACTGTGGGAAATGGTCAGGCCGATTTCATGCAGGCGGCAGGCCCAGCGCAGCACGTCCTCGTCGCCGGCATTGCGCAGTGCCCAGTCGTCTGCCACCTGGCTCCAGGCACTGATGGCAGTGGCTTCCACTGCGGCACCGTGTTCGGTATCCACGTGGTAGCGTTCCTGAAGGGCGGAAATGGTGCGGTCGCGGACATCCTCATGGCAGATTCTGCCCACCATGTCATAGAGCAGTCCTTCCCGCAGGGCACCATCCGCGAAATCCATCTCTTCAATATCCAGGGACTGGAAGGCCCCCATAAGAATGGCAAAGCCTGCGGGGAAAATATTCTGGCGATCCTGCCGTACCCCCAGATCCTCCAGCTTGTCGGTTTTGCCCACATCCACCAGCCGGCGTTTCAGCTCCTGCATCCCTTCGCGGGTAATGGTGCCATCGGTGATCTTGAGATTGGAAAGGACGTTGGCGACCGCCTTGATGGACCCGGATGATCCCACGGTGCTCTGCCAGCCGATGGTGCGGAAGCGCTTGCGGATGATCTGGATCTCCTGCTCGGCGTGGGTAATGGCCTTGTCCATCTGCCGCCGGCTGATCTTGCCGTCGGGGAAATATCGGTTGCGGAAGGACACGCAGCCCATGTGCAGGCTTTCCAGTACCTGGGGTTCAAAGCGTTGGCCAATAATGAATTCGGTGCTGCCGCCGCCTATGTCGATAACCAGCCGGCGGCCGGTATCGTCAGACAGGGTATGGGAAACCCCCAGGTAGATCAGTCGGGCTTCCTCCCGGCCGGCGATAATCTCCACCGGATAACCCAGGACCTGTTCCGCCCTGGCAATGAACTCTCCGGCGTTGCGGGCAACCCGCAGGGCGTTGGTACCAACCACCTGGACGGATTCCGGAGGCATGCCCTCCAGACGCTGGGCAAAGCGCTCGAGACAGGCCAGCCCCCGTTCCTGGGCTTCTGGGGTCAGACGGTTGTACTGGTCCAGGCCGGCGCCCAGCTGAACCTTTTCCCCCATTTTCTCCAGGGTCCGTATTTCCCCGTGTACCAGCCTGGCAACCACCATGTGGAAGCTGTTGGAACCCATGTCGATGGCTGCAAGTACGTCTGGCAGGGAGGAGGTGTTGTCGGCAGAAGATGGGGCCGTCACGGTGGGGAGAGTCCTTATGAGGTGAATCTGTGGGCTACTATAAGCGATGTTTTGAGGGCTTGTCAGTAACAGCGAACCCGGTCACCGGCCGGGCAGAGTGTGCGTCCGGCCACAGGCTGGTGGATCTACTGCTTCACATTCGGCGGAGCAATCGCGTAAAGTATTAGCCATCGCGGTGGGGGCAGGTGACTCTTGGTGATCCGAAAAGGCCCTCAGCGACAAGTCAACAGCGCTCCGGATCAGGCATGACAAGCATGTCTGAATATGGCGGAACGCCTGAATCAGGAAAAGGTAATGAGCGGAAAAATCGTAAATGTAACTGATGCTTCTTTCGAGCAGGACGTACTGCAGTCCGATATTCCGGTACTGGTGGACTATTGGGCAGAATGGTGTGGTCCCTGCAAGATGATTGCACCGGTACTTGAGGAAGTTGCCGATGAATACGAAGGCCGGCTGAAAGTGTGCAAGCTGAACATCGACGAGAACGAGCAGACTCCGCCCAAATTCAATATCCGTGGCATCCCGACTCTGATGCTGTTCAAGAACGGTAATGTTGATGCCACCAAGGTGGGCGCCCTGTCAAAGTCCCAGCTGGCGGCCTTCCTGGACAGCAATCTCTGATTGCTGCCCGGTTCCGGGAAACCGCTCCTGAGCTTGTGCTCACGGGCGGTTTTTTATGGCCATGAACAAATCCTCAGAACAGTCAGTTGCTGTAGCAGGTCTGCTGCTGGCCGGTGGTGAAGGCCGGCGGATGGGCGGTGTGGACAAGGGTATGGTGCCCTGGCTCGGAGTGCCCATGGCACACCGGATTTATGCTGAACTGGCCCGGGTGGTGACGCCGGTGCTGGTCAGTGCCAACCGCAATCTGGAGCAATACCGGACGCTTGCCCCGGGCCTGGTGTTCGGGGATGGGGAAGACTTCCGGGGCCAGGGGCCTCTGGCGGGTCTGTATCGGGGGCTGACAGAAGCCGGACGGCTGGGGCTGCAGGCAGTGCTGGTCTGCCCCTGTGACACCCCGGATATGACCGCCGATGTGTTTTCCCGGCTACTGGAGGCCTGGCGGGAAGATCCGGAGCACCCCCTGGTGGCGGAATGTGAGGGCCGGGTGCATCCATTGCACGGCATCTATCCGGTCGCCTGCGCCCCGCTTCTGGAACAGCAGCTAAGGCTGGGTAACCGGCGGGTGATGGCGTTTGCCCGGATGGCCGGGGTGCGCAGGCTGGTGTGTGACCAGGCTGCCGGGGCTTTTCGCAACCGCAACTACCCGGAAGATCTGCAGGGCCAATGATCCTGGGCTCAGTCCCAGGTCTGGCTGCGGGCGATATCCGAGGCCTTCTGCTCGACCCAGTGTTCGCCGTTTCCGGTGATTTCCTTCTTCCAGAAGGGCGCTGAGGTTTTCAGGGCATCCATTATGTACTGGCAGGCGGCGAAGGCATCGGCCCTGTGGGCACTGCATACACCCACAAAGACGATCTGTTCCTGCAGCTGGAGCCGGCCCACCCGGTGAATAACCCGGGCCTTGCGCACATCCCAGCGTGTGCCGGCCTGACTGATCAGGTCGGCGATGACCTGTTCGGTCATGCCCGGGTAATGCTCCAGATACAGTCCCGTTACACCCTGCATGTCACCGCTGTCCCTTACCAGTCCGGTGAAGGTGACTATGGCTCCGGTGCCGGCGCCGCTGGCCCTGAGGCTTGCGTATTCGGCCACCGGATCGAAATCCTGCTCCTGAATGGAAATCATCTCAGCCTCCGGTCACGGGCGGGAAAAAGGCCACTTCGTCACCGCTGTTAACCTGGGTTGAGGGCCTGGCCATGGTCTGGTTGATGGCAATCATCACCGCCGGATTGTCCCGGAGCTGTGACCAGGGCCCGTTGCGCTGGCCCAGAGTGTCAAGAATGTCGCCGGCAGTCAGTCCCGGTTGTGCCGGAACCGTAACCTGATCGGTGCCCAGTTCTTCCCGGAAGCGGGCGAAGAAACGCACGGTAATGGTGTCGCTCATAGTCATTCCAGAAGTTCTGCAAAGGAGTAGTAGGTGATCCGGTCACCGGGGCTGACCCGGGTATTTTCCGGAATCTCGGCCAGGCCGTCAGCCCAGCAGGCGGAGCTGAGCATACCGGAACTCTGGTTCGGGAAGATGGTGACCCGGGGCTGGCCGTCGATCATTTCCTTGCGGGCCCGGACAAACTCCCGACGTATGGAGGCTTTGTCCACGGAAAATGCGGCAGGCAGGGATTCCCCGTTGACCCTGGGCCGGCTGTCACCCTGACAGCGGCGGATATAGGGCATGCCCAGCACCAGGAAGGTCACCAGAACCGCTGCGGGATTGCCGGGCAGGCCAAGCACCGGGGTGTTGTCCATATGGCCAAAGGCCAGGGGTTTGCCGGGTTTGATGGCCAGACGCCACAGGGCCAGATCGCCGGATTCCTCCAGCACCGCCCGGACATGATCCTCCTCTCCCACGGAGACGCCACCGCTGGTAATGATCAGGTCGGCAACCCGGGCAGCATGGGACAACTGTGACCGTGTGGACTCCCGGTTATCCTCCAGTGAAGTGCACAGAACCACCTCACAGCCGGCCCGGTCCAGCAGGCCCAGCAAGGTGAACCGGTTGGTGTTGTAGATCTGCCCGGGCGCCAGGGGCGTACCCGGGTCTACCAGCTCGTCACCGGTGGTGATTATGGCAACCTTCAGGCGTGCCCGCACCGGTATTGTCGCCATGCCCATGGAGGCCAGCAGGCCCATTTCCTGGGGGCGTATGGGCGTGCCTGCGGCCAGGGCAAGATCCCCGGCCTTCAGGTCCTGACCGCGTAGGCGGATGTTCTGGCCTGTGCTGACATCGGAGGTAATCGTGATGCCATCTTCGGAAACTTCCACCTTTTCCTGCATGACCACCGCGTCCGCGCCGGCGGGGACCTCGGAGCCGGTAAAAATCCGGGCGGCGGTTCCGGGCGTCAGGGCCCGGGGGGCTTCGCCGGCGGGAATCCGGCTGGAAACCGGTAGTGGCCGGCCGGACTGCAGGTCCTGAGCGCGCAGGGCGTAACCATCCACGGCGCTGTTATCCGCCGGCGGCACATCGGCGGGCACATAACAGTTTTCGGCCAGAATGCGCCCCAGGGCTGCAGTGAGCTCCACATTTTCCGTCGCTGCCAGGGGCCTGGCTGCGGACAGCAACTGGCCCAGGGCATGGTCAACGGAGGTCAGTCGGGAACCGGACATGGTGTTTGCTCCTTGATCAGTGGTTACCGGCTGGCACGGGTGCCGATGGTCTGATGTACCCGGTGGTAGGGGCGATCGGGTTTGCGCAGCACCAGAGCGGAGAAGTTGCAGGGCCCGTGACGGCTGTCCAGCTGGGTGCTGAGAATGCCGTTCCAGCCGGTTTTGCAGGCTCCGGTGGAGCCGGGCAGGCAGAAAATCACGGTATGGTTGGCAAGGCCTCCGAAGGCCCGGGACTGTATGGTGGAGGTGCCGATTTCACTTGCGGACAGGCGCCGGAATTCCTCGCCGAAACCATCGATGGTCTTGTCCAGCAGGGGGCTAACCGCTTCCGGTGTGCTGTCCCTTTCGTGGAAGCCGGTGCCGCCGGTGATCAGCACCACATGCACCGAGGGATCGGCAATCCAGCCGGAAATCAGGGCCCGTACCAGATAGATGTCATCCGGGAGAATACGCCGGGCTACCAGTTGGTGACCGGCTTCCAGCACGCTGTCCTCGAGAAACTGGCCGGAGCTGTCCTCGTCGGCGCCGCGGCTATCGGAAACGGTCAGAATGGCGATGTTCAGGGGCTTGAGTTCGTCGGCAGGTTTGCTGCTCATGGGTTGGACTCCGGAAATGGATAAACAGTTTTCGTCAGTATCCGTATCGGAGCCCCGGAATGGAAGAGGGGTAACCCTTCAGAGGGAGTCTGTTTGGCGCCGGTTGCCGGCATCCGGCGCCTGGAATTGGCAATTATTTGTCCACTGCACTTGACATACGCCGGTCAGGTGGCAGATTATCGGTCTTGCCCGGCGAACGGTTGTTCCCACTCTCTGGCTTCAGTATCCTAATTCCGGACTCCATCTGCACCGGTTGCTCCACCAGGCCAACGCCAGTTTCATTATTTATTCAGATCAATCTGTTCCGGGCACCCCTGTCATTCCAATATTCGCTTACTTCCATTCCTGAAAATTCAACAAACTATGAATCTTACTGAACTCAAGCAGAAGTCCATGCCCGAATTGCTCGATATTGCGCAAGAGATGGGCCTCGATAACCTGGCTCGCTCCCGCAAACAGGATGTGATCTTCACCATCCTGAAGAAGCATGCCAAGGGCGGCGCAGATATCTACGGCGACGGTGTACTGGAAATTCTGCAGGACGGCTTCGGTTTTCTCCGTTCCGCGGATGCGTCCTACCTGGCCGGTCCCGACGATATCTACGTGTCTCCGAGCCAGATCCGGCGTTTCAACCTGCGTACCGGTGATACGGTTGCCGGCAAGATTCGTCCTCCCAAAGACGGCGAGCGCTATTTTGCCCTGCTGAAAGTCAATGAAATCAACTTTGACAAGCCGGACAACGCCCGTAACAAGATTCTGTTCGAGAACCTTACCCCGCTGTTTCCCCAGGAGCGTCTGTCTCTGGAAGCCGGCAACGGCAGTACCGAGGATCTGTCTTCCCGGGTACTGGATCTGGTGGCGCCTATCGGCAAGGGCCAGCGCGGCCTGATCGTTTCTCCGCCGAAAGCCGGTAAGACACTGCTGATGCAGGGCATTGCCCAGTCCATTACCCGCAACAGTCCGGAGTGCCATGTCATGGTACTGCTGATTGACGAGCGGCCGGAGGAAGTGACCGAGATGCAGCGCACGGTGCGTGGCGAAGTTATTGCCTCCACCTTTGATGAACCACCGGCCCGCCACGTTCAGGTGGCCGAGATGGTGATCGAGAAGGCCAAGCGTCTGGTTGAGCACAAGAAAGACGTGGTGATCCTGCTGGATTCCATCACCCGTCTGGCCCGGGCCTACAACACGGTGATCCCGTCATCCGGCAAGGTTCTGACCGGTGGTGTGGATGCCCATGCCCTGGAAAAACCCAAACGCTTCTTCGGTGCTGCCCGTAATGTGGAAGAGGGTGGCAGTCTGACCATTCTGGCCACAGCTCTGGTGGATACCGGCTCCAAAATGGACGAAGTTATCTACGAGGAGTTCAAGGGCACAGGTAATATGGAAGTCCATCTGGACCGCCGCATTGCCGAAAAACGGGTTTACCCGGCCATCAATATCCGTCGTTCCGGTACCCGCCGTGAAGATCTGCTGATGTCGGAAGCCGATATCCAGCGGGTATGGATTCTGCGCAAACTGCTGCACTCCATGGATGACGACACTGCGGCCCTGGAATTCCTGCTGGACAAGCTCAAGGATACCAAGACCAACGACGAGTTCTTCCAGTCCATGAAGCGTCGGTAAGTAACCACTGTCGGCTCCTGACCCATCTGTGTCAGGGGCCGGCCTGGTTAGGTCTCCGGCAAACCTGTCACCCTTCTGTTCCGTTCCGGATCAGGCCCCGTCCTTCAGAACCCACAGCCCGAGCCGGTATCTCCGGAGTATCAGATGAAATACAACGACCTGCGAGACTTTATTGACCAGCTGGAAAAGCTGGGCGAGTTGAAGCGTATTTCTGTGGAAGTGGATCCCCATCTGGAAATGACCGAGATCTGCGACCGTACCCTGCGGGCCGGTGGCCCGGCGCTGTTGTTCGAGAATCCCAAGGGCTACGACATGCCGGTACTGGCGAATCTGTTCGGCACCCCCCG
This sequence comes from Marinobacter sp., assembly GCA_041591245.1. GTDB lineage: Bacteria > Pseudomonadota > Gammaproteobacteria > Pseudomonadales > Oleiphilaceae > Marinobacter. The sequence goes on from JBFHSI010000043.1 coordinate 17,597, forward strand.
GCGGGTGGCCCTGGGGATGGGCCAGGAAGATGTCACCGCGTTGCGGGAAGTGGGCAAGCTGCTGGCGTTTCTGAAAGAGCCGGATCCCCCCAAAGGCTTCCGGGATGCGGTGGACAAGCTGCCGCTGTTCCGCCAGGTCCTGCGCATGAGCCCCAAGGTGTTGCGTTCGGCGCCCTGCCAGCAGGTGGTAATCGAAAAGGACAAGGTGGATCTGTACCAGATTCCCGTGCAGAAGTGCTGGCCCGGGGATGCGGGACCGCTGGTGACCTGGCCCCTGGTGATTACCCGGGGACCCCACAAGGAACGGCAGAATCTGGGCATCTACCGGCAGCAGGTGATTGGCCGTAACCGGCTGATCATGCGCTGGCTCAGTCACCGGGGCGGTGCCCTGGATTTCCGGGAATTCCAGAAAGCCAATCCCGGCAAGCCCTATCCGGTTGCGGTGGCGCTGGGTGCAGATCCGGCCACCATTCTCGGGGCCGTTACCCCGGTTCCGGACAGCCTGTCGGAATATGCCTTTGCCGGATTGCTGCGGGGCAGCCGTACCGAAGTGGTGCAGGCAGGCCTCAGCGACCTGCAGGTACCGGCCAGCGCCGAGATCATACTGGAAGGCTTTATCTATCCGGATGATATGGCACCGGAAGGGCCTTTTGGCGACCATACCGGATACTACAACGAAGTGGACCAGTTCCCGGTGTTTACCGTGGAGCGCATCACCCATCGCCGGGATCCCATTTACCACAGTACCTACACCGGTCGCCCGCCCGATGAGCCAGCCATACTGGGGCTGGCCCTGAATGAAGTATTTATTCCCATTCTCCAGAAACAGTTTCCGGAGATTGTGGATTTCTATCTGCCGCCGGAGGGCTGTTCCTACCGGCTGGCGGTAGTGACCATGAAAAAGCAGTACCCCGGCCATGCCAAGCGGGTGATGATGGGCGTCTGGTCA
>JBFHSI010000044.1:0-18281 GCA_041591245.1 Marinobacter sp.
ATGGCTCGACTTCATGACTGCTCTCCTTCCGGCACGGCAATGGTGTGTCCGGTTGTTGTTATCCGGTGTAGCTGCCCCCTGTTGTACCGCGAACCGGCGGACGGGGTATTGGCGCTGGCAACGGATGTTGTGCCGAACCAGGGCCAATAGGTCACAGACACCGTATTTTGAATCACCATTGCATCAGGACATGTCGTGAGTATAGATCTGAACGGTTGCTCAAGTGTAACTTTTTGTAATCCGGAGTCTGCGACCGGTTGTGTGGAGCCACTGTGACTTGTCTGGCACAATGCGGACTTCGGCGTTTTTCTGCCTTCATTGTTTATCCCCGGATGTTCTGATTTGAGTGACGAGCAATCCCATCTGTTAGCCCCGGCGGATTCCGGTTGGCTGGCCCTGGAACGACCCGATAACCCGATGATGATCACGGTGATGCTCAGGGTTGACGGCCTGACCCTGCCCCGGTTCCGGGAATTTCTCCGGATCTACTGGATGTCCTGGGAGCGTTTCCGGTTCATGCCGGTGCGCCGGGTGCGGGCCTGGTGGTGGCAGCCGGATCCGGTATTCGATCCGGACCATCATCTGGAAGTAGTGGCAGACCCGCTCTCGCCCGGGCAGCTGCAGGACTGGGTTTCCGCCCGCCTGAACCAGCCGCTGCCAGCCTGGCGTCCGCGCTGGAAATTCTGGCTGGTGCCGGAGGCCGAGGGCGGTGCCGCCCTGCTTCTGCGCATTCACCACTGTTACGCCGATGGCCTCTCCCTGCTGGGCATTTTTGATCGCCTGTGTCCGCCGTCACCGGGGCAGCATCCGGTGCTCTATGGCAGCCCGGCAACTGCGGACTCCTCGCGCTGGCTGACCGGGGCCAGGCTCTGGCTGGATCAGCTGATGGCTCCGGATGTCCGGCAGCCGGAGGATGCAGGTGAGGGCGCAGGCTCCAGTGCCGGTGGCGGGCTGCTGGACGGAGCCCGCAACGGCTTCAGGCTGATTCACGAGTTCAGCGGATTTCTGGCCGAGCCGGAAGATACACCTTCGGAACTGCGCCAGCCGCTGCTGGGCCGAAGGCAGTGCCGCTGGTCCCGGCCGGTGCCGCTGGACAGGTTCCGGTCGGCGGCGAAAGCCACCGGGGTCACCATCAATGATGTGCTGCTCAGCTGTGTGGCGGCGGCGGTGCGGCCGCGCCTTGGGCTGGCGGACCGGGAACTGGAGGATGCGGTGCTGCATGCCGCTGTGCCGGTGGATATCCGTGCCCGTTTGCCGGAGGAGCTGAAGCCGGAACCGGGCGCCCTGGGAAACTGTTTTGGTACCGTATTCGTGCCCTTGCCAGTGGATGGCAGCAGCTCACTGGAGCGGCTGTACCGGATCAAGCAGGAAACCCGCCGTCTGAAGAAAGGCTGGCAGCCGGGTATCGCCTGGGGCCTGGCTTCCTGTGCAGCGCTGATTCCGGAAAACTGGCGCCAGCCGGTGGCGGACATCTTCTATCGCAAAGCCAGCGCTGTGGTTTCCAATGTGCCCGGAACCGGAGAGCCCAGATATCTTGCCGGCTGCCGTATCCGTGAACAGATGTTCTGGGTGCCCCAGGCCGGCGACATAGGTCTGGGCATTAGCATTGTCAGCTATGCCGGGCAGGTGCAGTTCGGTGTAGTGGCGGATGAGGCAGTCCTGCCCGATCCCGGTGAATTTCTCTGTGACTGTGTGCGCGAACTGGATGCCTTTCCGGCCGGGTCGTAATCCCAAAGTTCTGGTTTCCATGCCTTCCAAATGAGCACTAAACCGGCTCATTTGACCAATTTCCCCCGTTCCCCTCTTGGCCGACCATGAAATTCAGGCGACATACCACGCCTCGGGTGGCCGGATAGACCGGCACCCTGATCCCAAGATTTCCAAAAATAACCGGGGGAACTATGAACAACAACAAACTCAGAAAATCAGGGCTGGCCATTGCCATGGCAGCCACCATGGGCGCCAGTGCCGGAGCTCACGCAGCCTTTGATATCTACAACCAGGATGGTATGTCTTTTTCTGTAGATGGCTACTTCAATGCTTTCTATGTGAACCGTGACGATGATGTGGCCAACACCCGGGATTCCCGGATCAAGATGGGTTTTCTGCCCAACACCATCGGCTTCAACTTCAGCAAGGAAATGGGCGACCTGACTCTGGGCGGCCGTTCCTCTTTCTGGACCACCATCAACGACAGCCTTGATTCTCCGACTGACACCGCCATCGATGTGCGTCAGTTCTACGCCACAGTGGACGGCGGTTTCGGTCAGGTGCTGATCGGTAAGGATTTCGGACTCTACGCCCGCTCCAACATTTTCCTGGATGAGATCCTGATGGGCTTTGGTGCCCCGGGCGCTCCCACCGGTGTTTCCTTCGGTAATATCCGGACCGGCTACCCCTATGCCACACCGTCGGCCCAGATTACTTACCGGTCCCCGGATATGAGCGGCCTGAACGTGGCTGTGGGTCTTCTGGATCCGGCCAATACTGCGACCGGCGCGGATGCCGACGAAAGTTCCACTCCCAGATTCGAATCTGAAATCACCTACAGCACGGATCTGAACGGGGTGGCCCTGACCGGCTGGGTGAACGGTCGTTACCAGTCATCGGAAAGCGGAACCACCACTGTTGACAGTACCGGTGTTGGTTACGGGGTGAAGGCTTCCATGTCCGGCCTGACCCTGGCTGCCTCCGGATTTACCTCCAAGGGTGACAATCCGGTGCTGATTGGCAATGGCGCCCTTACCGAAGATGATGCCGATGGTTATCTGGTTCAGGGCTCCTACAGCTTCGGTGCCAACCGGGTGGTGCTGTCTTACGGTGAAACCGATGCCGAGATTTTCGATATGGAAACCGAAAACACAACCCTGGGTCTGTTCCACGATGTCAACAGCAACTTCAAGCTGGTGGCGGAGTACAGCATGTTCGAGCAGACCACCAAATCCACCGGTGTGGATGCAGCTGATAGCAATACCATTGCCCTGGGAGCCGTTGTCACTTTCTAGGGAACCACGGGCGCCGGTGCCGGTCAGGATTCCGGCTCCGGCGCTCCGGGAACTAGGACTAAAGTGCCGGTTTGTCTGCATGGCAAACCGGCCGGGTGCCGGGCATTGATGAAGGAGGTATATCAATCAATGGCTTACGATCATTTCGGTGCCCCAATCAAAAGCACTGAAGTCGAATTGGCTGAGTATACGGATGCCGTAGAATCGGTGGAAAGCCATTCCTGTACCGAGCCAGTTTTTATGACATCAGCGACTACGCTGCCTGCCGTGCGGGTGGCCAGCACCAGCATGCGGGATCCCAGGCTGGCCGCCACCCATCTGGCCGGTCAACTCCGTCATGAGCATCTGGGCTGCGTCCTGTTTTTCTGTTCCGCAGAATATGACCTTGCCCGACTGGGCCCGGCTCTGGAGTCGGTCTTTGACGGTATCCGGGTTTGTGGCTGTACTTCTGCCGGCGAAATCACCCCGGAGGGTTATGGCCGGGGCTGCATAACGGCCATAGGTTTCGATAACCGCTATTTTGCCATCGACTGTGCCCTGATCCGGGAGATGGACCGGTTTACCCTGCAGAGCGCCCAGGGGGTCATTGACGGACTGTTGTCCACCTGCCGGGAAGCAAACCTGGCGCAGATCAAGGGCAATACCTTTGCCATAACCCTGCTGGATGGTCTGTCCAGCCGGGAAGAGCTGGTGCTGACCACCCTGAATGCCGCCCTTGGCAGCATTCCCCAGTTTGGTGGTTCCGCCGGCGACGATGAACGCCTGAACAATACCCATGTGTACCATGAGGGCCAGTTCCATGCCGGCGCCGCTACCGTGCTGCTGGTGAATACTCCACTGGATTTCCGGGTATTTTCCACCCATCACATGGTGGATCGCAGCGAGAAGCTGGTGGTGACCCGGGCCTGTGCCGAGACCCGCACGGTTTACGAGCTGAATGCGGAGCCGGCAGCAGACGCCTATGCCCGGGCCGTGGGCGTGAACCCGGATGAACTGGACCGCACGGTATTTGCCCTGCAGCCTCTGGGGGTGAAAATCGGCGGCCACTATTTTGTGCGCTCGATCCAGCGGGTGAATCCGGACAAGAGTCTTACCTTCTACTGCGCGGTGGAAACCGGCATTGTGATGACGGCCATGCAGCCGGAATCCCTGCTGGACAGTGTCCGCACCCAGATTGAGGCCTCCGAACAGGTGGTGGGGGCCCCGCTTGTAACCATCGGCTGTGACTGCTTTCTGCGCCGTCTGGAAGCCGAGCTGACCGGTGAAGTGGAGGCGGTTTCCGAGTTCCTCCGGCACCACAAGGTGATTGGCTTCAATACCTACGGTGAGCAGTTTGAGGGTATGCATATCAACCAGACGTTTACGGGGGTGGTCATTGGCCAGCCTGATGCCCTTTCAGGACAGTCCTGAGTCTTCCGGTCACGACGACCGGGATCAGCGCATTGCTGACCTGGAGGCAGAGAACGAACGCCTGCGCCGGATCCGGGATGCGCTGATTGTCCGTGTGGAATCCGGCTCGGCCCACAAGCCCGAACCCTATGCGGCCTTTGAACATTCAGTGATTCTGGCGGAACAGGTACGGGAACGTACCGAAGCCCTGAATCAGACCATGGATGAGCTGAAGACCAGCAACAAGGCCCTGAGCCGTGCCCGGGAAGAAGCCGAAACCACCCGTCAGCGCCTCAGTGATGCCATCGAAAGCATTGCTGACGGCTTTGTCCTGTTCGACCACCAGCACTGCCTGATCCAGAGCAACAGCCGCTTCCGCAGTTACTGGCGTTACGCCGGCATGGCACCTCCGGAGCCGGGGACCAGTATTGCCGACGTCAAGCAGCAGGCACTGACCTCCGGCCTGATTGTGGAGGAACACGCCAATCCCGATTCCCGGGGCGTGGTGTTCCTGCTGTCCAACAACCGCTGGGTACAGATGACGGAAAGGCCCACCCGGGAGGGCGGGCTGGTGGTGCTCTATTCCGACATCACCGACGTCAAGAACAGCGAAATGGCCCGCCGTCTCAAAGCGCTGGAAGAAAGCGAACGCTGGATCCGGGTGGTGACCGACCATGTGCCGGCGCTGATTGCCTATGTGGGCGAAGACATGACCATGCAGTTCTGCAACAAGGTCTATGAGGCCTGGTACAGCCGCAATGGTGAATCGCCCCTGGGAAAACCCCTGATCGAGGTCCATGAGCCGGAGCTGTACCAGCGTCTGCTGCCCCATATCCGCCAGGCCCTGGCGGGCCAGAGCGTGACTTTCGAGTTCGAGGAAACCGGAGAGCGGGGCGAAGCCCGCTACATGCTGCGCTCCTACGTGCCCAACACCGATGAACAGGGCCAGGTCAACGGCTTCTTTGTGCTGATCCGGGATATTACCGACCGCCGTAAAACCGCACTGGCACTGGAGCAGGCCTATGACAACCTGGAACGCCGGGTCAAGGAACGCACGGCGGCCCTGACCGGACTGAACAACCAGTTGCGCCAGGAAATCAGCGAACGGGCGGCGGTGGAAGCCAGGCTCAGGGATGCCAAGCTGGAAGCGGAGCGGGCCAACCTGTCCAAGACCAAGTTTCTGGCTGCGGTCAGTCACGACCTGCTGCAACCGCTGAATGCGGCCCGGCTGTTTACCAGCGCCCTGCTGGAACAGTCTTTCGGTCCCCGGGCGGAAGGTCTGGTGCGCTCGGTCAGCACCTCCCTGGACGATGTGGAAAATCTGCTGGGTACTCTGGTGGATATCTCCAAGCTGGATGCGGGGGTGATCAAACCGGATGTCACCGCCTTTGACCTGCGAGACCTGCTCAACAACATTGCCCGGGAATTCCGCCAGATGGCCATGGCGGAAGGCCTGAATCTGGAGTTTGTGCCTTCCTCCCTGGTGGTGGAATCGGACTCCCAGTTACTGGCCCGGATTCTGCGCAACTTTCTGACCAATGCCATTCGCTATACCGGCAGTGGTCGCATTCTTCTGGGCTGCCGCCGGCACCGGGACCATGTACTGATCCAGGTCTGGGATACCGGGCCGGGGATTCCCCAGGACAAGCTCTCGGAGATTTTCCAGGAGTTCAAGCGCATCCGGCCTGCCGGTGCCCGCCCGGACAATGGTCTGGGTCTGGGGCTGGCCATTGTGGACAAGATCTCCCGGATGCTGGGCCATGAAGTGACCGTCTCCTCTGAAGAGGGCCGGGGTTCCGTCTTCACCGTGCGGGTGCCCCTGGGCAAGCTGCCGGCACGCCGGCCAGGAGCCGATGACCGCCGGGGCGTGGTCATGGGGGCCGGACTGGGTGGTGCCCGGGTATGGGTGATCGACAACGACCGCTCCATCTGCCTGGGCATGAAAACCCTGCTGGAAGGCTGGGACTGTGAGGTGATTACCGCCGTTTCCCAGGAGGACCTGGAACGCCAGCTGGACCCGGCCCGGGCGCCGGTGGACGTGATCCTGGCGGACTATCATCTGGATAACGATGAAACCGGTGTCAATGTGGTGGCCCGCATCAACGGCAGTCGCCAGACTCCGGCACCGGTGGTGATGATTACCGCCAACTACACCAACGAGCTGAAGCAGCATATCCGGGATCTGGGCCATGTGCTGATGAACAAGCCGGTCAAGCCCCTCAAGCTGCGCAGTACCCTGAATCATCTGATCCACGGCCAGGTCCGGCCATAAAAAAACCGGGACTGGGTCCCGGTTTCCTGTGCTGCCATCCTGCGGGCAGCCGGCTTCCCTTCTAGCGCTTCAGGTACTGGCTGAAATCCACATCACTGGCGGACAGTATGGCCTGAACCCGGTTGTGTACACCCAGTTTGCGCAGAATGGCGGACACATGGGCCTTGACCGTGGTTTCGGCAATATTCAGGTTGTAGGCGATCTGCTTGTTGGATTCTCCCTTGGACATGCGCTCCAGCACCAGCAGCTGGCGGCGGGTCAGGGAGTTCAGCAGTTCCGGAGAAATGGGGTTGTCCTCGTTGCGGCTGCGGCGGCTGGTGCTTTCCTTGCCGGTACGGATGATGTCTGAGGGCAGATACACGTTGCCGTTGAGAATCTGCCGGATGGCGTCGGTCATCTGGGGCCGGGGAGAGGACTTGGTAATGAAGCCCACGGCACCATAGGTAATAGCCTGCAGCACCACCTGTTTGTCTTCCTCGGCGGAAACAATGACTACCGGGATTGTGGGGGCTTCGTTGCGCAGGGTGATCAGGCCGTTCAGGCCGTGCATGCCGGGCATGTTCAGGTCCAGCAGTATCAGATCCAGGTCATCGTTTTCACGGGTCAGCGCCAGGGCGCTGTCCAGATCATCGGTCTCGATGATTTCGCTGCCTTCGAAGCCGGAAGCGATCACGCTGCTGATGGCTTCCCGGAACAGTGGATGGTCATCGGCGATCAGAATTCTGTATACCGGCTCCATGGGGGTCTCTACCTGTGTGTTGTCGTTGTCTGGGACAGGGGCCGGATCATGATAACGGGTTTCTGACGTAAGTGCGGCATCTGCAGTGTCAGGCATAGGGCCTCCTGTTTGGCGGAGGGGCCGTCCCCGCCTTTTATTCTTGTGATCATCCCATTACATGCCATATGGGCCGCAGGTTGAATGCGACCATCGCCGCAAAAAACCGATACCAAAGTAGTAGCTATCCGCCGGATGGCGGGTAGCCAGGACCGGTTATTCCCAGGCCGGGAAAGGATCATTGAGGGTTTGCCAGAAAGATTTCCCGGCCAGCAGCTGCTCGTCATCCAGCAGGCAGGCGTCCAGCTGGCGGGTGATGGCGTCCTGGTCCAGATTCTGGCCAATAAACACCAGTTCCTGGCGCATATCGCCGAAGGGCTCCTCCCAGTTTTCCATAATGCTTTGCCGGTATTCCGGATCCTCCGGCCAGCTGCTCTCGGGTACCGCTTTCCAGAACATGCCGGCGAAACCATGTCGTGCTATGCCCCCCGCCTGGCTCCAGTGCCCGGCAAACTCGGGACGTGTGGCGAGCCAGAAATAGCCCTTGGAACGGATGAGTTTTCCGGGAGAAACCGGCTGGTGCAGGAAGTCATGGAATTTCGCCGGATGGAAGGGCCGGCGGGCCCGGTAGACAAAACTGGAAATACCGTATTCCTCGGTTTCCGGGATGTGCTCCCCGCGCATTTCCTTCAGCCAGCCAGGGGCCTGCTGGGCACGCTCGAAACTGAAGCGTCCGGTATTCAGTACCTTGTCGAGGGGAACCGCGCCTTTCTGTATGGGCAGAATTTCGGCCTCGGTGTTCAGGCTGCGAAGAACCCCTTTCAGGCGTTCCAGCTGCTCCGGAGAGGCCAGGTCGGTTTTGCTGATCAGCAGAATGTCACTGAATTCCACCTGGTCCACCAGAAGGTCGGCAACACTGCGTTCGTCCTCTTCGCCCAGGCTTTCCCCGGTTTCCTGCAGTGACCGGGCCTGGTCATAGTCCTTCAGGAAGTTGATGGCATCGACCACGGTGACCATAACGTCCAGGCGGGCTATATCGGACAGGCTGACTCCGTCTTCGTCGGCAAAGGTAAAGGTTTCCGCGACTGGCAGAGGTTCTGAAATTCCAGTGGATTCAATCACCAGGCAATCGAAGCGGCCCTCGGAGGCCAGTTTCCGTACTTCTACCAGCAGGTCTTCCCGCAGCGTGCAGCAGATGCAGCCATTGCTCATTTCCACCAGCTTCTCATCGGAGCGGTTCAGGCTGACTTCCTGCTGAACCTGGCTGGCATCTATGTTCACTTCACTCATGTCGTTGACAATCACCGCAACCCGTTTGCCGTCCCGGTTGTTCAGGATGTGGTTCAGCACAGTGGTTTTCCCGGCGCCAAGAAAACCCGACAGTACGGTAACTGGAAGGCGTGTGTCCTGATATCTCATCGTAACTCTCTCTGGTCTGTTTTGTGGCCGGAGTCTGGTCCGGTAGTTTACAGTCAGAATGTTATAACATAACATTTTCCGCTTCGAGGTCATATTTCCATATGCCCCCATGAACCCTGGAGAGCCGCTGATAATGTCTGGAGAAAATCTGCCCCTTCCTCTTCCGGTTGCCGTCAAAGGCGGTAAAGCAGAGTGCCTGACGGAAATCTTCAGGGATGAGGTGAACCTGGTGGTCTGGGAACGTCGACTGCCTGATGAATGCGCTGACTTTGCACACACTTTTGCCCGGGAAGCGGGTGTGTTTGAACGCTTTGTCGGCATAGAGGCCAATGACAGTCTTGACCAGATTCTTCCTGCCTGGGCTCTGGATCTGCCCGGCGCCCGGGCCTGGCTGGCGGATGTGCAACAGACAGTGGAAATGTACCGTTGCCTGTTCGAGCCCGCGGCAGTGGGCGTTCGCCTGCATGTGCTCGCTGAAACCATGTGTCCGCGTTTTCACACTGACCGGGTACCCGCGCGACTGCTGGTGACCTACGCCGGCAGGGGCACGGAGTGGTTGCCTGAGCAGCTGGTGACCCGGGCTGATGGTCCGGGACCACTGCCGGAGCAGGTGGTCAGCACGCCTGATATTCAGGTCCTGCCCACAGGATCTGTCGCCCTCCTCAAGGGCGAAGCCTGGATTGGCAATGAAGGCCGCGGGCTGGTCCATCGGTCACCGGCACCCGGTACCTCTCCCCGCCTTGTTCTGGGCCTTGACTGGCTGTCCTGAGCATCTCCTGCGACCATCGCAGCAAAAAACAGACACCAAAGTACTATTCTGACGCGGCGCCGGGCTTCGTATCGTGAAGCCATGAACCAACAACAACGACAATTCCCGGTACCGGCCATTGTGCTGGTACTGATTGTGACCCTGTTTCAGATACCTGCGGTACAGGCGGCCGACAACAGGAAACTGCCACAACTGACCCTGAGTGTGCTGCAGTTCGGTACCGCCCACTGGGAGCTGGAGCATATCCGGCGCCAGCATCTGGACCTTGAGGCCGGCTATCGGCTGCAACTGAACCCGGTGGCCAATCTGCCGGCGTCCCATCTGGCGGTGACCGGTGGCTCCGTTGACGGTGCTGTGGCGGATCTGATGTGGGCCCAGTCCCGGTATCAGGCGGGTACGGCCTACCTGTATGTGCCTTTCTCGGCCCAGATCGGTGACATAGTGGTGGCGGACGATTCCCCGGTGCACCAGCTGTCGGATCTTGCGGGATTGCGCATAGGTGTGGCTGGCGGACCGGACAGCAAGGGCTGGATATTGCTGCAGAAAGTGGCTGCCGGTCAGGGCCTGGACCTGGCCCGGAACGGGGAGATCCAGTATGCGGCACCGCCATTGCTGAGCCAGGCCCTGAAGCGGGGCCAGCTGGACGCCATAGTCACCTACTGGCATTTCGCCGCCCGGCTGCGGGGAGAAGGCGGCTGGCGTTCCGCTTTCGGCATGGCGGATCTGCTGGCAGAGCTTGGGCTGGAGCGGAATCTGCCGGTTCTGGGTTATGTGTTCCCCCGGGACTGGGCCAGGGAGCATGGAGATCTGGTGGACAGTTTCGCCGTATCCCTGGCGCTGGCCCGGGAGCAGCTCGCCCTGCAGCCGGACTACTGGAAACCGCTGCGACCACTGATGCGCAATCCTGACGACGGAGTGTTTGCTGCCCTGCAACAGGGATTTATCGCCGGTGATCCGGAGCCGCTGACGGATGCGAGGATTGCGGACCTGAAACAGCTGCTGGTGCTGACCGGCGCCCCGGCGGACCGGCTGATGCCGGATGAACTCTTCTGGCGGAGCAGCCAGTGACCGCGTCCGGGACTGCCCGTGCGCAACGCAGGCCCCCGGTCTGGAGTTACTGGGTTGTCCTGCCGGCGCTAGTGCTGCTGTGGCTGATTATTGCCCGCTACCTGCATACCCCCTTGTTGCCCGGGCCCGGTGAGGTGGTGGATACCCTGGTGCGGGAAGCTGCCTCCGGGGACCTCTGGTATCACCTGGGGGCCACCCTGCGCCGGGTACTGCTGGCGTTTTTTCTGGCCATGACCCTGGGTTCCGCTATAGGCCTGGTCATGGGCCGCTCCCGGATAACCAATGCCCTGTTTGATCCCCTTCTGGTGCTGCTGCTGAACCTGCCGGCCCTGGTCACCATTATCCTGATGTATGTGTGGTTCGGGCTGGTGGAGTCGGCGGCGGTGATGGCGGTGGTGATCAACAAGGTGCCCAGTGTGGCGGTGACCGTCCGGGAGGGGGCCCGCAGTCTGGATTACCGGCTGGAGGAAATGGCAAGGGTCTACGGTTTCGGCCGCTGGCAGAGATTCCGGGAAGTCTGGATTCCCCAGCTGTTTCCCTATCTGATGGCGGCCACCCGGGGTGGCCTGGCGCTGATCTGGAAGATTGTACTGGTGGTGGAGCTGCTGGGCCGTTCCAGCGGTGTCGGCTTCCAGCTGCATATGGCCTTTCAGGTGTTCGATGTGGCCGGTATTCTGGCCTACAGCCTGTCTTTCATTGTGGTGGTGCAGCTGATTGAACTGGTGATTCTGCAGCCCCTGGAACGGCGCAGCGGCCGTTGGCGTCAGCCGGAGCAGGCCCATGCTTGAACTGGATATTCGCGGCCGGGACTACGAGCGGCCGGTGCTGGGCTCCATAGCTGCGACCATTGCTCCGGGGGACCGTATCTGCCTGCTGGGGCCTTCCGGAATCGGCAAGACCACCCTGCTCAGGGCCATTGCCGGTCTGGATTCCACCCTGCCGGAAGCGGCCATTATCCGGCGCCGGCCGGTGCGTATCGGTTACCTGTTTCAGGAACACCGGCTGCTGCCCTGGCGCACCCTGAGGGCCAATATCCAGCTGGTGGGAGTGTCGGCCGCAGAGGCGGAGGCCTGTCTGGCCCGGGTGGGCCTGGCTCCCTATGCTGGCTATCTGCCGGACCAGCTGTCCCTGGGCATGGCCCGCCGTGCAGCCCTGGCCAGGTGTCTGGCGGTAGAGCCGGATCTTCTGTTGCTGGATGAGCCTTTCGCATCCCTGGACCCGGCCATGGCCGGGGAGCTGAAAACCCTGATTGCCGGAGTCCTGGATGCCAGTCCGGAGATGGCCATGGTCTGTGTAACCCACGACGCTGGCGACGCCCGGACCCTGGCCAACCGCCTGTGGTATCTGGACGGCCAGCCGGCACAACTGCAGTGGGACCGGGCGGTGGATGATCCGGGGGGGCTTGAACAGCTTCTGGCAAAACTCCGAACCAGTCAGTAATCCTCGGCACCGGTTATCCGGCGCCAGGGGATGTGGCTCAGGCCGGCTTGCTGCCCAGAATCCTGGTGCGCTGGGGGCGGAACCCGGCGGTGGCCAGCAGGGCCAGGACCAGGGTTACACCGGCGGTGATGCCCAGGGCCATGGGATTCCATTCCAGATACAGGGAAAAGCGGATGGCCTCCACCGCATGGGTAAAGGGATTGAGCTGGCACACCCGGTACAGCCAGGGACTGGCCTCGTTCATTTTCCACAGGGGATACAGGGCAGAGGACATGAAAAACATGGGGAAGATGACAAAGTTCATGACCCCGGCAAAGTTCTCCAGCTGCTTGATCCAGGTGGCAATCAGCAGACCCAGGGCGCCCAGCATCAGGCTGGTGAGGATCAGTGCCGGCAATACCGCCAGATAACCCCAGAGCGGCGGTTCCACATCCACCAGCAGGGCCAGCAGCAGGAACACATACACCTGACCCACCGAGACCACGCCCATGGCCAGCAGCTTGGTTACCAGCAGAAACGGTCGGGGCAGGGGGCTCATCAGCAGCACCCGCATACTGCCCAGTTCCCGGTCATAGACCATGGACAGGGCACCCTGCATGCTGTTGAACAGAATAATCATGCCGCACAGACCCGGGACTATGTAGGTTTCATAGGTGATGTAGGTCTGGTACGGAGGAATAATGGAAATTCCGAGCACCGCCCGGAAGCCGGCGGCAAACACCACCAGCCAGAGCACCGGGCGCACCAGAGCGCTGGCAAAACGGGTACGCTGCTGCCAGAAGCGCAGCCACTCCCGGCGCTGGATGCCGGCGAAACAGTGCCAGTAGCAGGACAGCTTCATGACGGGGCAACTCCGGTCAGGGATTCAAAGGTGGCGGCCAGGTCGGGTGCTCCCTGCTGTTCGCACAGAGTGGTGCCGGTGCCGTTGGCCAGCAGCTGGCCCTGATGCAGGATCAGCACCCGGTCGTCCCGGCGTACTTCCTCAATCAGGTGGGTGGCCCAGAGAACGGTCAGCCCGTCTTCCGCACACAGGGTGCGGACATGGTCGTTCAGAGCCTTGCGGCTGGCCACGTCGAGCCCGACAGTGGCTTCATCCAGCAGCAGCAGGGAAGGCTGATGCAGCAGGGCCCGGGCGATTTCCACCCGTCGGCGGTGACCGCCATTGAGCTGACGCACTGCATCCCCGGCCCGTTCCAGCAGCCCGAAACGAGCCAGCTCCCGGTCACCCCGGGCACGGGTTTCCTTGCGTGACAGGCCATGGAGGGCACCGTGGTACATCAGGTTCTGGCGCACGGTCAGGTCCAGGTCCAGGGCATTCTGCTGGAACACCACACCGATCCGGCGCATGGCGTCCGCAGGCTGTTGCTTCAGGGACTGTCCGTCCAGCAGCACATCTCCCTGCTGCAGGGCCAGCAGCCGGGTCAGCAGTCCGAACAGGGTGGACTTGCCGGCCCCGTTGGGCCCCAGCAGGGCATGAAAGCCGCCAGGCTCCAGAGCGAAGCTGACGTCTTTCAGGACCGCCTTGTCACCATAGCGGAAGCTGAGATTGAGGACTTCAATGCTCATGATGTCGGGTCAATAACCACTCCCCAGGGATAGCGGCCAACCTTGACGGACTTGATGACTTTCATTTTGTCCACGTCGATCACCGACACGTCGCCGGACACACCATTGGTGGTATAGAGGTATTTCTCGTCTTTATCCAGGTCCAGCTGCCAGACCCGGCTGCCCACCAGCAGGTAGTCCAGAACTTCATAGGTTCTGGCATCCACTACTGCCACATGGTTAGCCGGCCCCAGAGCGATAAAGGCAAATTTGCCGTCAGAGGTCAGCTCGATACCCACCGGCTGCACCCGGTCCTGGTTTACTCCCGGTACCTTGAAAGTCATTTCCTTCACCTGTTCCAGGGAGTCCACATCGATGATATGCACTGTGCCACCCACTTCCGTGGAGGCCCAGGCCACCTTGCTGTCCCTGCTGAACTCCACATGGCGGGGGCGCTGGCCCACCACAATGTTCTTCTCGATCTCGAAGGTTTCGGTGTTGATCCAGTGCAGCATGCTGGTGGTTTCGGAGGTGTTCACTGCCCACTTGCCGTTGGGGCTGACGGCCATGCCTTCCGGCTCTGTACCCACATCAATCTGGGCCAGGACTTCCTTGGTGGTGACATCCACCACGGTCACTATGGCATCGTCTTCATTGGAGATGTACAGATGCTTGTTGTTGGGGTGCAGGGCAAACTGCTCCGGGTCTTCGCCCGAGGGCAGGGAGTCGATGATGGTACGGCTGGCCAGATCCATGACCTGAACCGTATCGTCGTCACTGGCACAGATATAGAGTTTGCTGTAGTCCTTGGACAGCAATATGCCCCGGGGCCGGGCGCCCACATCCAGGGTATCCACCACTTCCATGGAATCGGTATCGATCACGGAAATGGTGTTGTCTTTTTCATTGGAAACATAAGCCAGGCTGGCCATGGCGGGTGCCGACAGACCTATGGAGGCGGCCAGAACCGATCGGATAAACAGCGCTTTCATGGAGTATTCTCCTTGTTGTAGTGGGTCAGTCATTGATCCGGCATTGGCTTTCCGGGCGGTCGTATCCCAGGGTGTCCATGCCCGAAACCGGGTGCAGGAAACCGTCAAAGGGCGCGGTGGCCACCAGCCCCCGGGGGTGAACCAGGGGAATGGGCTGGCGCAGCTGCCCGTTCCAGTCCCTGTAGGTGAGCTTGCGGCCCTTGAAGGCGGCCAGCTGGAATTTGTCGCTGAACAGGAATTCCCGGATATCGGTGCTGCCGGCACTGGACAGCCGGGTGACTGAGGTTCCAATGGAGCGCACCGCAGCCCAGGCGGCATAGTCTTCCGGAGTCATGTTCCGGTCTGCCAGCTTATGGAAGCGGTTCTGCAGCTGGGCCGCGCCCCAGCTTTCCACCACCCGGTGCCAGGCCACCGGGGACATGCCCTGGGTGCCCACCACCGGGCGCGGCAGCCAGGTGTTGAATGGTACATACTCACCAAAATCTCCCCGTATATCCGCTACCACCACGGCGTCATAGTCATCGGCCTGGGTGAACAGGGGCAGCTCTCTGGAGGCGGTGCGGCGCAGATCGGCATCAAAGGTCCAGGGCTTGTCGGCCACAATCTCCACACCAAAACGCTTGGCGGTGCGGCGGAAAGCGCTGGCCCAGGCCTTGTCGGCTTCGGTGGGGCCGGTAATCAGGAATACCTCGCGCCAGCGCCGCTGGTTCAGCCACTGGCCCAGAGCATCGGTAAGCATGGCGTAGCTGGGCATGGTGTGCAGCAGGTTGGCATCGCAGGAGGTGGTGCGCAGGCCGTCATCCCGGGCGCCGGCGTTGAACACCAGGGCCTGGTTACCGGCTTTGCCAGTCAGTATGCGCAGGGTCGTTGCCGGAGTATTGAGTACGAACAGCTCGATACCGCTCTGGCGCATGCGCTCAAAGGCCGCCACCGCATCTTTTTCCGACTCCACCTGTTGTGGCTCCAGAACATAGGTCTGGTTCAGGAACTTGCCGGTGGTGTTGTTGTCCGCGATGGCCAGCTGGGCACCGCGCAGGCCGGCATCTTCCGGGTGGGGAATGACATTGGACAGGGTTGGTCCCTGGTCCGGGGTCCACTGGATGTAGCCGATTCTCACCTCAAGGGGCGCCGCCAGTGCGGATGCAGCGCTGAGCAGGGTAGTCAGGGTGATGGCCAGCAGCCGGTGCAGAAAAGCCATGAAATTCTCCGTTTTATTCTTGTGCTCCCAGCTTAGTTAAGGGGCAAAGGGCCGGGAATATTCAGAAAGTAGGAAACTGCCGGTACTAAAGAACTATTCCGGCCAGAAACTGGCGCTTTAGCATGGGGGTATAACCACAAGATCCTGAAACGGGCTATCGCCATGAGTGCATACCGGAAGATTTTCCTCACCATGCTGGGGGTGTTTGTTGTGGTGTATCTGCTGGGGGCTGTGTTCTATATCCAGCAGGCCAGACACGACATTCAGCGGGAACTGGACGCGGTTGCCGGCATGGCCGCTAGCCTGGGAACGCCGGCAAGCCTGCCTGCCAGTGTGGTGGCCAATATGCGTCATCTGAAGCCTTTGGCGTGGAGGCCGGAAAATACGGGTGCAGATGTGCCGGCGTGGTTTGCCCGGGTTCTGGAGGCCGATGTGGCGCAGCCGGCGATCAATGGCTGGCGCATTGACCCGGCGGATGAAGCCGAGGAGATCTGGGAGGGCTTTGTGCTGGTCTCCTGTTCCTATGTGATCGGCATGGTGCTGTGTTTCCTGGCCCTGTTCCTGATGGTGTCCCGGGGCCTGCGTCCCCTCAAGGCCCTGTCCGAAGCCATGGCCCAGGTGGCGGACGGCACCCTGAGTTCCCGGTTGCCGGGACAGTCTGTGGCCGAGCTGGATGCCCTGGCCACCCGGTTCAATGACATGGCCCTGGCTCTGGATAACGAACGCCAGACCGTCAGCCGCCTGATGAATGAACTGCTGCGTCTGCAGGACCGGGAGCGGGAACACATCGCCCGGGTGCTCCATGATGACCTGGGTCAGTATCTGACCGGCATCCGGGCCCAGGCCCGCAGCTGGGTGTATGACCCGGAACTGAACCCGCGCCAGAAACAGCAGGCCCGGGATCTGGCGGGACATTGTGAAACCGTCCAGCAGCATTTCCGGAACCTGTTACAGGACCTGCATCCCCTGGTGCTGGAGCAGCTGGGGCTGGCCAGTGCCATCCGCCATCTGGTGGAGCAGTGGCAGCGTCTGAGCGGTCTGAAATGCCGGCTGGAAATGGATGAACGCCTGCCGGAACTGACCGGTGAGCAGCAGACCCACCTGTACCGCTTTCTGCAGGAGGCCCTGAACAATATCTCCCGCCATGCCCGGGCCACCTGTGCCACCCTGGCCGTGGACTCGGAGCCGGACCGGCTGCAGCTGGAAGTGGGGGATAATGGTATCGGCAGTGACGATCTGAATGCAAAAGCCGGACTGGGGCTCAGGTCCATGCATGAACGGGCCCGCTGTCTGGGTGCCCGGGTCCGGTTTCTCAGTCAGGCCGGAAAAGGCACCCGGATACAGCTGGCGGTGCCTTTGGCCAATGAATCCATCGGGAGTGCGCTATGAAGCTGATGCTTGTTGATGATCACCAGGTGGTCCGCCAGGGCATTGCCAGCCTGCTGCGGTCCATGATCCGGAATCTGGAAATTACCGAAGTGGAAACCGGCCAGGAGGCGGTGGCCGGTTATGCCCGCCTGCAACCGGATGTGGTGCTGCTGGATATGGGCCTGCCGGACATCTCAGGTCTGGAAGTGGGGCGCCGTATCCGCCAGCGCTGGCGCGGAGCCGCCATCCTGTTTTTCACCATGCACGATGAACTGCCCATGGTGCGCCAGGCCCTGGATGTGGGTGGTCTGGGTTTTGTCTCCAAGAGCTGCGCCCCGGAGGAGCTGGCGGAAGCGGTGCGCCGGGTGGCGTCCGGTCAGCCCTACATTGAACACCCCATTGCCACCCGCCTGGCCATGAATCAGGAGCGGCCGGTGGATCACCGCCTGAAAGACATGACCCAGCGGGAAATGGAAGTGCTGCTGATGTACTCCCGTGGCGAGACAGTTCCGGGTATTGCCCGGCGCCTGTGCGTCAGTAACAAGACAGTGTCCAACCATCTGGCCATGCTCAAGAGCAAGCTTCAGGTGGGATCTTCGGTGGAGCTGATTCACCTTGCGGTGGATGCGGGCCTGATCCGCTACGGGCAGCTGGGGGATGGTCTGCGGGTCTAGGCCCTGAAATGGCTATCACCAGTCGAAGGGGCAGGCGGTACAGCCTTCCATATTGGTGCCCTCGAAGGTGGCGTAGTGGATGCGGGCTGCGGTCATGTCCGCCTGTCCCAGGTTGGCCAGGCCAAGCTTGGCTTCCTGCAGATTGGCCCCTTGCAGGCGCGCACCTTCCAGGTTCGCTTTCGGCAGCCAGGCAATTTCCAGGCTGCTGAATTGCAGGTTGGTGTTGATCAGCCGGGCACCGGAAAAACGGGCAAAATCAAAAATGGCACCGCTCAGGTCCGAGCCGCTGAAATCCGCACCCTGGGCAAACAGATACTGGCCCTGGGTTCCCTGCAGTTGCGCATTCCTGATTCTGGCGCCGCGCATG
>JBFHSI010000045.1:0-18120 GCA_041591245.1 Marinobacter sp.
CTGGATGCCCTGCTTGAGCGCAAGCCGGTTGGCCAGAAAGTGGCTGTTATCGGCGCCGGCGGTATCGGGTTTGATGTGGCGGAATACCTGGTGCACAAGGGCACTTCTGCCTCTCTGGATCCGGAGCACTTCATGAAAGAGTGGGGTGTGGACCTGACCGTTGAACACCGTGGCGGTATCCAGGGCGTGACCCCGGAAGTGCCCGAGCCGGCCCGTGAAGTCTACCTGCTGCAACGCAAGGCTTCGAAAGTGGGCAAAAACCTGGGTAAAACCACCGGCTGGATTCACCGGACCTCCCTCAAGAACCGCAAGGTTCAGATGGTGCCGGGTGTGACCTACCGGAAAATTGATGACCAGGGCCTGCATATCACCGTGACCCCGAAAGGCGGTGAGGGCGTGGATCAGGTGCTGCCGGTGGACACCATTGTGATCTGTGCCGGCCAGGAACCCCTGCGGGAACTGCAGGGTGGTCTGGAAGCAGCGGGTATCCCTGTACACCTGATCGGTGGTGCGGATGTGGCTGCAGAGCTGGATGCCAAGCGTGCCATCAATCAGGGCAGCAAGCTGGCTGCTGAACTCTGATCGGCAATCCGATCACAAAACGTTGCAGTTTTTCCCTAGGCAGCGGAGATTGTCTGGCTAGACTGGTATTCTCTGTCTAGTCAGTTTGTACCACGGCTTCTGACTGTCAGGAGTCGTGGTAACGGCACCGTGGTGCGCCGGCCCTTTGAATTGTGGGCCGGTAGCGGGTGCCGAATCTTTGGACCTTGGGGAGTTGCGGATGGTTTCTGCTGACCAGCCGACCGAAGGATATTCGGCGGTTTTTTTCATGGATGGTGGTCAGGTGGCGCGTCAGATGCGGGCCAGCGAATTTGGTGCGTTTCTGGATGGCTACGTCGGTCTGTCAGATCTTGCAGAGACAGACGTGAGGGCAGTGCTTGTCAATCTGAGCGGTGAGCTACGGGTTACCTCTCTGGTGTTTTTCCGTATCTGGTTCGATGAAGAGGGCCGGGCGGATGTGCACTGGAATGTGCCCATTGAGGAGCTTGCCACGCGCGGTGCCAAGGGGCCGGATCTCGGTGGTGGTCCCATTCGGCTGGTATGCCGCAGTCAGTGCCCCGATCCCCGTTATGCCCAGGAGCTCTGGGACCCGGACATGACGCCGGGCAACAATCATTTTCACGCCATTCGTAAAGCTGTTGATGCCAACAGTCTTCATTTCACCCCCATAGAACCAGCCCAGGATGAAAATATTCCGGTCCTGAAGGCGACTCCTGCCTCGGAGGAAGCCGCTGATGCGACTCACCGTGTGCGCCTTGCCCAGCTGATCCGGGAGCAGCGCCTGCGTATCAAAACCCTGCAGAGTGTGCACCGGGATTCCCTGGCGGAAGTCCAGCGGGAACACCGCCTGGAAATTCAGGGGCTGAGGACTGAACTGGCCGACCTGGAGCAGAAATACGAACGTCAGCGACTCAGTAACGAGCAGCTCAAACAACGGCTTGCCGAGCGTAACGAACAGTACCTGAGCATGCAGGAACAGATCAGTGCCGGCACCGAGGACCTGCGCGAGGAGGCCAATGCCGGGGCGGAGCTGGTTCTGTTACGGGAGCAGTTTGAACGCAGGCAGCGGGAGCTGGAATTCCGTGATGAGCGGATTGCCGCCCTGGAGCGGGAAATTGACGAGCTCAAACAGCGGGAGCCAGCGGAAAGCACCATCATGGAGGAGCTGCGCAAACAGTCCGTATTCCTGGTGGGCTATCACCCGGGGGTTGGCCATATCACCCTTCCTTTCGAAGATATTGAAACCTATTTCACCAACCCGGTGGCCTATGCCGCAGAACGCTGCGGGCTCAATGAGCCGGCTTACCGGGAGTGGCTGGAGCACTATGAAAAGCCTGAGTGCCGTCATGCCGGGGAGGATGGAAAACTCTGTGGTGAACCGGTCATGCGGGTCAGTCAGCCGGGAGAATTCCGGCCGGGAATTGATGACCGGTGTGAACAACACCAGGCCTGAATGTCGGAACGTTTTCAGTATCGGGCGGACTTTCGTTAAACTGTACCCCAGACAGTTCCGCGGGTAACGGATTTTCCGTCCCGGCCGCCCCCCGACATCACAGGAAGTTTCATGGAGCATTTCAGGAATATTGGCGTCATTGGCCGGATGGGCAGTGTCAAGGTTGTGGAAACACTGCGTCATCTCAAACAATATCTGGTCGCCAATAATTACCACGTTATTCTCGAGGAAGACACGGCCGGCATGGTGCCGGGTCATGGCCTGCAGGTTGCCAGCAAGAAACTGCTGGGGGATATCTGTGATCTGGTGTTTGTGGTGGGCGGCGATGGCAGTCTGCTGGGGGCGGCCCGGGAGCTGGCCAAGTCAAAGATTCCCCTGCTGGGGGTCAACCGGGGCCGGCTGGGATTTCTTACCGACATTTCCCCTTCGGATCTGGAAGAGCGTCTGGGCAAGGTTCTGGAAGGGGAGTATATCGAGGAAACCCGGTTCCTGCTGGACGGCCATGTGGAGCGCAACGGCCAGCCCCTGGGTTTCGGCACCGCACTCAATGACGTGGTGCTGCACCCCGGCAAGTCCACCCGGATGATCGGCTTCGACCTGTTTATCGATGGCCACTTTGTTTACAGCCAGCGTTCTGACGGTCTGATTGTATCCACACCAACGGGGTCCACGGCCTATTCACTGTCTGCCGGCGGCCCCATCATGCAT
Organism: Marinobacter sp.; assembly: GCA_041591245.1. Taxonomy (GTDB): domain Bacteria; phylum Pseudomonadota; class Gammaproteobacteria; order Pseudomonadales; family Oleiphilaceae; genus Marinobacter. The sequence goes on from JBFHSI010000045.1 coordinate 2,723, forward strand.
CCCAAGCTGGATGCCATTGTGCTGGTTCCCATGTTCCCCCATACCCTGAGCAGTCGCCCGATCGTTGTCGATGGCAAAAGCGAAATCAAACTGGTGATTGGCGAAACCAACGAGACCTATCCCCAGGTCAGTTTCGATGGCCAGATGAACATTGCCTGTGCTCCGGGTGATATCATCCGCATCACCAAAAAGCCCTTCAAGATCCGTCTGATTCATCCCACGGATCACAATTTCTACGCCACCTGCCGCGACAAGCTTGGTTGGGCCAGCGAAATTTCAGCGAGTTGATCATGGCAGGTAACCGGAAAACCGCGAGTCGCGGTTACGACATTATTGGTGATATCCATGGCTGTGCCCGGACACTGGTCAGCCTTCTGGAGCAGATGGGATACCGCAAGGTAAACGGGATCTACCAGCATCCCCGCCGCCAGGCTGTGTTCATCGGTGACATTATTGACCGGGGGCCCCGGATCCGCGAGGCGCTGCATCTGGTCCGGGATATGGTGGAGCATGGCCACGCCCGTATTGTTATGGGCAACCATGAATACAATGCTCTGGGCTACTGCACCCGGGCCCGTCCGGGGACCGGCAAGAAATGGCTGCGGGAGCACAATCCCCGCCATGACCGGCTGATCCGGGAGACCCTGGACCAGTTTGAAGCCTATCCCCACGAGTGGAATGACTTTCTGGAATGGTTCTACACCATCCCCCTGTTTATCGAGGACGAGGATTTCCGGGCCGTTCACGCCTGCTGGGATGGTGATCTGATCGAGAAATTCAAGCAGCTGCGGGGCGGTGCCTGTATTGATGAGGATTTTCTGCATGCCTCGGCCGCCCTGGAATCCTTTGCCGGTCATGTGATGGATACCCTGCTGCGGGGCACCGACCTGAAACTGCCGGAAGGCATGAGCATTACCGGTCGGGATGGCTATGTGCGGGAGTTTTTCCGCACCCGGTTCTGGGCTGATAACCCGAAAACCTACGCCGATGTTGTGTTCCAGCCGGACCCTTTGCCGCCGGAGGTGGCCTGCAAGCCGCTTTCCGATGAGGAACGCCAGCAGTTGATTACTTACCCGCTGGATGCGCCTCCGGTTTTTGTCGGGCACTACTGGATGGATGGCAAACCTGCCCCACTTAAACCCAATGTAGCCTGTATTGATTACAGTGCTGTGAAATATGGCCGCCTGGTGGCTTACCGGATGGATGGGGAGCGGGTACTGTCGCCGGACAAATTCGTCTGGGTTAATGTCCACCGTCCGGAGCAGGCCGGTTACCCGGGCACGGAAGACAGTGTTGCCCGATAACCGGGCGCTGCCCGTTGATTCCAAATACGAGGTTGGTTTGTGTATCGAGTAAAGCAACTGGATACCGGGGTGGACCTGTCCGATTTCAGCCGCTGGCTGAACGGGCAGGGGGTAGCTCACCGGATTACCGAGGAAAGCGGCCACCAGGTTCTGTGGCTGGAGAACCCGGAACATGCGACGCCAGTGCTGGCGGCACTGGCCCGCTATCTGGAGGAGCCGGGGCTGAGAGCGGCGGTGGAGGAGCAGAACCGTTCACCGGTTTTTGTAGGTGGCCGATGGCAGCCGTCTCCACGGCATGCGCCCATGGTTCTGGGAATAATTCTGCTGGCCGTGGTGATGGTCCTGCTGACCGCTATGGGGACCAACAAGATGGCGGCGGCACTGATGTTTGTGGATCCCCGCCATTATGACTGGAGCACACTGGCCGGGCGCCTGGACGCCCTGTCGGCAACCCTGGCCCAGGGCCAGATCTGGCGCCTGCTGACCCCGGATTTCCTGCACTTCAGCTGGAGTCATATACTGTTCAACTCGGTCATGCTGTGGTTTCTGGGCAGTCAGGTAGAGTGGTTTGATGGCCGCGGCCGTCTGCTGGTGCTGTTTCTGGGAACCAGTATTTTCTCCAATGGACTTCAGTACCTGGTTTCCGGACCCTTGTTCGGCGGACTGTCCGGTGTGGTGTACGGCATACTGGGCTATTGCTGGCTGAGTCAGCGCCGTGTTCCCAGATTCCAGTTTCCTCCAGCACTGGTCACCTTTTCGGTGGTGTGGATGGTAATCGGGTTTACGCCACTGACGTCCATTCTGGGAATGGGGCAGATGGCCAACGAGGCCCATCTGGGCGGCTTTGTTTCCGGAGTGGTGCTGGCGGCCATTCTGCCTGTCCGGAATGGCTGACGAGCAAAAAAAGCCCCGCCAGAGGCGGGGCATGAAAAGAGCCGTTTAGCTCTAAGTGATGAGAGAGACCAAATGATACGACCGCTGTCACTTGGTATGCCAATGATAATCATTATCATTTGCGGTTGTCAAACGATACCGCAACATTTTTTGAAAAACCTTTCCCGGAGAACACAATGACCTACGATGAGCTGATTGAGCGACTGGACCCGGCGGTGTATCGCAGCCTGCGTCAATCCATTGAGCTGGGCAAGTGGCCGGATGGCCGGATGCTCACCAGTGAGCAGCGGGAAATCTGTCTGGAGGCGGTGATCTATTACGAGAACCTGCATGAGATTCCCGAACAGGAACGGGTAGGTTACCTGGACCGGGGCAGCAAGGCGGGTACTGCCTGTGATCCTTCCGTCACCCGGCCAGGTAATGACGATGCTGACCCGGAACTGTTTGTTGAGGTCAAATCTTGAGCGAGCTGATTGATGTAACCGGCCGTCTGCGCAAGATGCCGGCAGAGGCCGGCGATCCTGTGTCCTATACCCTGGCGGTCGGCGACCACCGGGTTCCCCTGAATGAATGGATCGGCCGGCCGGTGCGGCTGGAATTCGAGAAGGTGATCCGCTGTATCCACTGTGACCGGAAAACCTCGAAAAGCTTCAATCAGGGCTATTGCTACCCCTGTTTCCGCAAGCTGGCCGAGTGCGACAGCTGCATCATGAGCCCGGAAAAGTGTCACTACCATCTGGGAACCTGTCGCCAGCCGGAGTGGGGCGAGGCCCATTGCATGGTGGAGCATGTGGTGTATCTGGCCAATTCCTCCGGGCTGAAGGTGGGTATTACCCGGGCCAGCCAGATACCGGTGCGCTGGATTGACCAGGGCGCCGTGGATGCCATTCCCATGCTCCGGGTGGCCAGCCGCTATCTGTCCGGTCTGGTTGAAGTGGCCTGCAAGCAGCATGTGGCGGATCGCACCAACTGGCGGGCCATGCTCAAGGGGGATGTGCCGGAACTGGATCTGCAGGAAGAAAAACAGCGCATACTGGCGCTGATCGCGAATGACCTGACGGTGCTCAGGGCAGAGCATGGTGACGATGCAATCCGCCTGGTGGAAGAGGCCCGGCAGCCTCTGGGGTATCCGGTGCAGGTCTGGCCGGAAAAGATAAAAACCCATAATCTGGACAAAACCCCGGAAGTTGAAGGGGTGCTGGAGGGTATCAAGGGCCAGTACCTGATTCTGGATACCGGGGTCATCAATATCCGCAAATTTACCGGATACCAGGTACGTTTCCGGGTGATGGGTGACTGACGGCCCCATACCTGTCCAATCTGAACACACCTGCCTGGCGGAGGAGCTGCCGGCCAGACGGGGCAATCTGGAGATAATCGATGCGTAGTAACCAGCCACAGACAATTTATCTGAGTGACTACCGTGTACCCGCCTATCTGGTTGATACCGCAGACCTTCGCTTTGAGCTTTTCGAGGAAGGCGCGCGGGTCCACAGTACCCTTGCCATTCGCCGCAACCCTGAGTCGGATGTCGCCGGCGCCCCCCTTGAGCTGGACGGTGACAGCCTGGTGCTGGAATCCGTTGCCCTCGATGGCCGTATTCTTGAGGCCGGAGAATACCAGGACACGGGTGACCGGCTGGTGCTGGCACAGGTACCCGAGCAGTTCGAACTGACGGTGGTGACCTGGATCGAACCCCAGAACAATACCCGTCTGGAAGGTCTGTACAAGTCCTCAGGCATGTTCTGTACCCAGTGCGAGGCCGAGGGCTTCCGCTGCATTACCTATTTCCCGGACCGTCCGGATGTCATGGCCCGCTTCCGGGTTCGCATAGAGGCGGAGCGGAAGGCCTATCCGGTGTTGCTGTCCAACGGCAACCCGGTTGACCGTGGTGATCTGGATAACGGCCGGCACTTTGTCACCTGGGAAGACCCCTTCCCGAAACCCTGTTACCTGTTTGCCCTGGTAGCCGGTGATCTTGTGGAGAAACGGGACAGTTTCCGCACCTGCTCCGGCCGGGATATTGACCTGCGCATGTATGTTGAGCCCCGCAACGCGGAAAAATGCGAACACGCCATGGATTCTCTCAAGCGTGCCATGCGCTGGGATGAAGAGGTTTTTGGTCGTGAGTACGATCTGGATATTTTCATGATCGTGGCGGTGGATGATTTCAATATGGGGGCCATGGAAAACAAGGGGCTGAACATTTTCAACTCCTCCTGTGTACTGGCCAGCCAGGATACTGCCACTGATGCCACCTTCCAGCGTATTGAAGCCATTGTGGCCCACGAATACTTCCACAACTGGTCCGGTAACCGGGTAACCTGCCGGGACTGGTTCCAGCTCAGCCTCAAGGAAGGCTTTACCGTATTCCGGGATTCCCGGTTCTCGGCGGATATGGGCTCGGACACCGTCAAACGCATCGAGGATGTCACCCTGCTGCGCACTGCCCAGTTTGCTGAGGATGCGGGCCCCATGTCCCATCCTGTGCGCCCGGCCTCCTATATGGAAATTTCCAATTTCTACACCCTGACCATTTACGAAAAAGGTGCGGAGGTGGTGCGCATGATCCGGACCCTGCTGGGGCCGGAGATGTTCCGCAAGGGCAGTGACCTCTACTTTGAGCGCCACGATGGTCAGGCGGTCACCACCGATGACTTTGTCCGGGCCATGGAGGATGCCTCCGGACGCGACCTGACCCAGTTCCGGCTATGGTACGAGCAGGCGGGCACTCCGGTGCTTACCGTGACCGATGATTATGACGAAGGCCGGGGCGTCTACCGTCTGACCATCGAACAGAGCATTCCGGATACCCCGGGACAGACCAACAAGAAACCCCAGCATATTCCTTTCTCCCTGGGGCTGCTGAACGAACACGGACAGCCACTGCCACTGCGCCTGGCGGGTGAGTCCGGAGAGGCACCGCTGGAACGGGTGCTGGAACTCACCGAAGCCAGTCATACCTTCGAGTTCCAGGGTATTGATGCGCGTCCGGTACCGTCCCTGCTGCGGCAGTTTTCCGCGCCGGTCCGTGTCCATTACCCCTGGACCCGGGAGCAGCTGCTGTTCCTGATGAGCTATGACCCGGATGGATTCAATCGCTGGGATGCCGGTCAGCGTCTGGCGGTGGATATTATCCAGTCCCTGGTGGGCACACCCCGGGATGCGGACATAGATTCCCGTCTGGTGACTGCGTTCCGGCATCTGCTGTCGGATTCCTCGCTGGATCAGGCCCTGGTGGCCAAGATGCTGAATCTGCCCTCGGAGGCTTATCTGATCGAGCTGGCGGACAGTGCGGATGCTCCGGCCATTCATGAAGCCCGGGAGCGGGTGCTGACCTATCTGGCCATTTCCCTGCGTTCGGAACTGGTGTCTTGCATCCGCCGTAACCTGGCGCAGGGGGATTATCAGGTAACTCCGGAGGCCGTAGCCAGCCGCACCCTGCGCAATACCGCGCTGGCCTGGCTGCTGCGCATCAACGACGAAGAAGCCCATGCGCTGGCGCTGAGCCAGTTCCGCGACGCAGACAATATGACCGACCGGCTGGGAGCTCTGGCTGCGCTGGTGAATTCGGACTACGAAGAAGACCGTACCCGGGTTCTGGCCGAGTTCTATGAGCGCTTCAGCAATGATCCCCAGGTGGTGGAATTGTGGTTCTCGGTGCAGGCTGCCAGCAGCCGCACCGGTCAGCTGCCGCAGATCCGTGCACTGCTTGAGCATGAAGCCTTTGACTGGAAGAACCCCAACAAGGTGCGCTCGGTAATTGGCAGTTTCGCCGGCCAGAATCTGGCCGCCTTCCACAACCCGGATGGTTCAGGCTATGACTTCCTGGCCGAACAGGTATGTCGCCTGGACGACAGTAATCCCCAGATTGCTTCCCGTCTGGTTACTCCGCTTACCCGCTGGAGGAAGTTTGCACCTGCCTATGGCGGGCTGATGAAGGCGGCCCTGGAGCGGGTCCGGGACAAGCAGGGGCTGTCCCGGGATGTGTATGAGGTTGTGCACAAGAGCCTGGCCGACTAGGGCCACCCCGGGTATCTGGCTGTGATTCTGAAACCGTCGTCACAGCCAGATACAAAATCGCACTTTCGGTCGATAGACAATATTGCCTGTTCGGCTACTCTGACAGGAGGCTCAACTCCTGCAGAGCAATAATAAAAAGCCCGTTAAAGGCTTCCAGACGGATTTAAGGTTACACAATGAGATATAACAAAAGTGCAGTTCTCGGTGGGCTTCTGGCCCTTTCTGTCGCTGCAGCACCGGTCAGTGCTGCGGTATCTGCCAGTCAGGCCGCGCGCCTCGGCCAGGATCTGACGCCTTTCGGTTCGCCGAAAGCCGGCAATCAAGAAGGTACCATCCCGGCCTGGACCGGCGGGCTGACCAAGCCGCCCGCGGGCTATGAAGGCAGTGGTCAGCACCATATTGATCCGTTCCCGGATGACCAGGTGCTCTATACCATCACACCAGCCAACGCCAGTGAGTTCAGTGACCGTCTTACCGACGGTGAAAAGGCTCTGCTGAATACCTATCCTGATACCTTCCGTATTCCTGTCTACAAGTCCCGAAGAACCCATGCGGTTCCTGACTGGGTGGCGGAAAATACCCGGAAAAACGCCACCACGGCGGAACTAGTCGGTGACAGTGAGGGTATCAAGGGCGCCTATGGCGGCTATCCTTTCCCCATCCTCACGGGCAACAATGAACAGAAAGCCTGGCAGGTGATCTGGAACCATCTGACCCGCTGGCGGGGAATTTCGGTTACCCGGCGTGCCAGTGAGGTCGCAGTACAGCCCGGCGGTGAGTACTCCCTGGTGACCTCCCAGCAGGAGGTTTTCTTCAACTTCTACAATCCCAAGGGCAGTGAAAAGACGTTGGATAATGTCATTTTCTACTACCTGTCCTTCACCCAGTCGCCGCCCCGTCTGGCCGGTGGTGCCATCCTCATTCACGAGACCCTGAACCAGATTATCAACCCCCGAAACGGCTGGGGTTACAACGCTGGTCAGCGCCGTGTGCGCCGGGCTCCGAACCTGGGCTATGACTCTCCCATTGCCGCCGCAGATAACCTGCGTACCGCCGACGACACGGATATCTTCAACGGTGCCATGGATCGCTACAACTGGACCTATGAAGGCAAGAAAGAGATCTATATTCCCTACAATAACTACCGGATTGGCCAGAAGGGCATTCCCTATTCAGAAATTCTGGGGCAGTCCCACCTGAATCCGGACCTGATGCGCTGGGAGTTGCACCGGGTCCATGTGGTCACCGCAACCCTGAAGGAAGGCGAGCGGCATATTTACGCCAAGCGTCGCTTCTATGTGGATGAGGACAGCTGGAACATTGTTCTGGTGGACCAGTACGATGGCCGCGGTGAACTCTGGCGGGTGAGCATGGGAGTTCTCAAGAACTACTATGAATTACCCGGAGTCTGGACCGTTCTGGAGGCCTTCCATGATCTCCAGGCACGTCGATACCACGTTCAGGGGCTGGATACCGAAGAACCCAATACCCGGGTTTTCACCAACGACGTTCCCAACAAGCGATATTTTTCACCGTCATCCCTGAGGCGCAGGAGTGTGCGCTAGGGTAGATCGGGTGATTGCACTGACGGACTCTCCCCAACCGGGAGAGTATCCGTTCACCGGTTGCCGGCATTTGTGAAAAGCAGGTGCCGGCTGCCCGGTCAGAGAAACACAGTAACAACAACCAATAGGCAATCCGAATGGCTACAAGCTTTATGTGTAAAACCCTGGGTGCAGCTTGCCTCGGGCTTTCCATGGCCTGGGCGTCTCCTGTTGCTCTGGCAATAGCAGACGTGATCGATACTCCCGCGCGGGCGACGGAACTGGCACCGGAAAATCTTCTGAATGATGTGGAGCACGCCGGCAACCGTATTGTTGCGGTCGGCGAACGGGGCCACATCATCTATTCCGATGATGCCGGACAGACCTGGACCCAGGCAGCGGTTCCGGTTTCCGTGACCCTGACCGCGGTGGATTTTGTAGACGATACCCATGGCTGGGCCGTGGGGCACAGTGGTGTGGTACTCCATTCGGATGATGCCGGAGTGACTTGGTCCCTGCAGTTTACCGGTGTCCGGGCTGCAGAGCTGGCCATTGAGAGCCAGGAAAAGGCGATTGCCGAACTGGAGAAACGGATTGACGCTGCGCCGGACGACCAGAAGTCGGATCTGGAGTGGGCGCTGGACGATCTGGCATTCGGCCTGGAAAACATGCAGGCAGATATGGATATCGGCCCGGTCAACCCGTTTCTGGATGTCTGGTTTGAAAATCCCCAGCGCGGTTTTGTGGTGGGTGCCTATGGCATGATTTTCCACACAGCGGATGGCGGCAAGACCTGGCAGGACTGGTCGCCCCGGCTGGATAACACGGACAAGTTCCACCTGAATGCCATTACCCGGGTGACCGGTGGTGGCCTGGTGATTGTGGGTGAGGCCGGCCAGATTCATGTCTCCATTGATGGTGGTGAAAGCTGGGAGCGGCGTGAAAGCCCCTATTCTGGTTCCCTGTTCGGCGCCACGGCTACTGGCGAGGCCAATGAAATCCTGGCTTTTGGCCTGCGTGGAACCCTGATGTTCTCGGGCGACCTGGGCAAAACCTGGAAGCTGGTGAATACCGGCTCCACGGCTACCCTGAACAGTGGCATAGCTGAAGGCTCCCGTATTGTGCTGGTGGGCAACGGTGGTGCGGTACTGACCAGTGGCGATGGCGGTGACAGTTTCCGCGAGTATCTGCGCGCAGACCGCCAGGGCGTCATGAGTGTTGTGCCTTCATCCGGCAGCAATCTGCTGCTGGTCGGGGAAGGCGGAGTCAAACGCAGCAATGCCCAAGGCAGAAACCTTCAATAACGCCCTGATGTGGCAACAACCGAATAAATAATAGAGGGGCTTTGAATGTCCAACCCGAAGCATGACAAGGGTGAGCACTACCTGACAACGCCTAAGGCTGAGCCGTTTCTTGAGCGGCTTATCTTCAACAATCGCGTGGTTATTCTGATTGCGTTTTTCCTGTTGACCCTGTTTCTGGGCTACAACGCGATCAAGATTCAGCCGGATGCCAGCTTTGAGCGGATGATTCCGCTTGAGCACCCGTACATCATCAATATGATGGAGCACCGGAACGACCTCCAGAACCTGGGGAACTTTGTCCGTATTGCGGTGGAAGTGAAAGAAGGGGATATCTTCAACCAGGAGTATATGGAGACCCTCAAGCAGATCACCGATGAGGTGTTTTACCTCAGTGGTGTCGACCGTTCCGGCCTCAAGTCCCTGTGGACTTCCAACGTACGCTGGGTGGAGGTGACCGAGCAGGGCTTCCAGGGTGGTACGGTCATTCCGGACAACTATGACGGCAGTTCCAGTGCCAGTCTGGAACAGCTGCGCCAGAATACCCTGAGATCCAACGAAGTAGGGCGCCTGGTGGCGGATAACTTCAAGTCCACCATCGTTTACGCCCCCCTGTACGAAAAAGACCCTGAAACCGGGGAAGCTCTGGATTACGCCGCTTTCTCCCGGCAGCTGGAAGAAAAAATCCGGCAGAAATACGAAGCCCAGAACCCCAATATCCAGATTCATATTGTCGGGTTTGCCAAGAAAGTGGGTGACCTGATTGAGGGTATCGGCTCCATTGCCTGGTTTGCCGGTATCACCATACTGCTGACCACTCTGTTGCTGTTCTGGTATTCCCGGTGCATCGCCGGAACCCTGGTGCCGGTATTCTCCTCCATTATTGCCGTATTCTGGCAGCTGGGGGCGCTGCGACTGCTGGGCTACGGTCTGGATCCCTATTCGGTGCTGGTACCCTTCCTGGTCTTTGCCATAGGCATCAGTCATGGGGTTCAGGTGGTGAATGCCATGGCCATCGAGGCGTCCAAGGGCTTTGATCCCATTACCGCTGCCCGCCTGGCATTCCGTGCCCTGTATATCCCGGGCATGCTGGCCCTGATTTCCGATGCCTTCGGCTTCCTGACCCTGCTGTTCATTCAGGTGGATGTGATCAAGGATCTGGCGGTGGCGGCCGGTCTGGGTGTGGCCATCGTTATCATCACCAACCTGGTTCTGCACCCGCTGATCATGTCCTATATCGGCATAACCAAGCGGGGTATCCGCCAGGTTCAGAAACACGGGGAGAAACAGGACCGCAAGTGGCGGCTCATGTCCTACTTTGCGCACCCTGGAGTTGCTCCCATATCCCTGCTGGTTGCGGTCATCGGTCTTGGTTTCGGGATCTACCTGAAACAGGATATCAAGGTCGGGGACCTGGACCGGGGGGCTCCGGAATTGCTGGCGGATTCCCGCTACAACAAGGACAACGCCTTCATTATTGACAACTATTCCACCAGTGCCGACGTGCTTGTGGTGATGGTCAAGACACCGGTGGAGCAGTGTACCCAGTACAGTGTTCTGCGGGCCATGGACAGCCTGCAGTGGGAATTGCAGAACACCCCGGGAGTTCAGTCTTCCGCGTCACTGGCGGATGTGTCCAAGATCGTGACCAAGGCGCTGAACGAGGGTAACTGGAAGTGGTACGAGATTTCCCGAAATCAGACCATTATCAATGCCTCCATCCGCAGTGCACCTTCGGGCCTGATCAATACCAACTGCAGCCTGACACCGGTACTTGTGTTCCTTGAGGACCACAAGGCGGAAACCCTGAAAACCGTGGTGGATGCGGTTGAGGCATTTGCTGCCGACAACAGCAATGACGAGCATACCTTCCTCCTGGCAGCCGGTAACGCCGGTGTGGAAGCGGCCACCAATGAAGTCATCTCCAATGCCAAGAACATGATGCTGATCTTCGTGTACGGGGTTGTGAGTCTGCTCTGTTTTGTCACCTTCCGCTCCATCCGCGCGGTGCTTTGTATCGTGGTGCCTCTGGGACTGACCTCAGTGCTGTGTGAGGCGATCATGGCGGTGTCCGGAATCGGCATCAAGGTGGCAACGCTACCGGTGATCGCACTGGGTGTGGGTATCGGTGTGGACTATGGTATCTACATCTACTCCAAGCTGGAGAAGTATCTGCTGGAAGGCAAGACCCTTCAGGATGCTTACTTCGAGACCCTGCGTTCCACCGGCAAGGCGGTTGTCTTTACCGGTGTCACCCTGGGACTCGGGGTAGTGACCTGGGTGTTCTCGCCCATCAAGTTCCAGGCGGACATGGGCTTCCTGCTGTTCTTCATGTTCCTGTGGAATATGGTGGGAGCTATCTGGCTGCTGCCGGCTCTGGCGCGCTTCCTGCTGCGTCCTGAGCGCATGCTTGCCAAAGCCCGAAAGGCGAAATAAACTCCCTTTTGGCATAAAAAAGCCCGCACTGCGGGCTTTTTTATTTAGTTCTTAGAAGGTTATCGCATCAATGGCGGCTTTATCTCCGCTTTGATGTGGTCTACTTTTAACAGTCAGAGAGTGGTTCATCTGCCGTTGCAGTGAACAGAAGTTCAAATACACCATAAAAAGGAAAGCTCAGATGACTCTGAAACGAAAAGTATCTGCACTTGCCGCTACAGTTGCCTTCAGCATTGCTGGCGCGGCATCAACAGTATCGGCCCAGGAACAGCGTTTTGTAACAATCGGCACCGGTGGGGTTACCGGCGTCTACTATCCTGCAGGTGGTGCCATCTGCCGTCTGGTCAACATGGACCGGAAAGAGCACGGCATCCGCTGTTCTGTTGAGAGCACCGGGGGGTCGGTCTATAACCTGAATGCGATTCGTCAGGGTGAGCTGGACCTTGCTGTGGCCCAGTCTGACTGGCAGTACCATGCCTACAATGGCACCAGCCAGTTCAAGGACGACGGCCCCAATACCAAACTCCGTGCAGTCTTCTCCCTGCATCCTGAGCCGTTTACCGTTGTTGCCAGCAAGTCTTCTGGTATCAAGAACTTCGAGGATCTGGCCGGCAAGCGTGTTTCCGTCGGTAACCCGGGTTCCGGTCAGCGTGCAACCGCAGAAGTGCTGATGGATGGCATGGGCTGGACCATGGACAAGTTCTCTCTGGCTGCCGAGCTGAAAGCTGCCGAGCAGTCCCAGGCCCTGTGTGATGGCAATATTGATGCCTTCTTCTACACCGTGGGGCACCCGTCCGGAGCCATCAAGGAAGCAACCACTTCCTGTGACAGCGTTCTGGTCAATGTGGACAATGCCGCAACCAAGAAGCTGATTGACGAAAACCCGTACTACCGTAAAGCCGTTATCCCTGGTGGCATGTACCGTGGTTCCGATGCAGACGTGACCACTTTTGGTGTGGCCGCGACTTTCGTGTCTTCCACAGATGTACCGGATGATGTGGTTTACGAGGTTGTAAAAGCCGTATTCGAGAACTTCGACAGCTTCAAGAGGCTGCATCCGGCCTTTGCAAACCTGAAGAAAGAAGAAATGGTATCTGATGCCCTGAGTGCTCCGCTGCACCCGGGTGCTCTGAAGTACTACAAAGAAGCCGGCCTGATCGACTGATCTGGCAGAGCCTCTTCGCTGGCCGCGGGCATGTCTGTCCGCGGCCACATCAGACCCTCCCGTATTTCTTCTGACAGGATTCATCTATGAATAATGGCGACCCTAGAGCCGGGCACGAGCCTGACAAGCAGAAGGTGGAAGAGTTTCTTCAGACCGAATCTGGCGGACGGGCGACGACAGGGCCGGCCGCCGTCATTCTCTTTGTCGTTCCTTTGCTGTGGTCTCTTTTCCAGCTTTGGATAGCGTCACCGCTACCTTATGTATTTGAGTTTGGTCTCTTCAACTCTACAGAAGCAAGATCGATTCACCTGGCTTTTGCTGCCTTTCTGTCTTTTGCCGCCTTTCCCATGATCCGCGGTAAACACATCAATCATGTACCAGTCTACGACTGGATTCTGGCACTGGCAGCGGCTTTTGCAGCTTCCTATCTCTATATTTTTTACAGTGAGCTTTCAACACGCCCCGGCGCTCCCAATACCCAGGATATGGTGGTGGCGATGGGGGGGCTGATTCTCCTTCTGGAAGCCACCCGCCGTTCTCTCGGGCTACCTCTGGCGGTGGTTGCTGCTGTCTTTATTGTCTATTCCCTTGCCGGTCCCTATATGCCGGATGTGATTTCCCACAAGGGGGCAAGTCTGAGCAAGCTGGCCTCCCATCAATGGCTGGGAACCGAAGGTGTCTTCGGTGTGGCCCTGGGGGTATCCACCAGTTTTGTGTTCCTGTTCGTGTTGTTTGGCGCCTTGCTTGAGCGCGCCGGGGCAGGGAACTATTTCATCAAGGTGGCCTTTGCCATGCTCGGACACATGCGTGGCGGGCCTGCCAAGGCGGCCGTTGTCTCCAGTGGCCTGAGCGGAATTATCTCCGGTTCTTCCATTGCCAACGTGGTTACTACCGGAACCTTTACCATCCCGCTGATGAAACGCGTCGGTTTCCCGGCCAGCAAGGCCGGGGCTGTTGAAGTGGCAGCATCCACCAATGGTCAGCTGACACCACCCATTATGGGGGCTGCGGCATTCCTGATGGTGGAGTATGTGGGGATTTCCTATCTGGAAGTCATCAAGCACGCCATTCTGCCGGCCATGATTTCCTATGTGGCGCTGATCTACATCGTGCATCTGGAAGCCTGCAAGCTGAACATGCAGGGCATTGAGCGTCTGGTGCGTCCGACACTGGCCCAGCGGCTGCTGAGCTGGGTGGTGATCTTGTTGGGGCTCTCCGCCCTGACGCTGGCTACTTACTACGGTATTGGCTGGGTGAAGGACTGGCTGGGGGACAAGGCCATGTGGCTGCTGGGACCTGTGCTGGTGCTGGCCTATGTGGGGCTGGTGGGTTATGCCACCCGGTATCCGGACCTTGAGATCGACGATCCGGATTCAGCTCTGGACAAGCTGCCTCCGGTAGGACCGACGGTCAAGACCGGCCTGTATTACCTGCTGCCTGTGGTGGTTCTGGTGTGGTGCCTGACCGTTGAACGCTTCTCTCCGCAGCTGTCCGCGTTCTGGGCAACCATGTTCATGGTGTTCATTGTCATCACTCAGGAGCCGCTGAAAGCCTTCTTCCGGAAAACCGGCAACTATTCCGAGGGCCTGAAGCGGGGTGTAGTGGATCTGACACACTCCCTGGTAACGGGAGCCCGCAACATGGTGGGTATCGGTGTGGCCACAGCCACCGCCGGCATAGTGGTGGGTACTGTGACCCTGACCGGCATCGGCCTGGTGATGACCCAGTTTGTGGAGTTCATTTCCGGTGGTAATCTGCTGCTTATGCTGGCGTTTACCGCGGTGATCAGCCTGATTCTGGGTATGGGGCTGCCGACAACCGCCAACTATATTGTGGTTTCCACGCTGATGGCCCCGGTTATCGTCACCCTGGGGGCAGCCAACGGCCTGCTGGTGCCCCTGATCGCTGTTCACCTGTTCGTGTTCTACTTCGGCATACTGGCGGATGATACGCCGCCCGTGGGGCTGGCGGCCTACGCCGCTGCTGCCATTTCCGGGGGCGACCCCATCCGGACCGGGATACAGGGGTTTACCTACGATATACGTACGGCCATCCTGCCGTTCATGTTTATCTTCAATACCCAGCTGCTGCTGATAGGTCTGACCGGCTGGTTTGATCTGCTGGTGACCATCTTCAGTGCGGTGACGGCGATGCTGGTGTTTTCGGCGGCGACGCAGGGTTACTGGTTTACCAGAACCCGCTGGTGGGAAACCGTGCTTCTGCTGCTGATCACCTTTACCCTGTTCCGCCCGGGATACTGGTGGGATATGGTCTATCCGCCAACAGAAGAGCGTCCCGCCGTCGAGCTGCTGGAGCATGTGGATAATGTGCCGGCGGATGAGCCGATTGTTGTCCGAGCCTCCGGTATCTCGATTGATGGCGAGGAGGTGAGCCGGTATCTGCAGCTGCCATTGCCTGCGGCCGAGACTGCGGAACAGCGGCTGGCCATGGCCGGGCTGGAGGTGACCCCTCAGGGGGAACAGCTGGCGGTTGATTTCGTCAACTTCGGCAGCGCTGCCGAGAAAGCCGGTATCAGTTTTGGCTGGACCATCGACACGGTGCAGATCAGGAATGACCGGCCGCCAAAGGAGCTGATGTTCATTCCGGCACTGCTGCTGCTGGCGGCAGTGGCCTTTGGCCAGCTCCGGCGCAAGGCCCGGGAGGATCAGGCTGCGGCCGTGGCCTGAGTCCCGGACAGACAGGGAAAGTCAGTAAAAACCCGGCGTTAACC
>JBFHSI010000046.1:0-18035 GCA_041591245.1 Marinobacter sp.
ACGGTGATATCACCGCGCTCCGGGGATCGGACCGGCGGGAACTGTGGCTCCAGGACAAACTGCAATGGCGGCAGGTAACAGGCCCCATGGTCTACGGGGATTACCTTGTGGTTGCCGACTACGAGGGCTACCTGCATGTTCTGTCCCAGGCGGACGGTAGTCTGGTTGGCCAGATGGAATTTGATGATGAGGGTATCCGCTTACCGGTACAGCGGTTGAGCAATGGTAACCTGCTGGTTTTCGGAAATGGCGGGAAACTGGCTGCGATCAAGATCCAGCCGGCAGATTAGACTGATTCTTCAGCCCGGAAACTGAACCGGGCTGTTTTTCTTCTTTACGTAGCGAATGATTATGACCCCAGTTATTGCCCTTGTCGGCCGACCCAATGTTGGCAAGTCGACCCTGTTTAACCAGATGACCCGATCCCGGGACGCACTGGTCGCGGATTTTCCGGGACTGACCCGAGACCGGAAGTATGGTGAGGGCAATTACGAGGGACAACGGTTTATCGTGATTGATACCGGTGGACTGACCGGTGATGAAGAGGGCCTGGATGCGGAAATGGCGCGCCAGTCCCTGCAGGCGGTGGAAGAGGCGGATATCGTCCTGTTCATGGTGGATGGCCGTGCCGGGCTTATGCCCGGAGATGAGCTGATCGCGGATCATCTGCGCCGGTCCGGCAAGCGTGCGCATCTGGTGGTCAACAAGACCGATGGCCAGGATCCGGATGTTGCCACTTCGGATTTCTATCGTCTGGGTTTCGATTCCACCTATCAGATAGCAGCCTCCCATAACCGGGGCATCCGCTCCATGCTGGAAGAGCTGCTGCCCTCTGAGGAAGAGCGGGAGGAAGCCGACAGGGCAGACCGTTATCCGGGCATCCGCATCGGTATCGTCGGGCGTCCGAACGTTGGCAAGTCCACTCTGGTTAACCGCATGCTCGGTGAAGACCGGGTCGTGGTCTATGACATGCCAGGTACTACCCGGGACAGCGTCTATATTCCCTACGAGCGTCAGGGCCAGGAATACACCCTGATCGATACCGCCGGTGTCCGCCGGCGCAAGAATGTCCGGGAAGTGGTGGAAAAATTCTCCATCATCAAAACCCTGCAGGCGATTGATGATGCCCATGTGGTGATTCTGGTGATCGACGCAAGGGAAGGCCTGGTGGATCAGGATCTGCACCTGATCGGCTTTGTTCTTGATGCCGGACGCTCTCTGGTGATTGCCGTCAACAAATGGGATGGCATGGATGCGGAAGACAAGGCCAGGGTCAAAGAGCAGGTGCAGCGTCGCCTGGACTTCCTGGACTATGCAGACAAGCACTATATCTCAGCCCTGCATGGCTCCGGAGTCGGCGTCATGTATGACTCGGTTCAGAAGTGCTATGAGTCGGCCATGTCCAAGTGGCAGACAAATCGGCTCACTGCCATCCTTCAGGATGCCACGGCCCAGCATCAGCCGCCCATGGTCCATGGCCGCAGGATCAAGCTTCGCTTCGCTCACCAGGGCGGATCCAATCCCCCGGTGATTGTGGTTCATGGCAATCAGGTCGACTCTTTGCCGGGTTCCTACAAGCGCTATCTGGAAAACACTTTCCGCAAGGTGCTCAAGGTTACCGGTTCTCCGATCCGGTTCGAGTTCAAGTCCGGGGAAAACCCCTTCGCCGGCAAGGTGGACAGGATGACTCCCCGGCAGAAGGTGAAGAAAGACGCGGACCTGAAAAAAGGCCGCAAGATCCGCAAAACCCGCCAGAAAAGTCTGAAACGCTGACCTCCCTGAAGGCAGGGCGGTGGAATCACCCGGACCGGGCGTCTTCCACCTGCTTTGCCTGCACTGCTGTCAGGGCGATGGTGAAGACAATATCCTCAACCTGAGCTCCCCTGGACAGGTCATTGACCGGTTTTTTCAGGCCCTGAAGCATGGGGCCGATGCTGACCACATTGGCGCTGCGCTGAACCGCTTTGTAGGTGGTGTTGCCGGTATTTAGATCCGGGAATACAAACACCGTGGCCCGGCCCGCAACCTTGCTGCCCGGAGCCTTGCTTCTGCCGACACTTTCAATGGCGGCCGCGTCGTACTGCAAGGGACCGTCAATAAGCAGGTCCGGCCTGCGTTGCCGGGCAATGCGGGTGGCTTCCCGTACTTTGTCTACATCCTGACCGCTGCCGGATTCCCCGGTGCTGTAGCTGATCATGGCCACTATGGGCTCGATTCCGAATGCCGATGCGGATTCCGCACTCTGAATGGCGATATCCGCCAGTTCCTCGGCATTGGGGTCCGGGTTGATGGCGCAGTCGCCGTAGACCACCACCTGCTGGGGCAGGAGCATGAAGAATACCGACGAAACCACCTTGGCCTGTTCGTGGGTCTTGATCAGTTGCAGGGCCGGCCTGACGGTATTGGCTGTAGTATGAATGGCACCTGATACCAGCCCGTCCGCCTGGTCCAGAGCAACCATCATGGTGCCGAGCACCACATTGTCCTCCAGCTGGGCTTCCGCGGTTTGCGGGGTCAGCCCCTTGTGCTTTCTCAGTTCCACCATGGGCGCCACATAGTTGTGGCGGATTCTGGCCGGATCCATGATTTCCAGGTCCGCAGGCAGGCTCAGACCCAGAGTCCGGGCCACATTGTGAATTTCCGTGGAGTCGCCAAGCAGCACACAGCGGGCAAGCCCGCGCTGGTGACAGGTAATGGCCGCCTGTACGGTTCGTGGTTCACAGCCTTCCGGCAACACAATGCGCTTGTTGGCAGCCCGGGCCCGTTCCGACAGCTGGTAGCGGAACGCCGGCGGTGACAGCCGGCTCTGGCGCTGTACTTTCAGGTGCTCCTGCAGCCAGTCGGTATCGATCCGGGTTGCCACCATCTCCATGGCTTTTTCGATACGTTCCGGGTCGTCCACGGGAATGGCTGCGGACAGATTGGCGAGCCTGTCGGCGGTTTCGTAGGTGTTGGTGCTGGCTGTCAGGACCGGCAGTCCGGTGCTCAGGGCCCGGTGGCAGAGATCGGCAATGCGCGGATCGGGTGTGAGCCCGCCGCTGAGAATCAGACCGGCCATGGGGACGCCATTGAGGGCCGCCAGGGCGGTGGCAAGAATGATCTCTTCCCGGTCACCCGGAGTGACGATCAGGGTGCCGGCACTGAGGGTGTGGGTGATATTGCGCAGGGTCTGGGCGCACACGGAAATCCGCCGGACCCGGCGCACCAGCATCTGGCCTTCGTGTACTATCTGCAGGTCCAGTTCCCGGACAATGTCCGAAACCCTGGGGGCCAGCAGGTCCGGATCCCAGAGCACTTCAGCCAGTAGCCGGAAGCGCTGCTCACGGAATACCTGGCATTCCACCGGGTAGTCTATTTCCGGACGGACCGGATCCGGAGTGTCCTGCAACGATAGCCCCGGCCGGTTCGGCTCGCCCACCTTGTTAAGCACCACCGCAATCACATTGACGGCATAGGGAATGGTAAAGCGCCGTGCGGCAAAGTCGATTTCCTCATCGATTTCAGCGGCACTGCGACTGCTGGGCTTGCTGACCAGTATGACCTCGGCCTCCAGGTTGCGGGCTACCTCCACATTAAGCTGGGCTATGTAGGCCTGGCTCAGATCAGGGACCAGTCCCTCGACGATCACCACGTCCACATCCCGGGCCACCTTCTGGTATTCCCCGATGATATTTTCCATCAGCAGGTCGGCCTTGCCATGGTTGAGCAGGCGCTGGGCTTCTTTCAATGGGATGGGGTCGGGCGGGGACAGGTGGCTGCAGGCCCGGACAAAGTTGACGGAAGAATCTGCGCCCTGGTTATGCCGGGACTCACCCGGATTGATGGTCTGGGAAAAGGGTTTGTAGAAACCGACACTGACGCCTTCCTGTTCCAGGGCTCGCAACAGGCCCAGACAGACGGACGTCAGCCCGGTGCCCATGGAGGTGGGAGCGATATAAAGACTTTTGGCCATTTCGGATTTCCTGAAATAGGGCTGGGACTATAGCTGCGGCTGGCTGTCAGCCAGCTGACCGGCTTCTCTGGCTATGACCAGTTCTTCGTTGGCCCCGATCACCATGACCGGAAAACGGGATTCGACGCTTTCTATCCGGCCGTTACTGTATTCGCCGGCACAGCCATTGAGGGAAGGATCCAGCTCAAAGCCCAGCAGCCGGAGGTGGTCAATCGTCTGCCGCCGCACTCTGGCGCTGTTCTCGCCAATCCCCCCGGTAAACACCAGGGCGTCCAGGCGGTCCAGGGACGCCATCATGGCCGCCACATATTTGGCCAGGCGGAAACAGAAAATATCGATAGCTGTGGCGGAAGGTTCGTGACCATGGTCGGCCAGTTCGCACAGGGCCCTCATGTCGTTGGTCTGGCCGGACACTCCGCGCAGGCCACTGTCGTGGTTCAGAATATGGTGTAACTGCTTGGCGGTAATGCCCTTGGTGGCCAGGTAGTCAAACAGGCCCGGGTCCACGTCCCCGCTTCGGGTCCCCATCATCAGGCCTTCCAGCGGTGTCAGGCCCATGCTGGTATCGACGCTGATTCCGTCACGGATGGCGGCAACACTGCAGCCATTGCCAAGATGGGCCGAGATGATGGAGGTGGTGGCCGGTGTTCGTCCAAGGCGCCGTGCCGCTTCGGTGACCATATGGCTGTGACTGATACCGTGGAAGCCGTAACGTCGCACCCCCCAGTCCTGATACCAGCTCGCAGGAACTGCGTAGAGATAGGCATGTTTGGGGAGGGTCTGATGGTATGCGGTATCGAACACGGCAACCTGGGGCACGGCAGGAAACAGGGCCTGGGTGGCCCGTATTCCCGACAGGTTGATGGGGTTGTGCAGGGGCGCAAGGTCGGAACACTCGGCGATGGCCTGCAGTGTCTCGTCGTTGATCAGAGCCGCCTGGTGGAAGGTCTCTCCGCCATGGACGATGCGGTGGCCGATAGCCGAAGGCTCCGCGGTCATCAGCTTGTGGCTTTTCAGGGCTGCCACCAGAGCTTCAATGGCATCACTGTGGCTGGAGTGTTGCGGCAGGGCGACTTCGGGATAGTCTCCGGAAATTCTGGCTTTGGGGGCGTCGGAGTTCAGAAGTTCGGCCAGGGCTGAGGCCCGCTTCCTGTATTGCCGGTCAAACAGGGCCAGTTTGACCGATGAGCTGCCGCAGTTTACGACGAGTATGTTTGCATCCATGAATCTGATAATCCCGAAGTGTCAGGTCGGTAGCTTTACTTTGGTTTCCAGCCAGTGCTGGAACTTGTCTGCAGGCAATGGCCGGCTGTAGTAATAGCCCTGGGAGAAGTCGCAGCCTTCCTCGGTCAGGAAGTGGGTCTGGGCCTCTTCTTCCACACCTTCGGCAATCACTTTCAGTCCCAGACTGTGGGCCATGTTGATAATGGCTCTGATCAGGGCGGCATCTTCTGCATCTTTGGTTGCATCCTGCACGAATGTGCGGTCAATTTTCAAGGTGTCAAAAGGATAGCTTTTCAGATAGCTGAGTGCCGAGTAACCGGTTCCGAAATCATCGACGGAAAGCCGGATGCCATGCTGATCCAGCTGACGCAGTATTTCTGCCGTCTGTATGGAGTTATCCAGCAGCAGTCGCTCAGTGATTTCAAGCTCCAGGTGTTCGGAACTCAGGCCGCTGGTGGCCAGCGCGCCCATGACAGCATCGGTGAACCCGGGGTCCCGGAACTGACGGGGAGAAACGTTAACAGAGACGCCAATGGGCCGGCCCAGCAGTTCCTTCCAGGTTGTGGCAGTGGCGCAGGCCTGTTTCAGAACCCATTCACCAATAGGAATGATCAGGCCGGTTTCCTCGGCCAGGGGAATAAACCGGTCCGGCATCACCAGGCCCAGACTTGGGCTGTTCCAGCGCAACAGGGCTTCAGCGCAATACAGCTGCCCGGTGACTGTGTTCACGATGGGCTGGAAATGTAATTCGAATTCATTCATTTCCAGAGCACGGCGAAGGCAGGACTCCATTTGCAGGCGCTCGTGGGAAACTTCCGACATTTCCGGCATGAAGTGGGCGTATGCACTCTTGCCCTGATGTTTGGCCTGGTACATGGCTGCGTCTGCGTGCTGGAGCAGGGTACCGCTGTTATCCGAGTCTTTCGGGAAAATGGCTATGCCGATACTGGTGGTGACGAAGACTTCCTGGCCATTGAGAATATAGGGTGTTGAGAAGGTATTCAGTATCCGTTGCGCCACCTGGGAGGAGGCCTCCACGCCGGTGAGGCCGGGCAGGATCACCAGGAATTCATCGCCACCCAGGCGGGCTACGGTGCTGGTGCCCCGGAGACAGCTGGAAATACGGCGTGCGGCTTCGATCAGCAGATTGTCGCCGGCGTCGTGTCCCAGGGTGTCGTTGACGTGTTTGAAGTTGTCCAGGTCCAGAAACATGATGCCAACCAGACTGTTTTCCCGGCGCGCCTGGGCCAGGGCCAGTTTCAGCCGGTCCAGGGCCAGCATCCGGTTGGGAAGCCCGGTCAGTATGTCGTAGTTGGCCTGTCGCAGCAGCTGCTGTTCGTAGCGCTTTCGGATGCTGATATCCTCGCCAAGAATCAGGTAGCCGCTGGCTTCCCCCTCCGTATCCTTTATAGGGGTGACAATTAGTTGCTCCCAGAAGCGCTCACCGTTCTTGCGCACACTGTTGACCTCCCCCTGCCATACTCCGACCCGCTGTACCTGGAGCCGGATGGATTGCCAGAGATTCAGGCTTTCCCGGTTCTCCAGGTCATTGTCGCCCACGGCCCCCGGGTGCTTGCCGACAATGGAGGTGGCGTCGTAGCCGGTCAGCTGGGTGAATTTCTGGTTGGCATATTCAATGTGCCACTGGCGGTCACAGATAAGCACAGAGGAGGGGCTTTGTTCTATGGCCTTGGAGAACTTGCGGATTTCACTGGCATCCCGTTCCTGTCGTTCCAGGTCGTCTCTCAGACGTCTGCGCATCTTGTTGATGGCATCGGTTACCTGACCCAGTTCGTCTGCCCGGTTGGTATGGGTGTCCGGACGGTCCAGCACCAGGGGGCTGGACAGATTCTTCAGGGATATATCCCGGGCGTAGTTCGCCATGGTGGTCAGATGGCGGGTAACAAAGTGCTGGAAAATCCAGATGATAAGAATGGAAACCAGAAACGTCTTGAGGAACTGGGTGGCCAGCACAATGCCCACCCTGCGTTTCATTTCCTGGTAAACCCGGTCCAGGTCGGCGGTAATTGTCAGCTCCCCCAGGGTGTACATCTCGTCGGCCTGGTGAACCAGCGGAAAGCTGTGGGATTTGGTTTTGGCTCCTCTGGGAATTTCCCCCATCACCAGTTCTGAATCCGGCTCGATCCTCAGTCTGAGATGAACAATATCCGGCAGGCTGAGTATGCCTTCCATCTGGGTGTGCAGCAGTTTCTGGTCCAGCGCCCACAGGCTACCGGCCAGGCTGGAGGAATAACCGGACTCCAGGACTCCCATGCGTCGGTCAATCTGGGAGAGATCCTTACGGTAGTCCGAGTAAATCTGGATCGCGGAGGCAATCAGGGTAAAGGCGGAGCTGAACAGCAGTATCCAGGCAAGCAACCTGAAGGACAATGGAGAGCCTTTTCGAAACCGCTGAAGACGTGTCGACAGTTTTGGCATGTAGTGAAGTTCTGTCACTCAGTCTGATGGAAGTGGCCGTGGAGAGTCTTCATATTCCGACTATAGCAGCAGTTGCTTTTATACGCCCTGCAAACGCCCGGAATTTCAGGAAACGATGTGTAACTGGATCCAGGTCAAAACAGCTGCAACTGGCGTCCGGAAGGCGTTGATCTGGATCAATACCGCCGGGGGGCTGCCAGCGTAACCTGAGCACAGTCAAGTTTACTGCCGTAAGGAGCATACATATGTATATGGACGTGGTTGTTATCGCAGGGATCGTTACAGTACTGTTGATGGTAGCCTTCTTCGTGGGTGTTGGGGTCTTTGTTATGAAAGACCAGAAAGAACACGAACACGATAAGACCAAAGGGGGAAAGCAGAACAGAAAGGCTGTCTGACGGTAGAGAAAATTGGCGTCCCCTAGGGGGTTCGAACCCCTGTTGCCGCCGTGAAAGGGCGGAGTCCTAGGCCACTAGACGAAGGGGACGCAACATCTTCAAAACCTTGCCTCGTCGAGGTGGCGCGTATATTAAGAAAGGCACCCCGGTGTGTCAACGCCTTTTGTGAAAAAAATTCACCTTTATTGGTGGTGGTCGCTCGCCGCCATGTCCATGGTTGATATCACTATATCCCGGATAGCCTGTCCCAGCAGCGGGTTCTCACCGATGGGTGGCAGCAGCTGTATGCTGACCCCGTATTCGCTCTCCAGCTCCGCAATCATCGCGGGGATGTCTTTTCTCAGGTGGCGGCCTGCTGCCAGAAACAGGGGAACTACGGAATAGTTCTGTACCTTCTGTTTGCAGCCTTCCTCGACAATGTCCCTCAGTGATGGTGCTGCCAGTTCCATATAGGCTATTCTCGACCCGGGAACGGCCTCAAGTGTGGCTGTTGCCAGTTCCTCAAAGGTCCCGCACCAGCGCCTGTCTCTGCTGCCGTGTGCCAGCAGGATGATTTGGCTGTCCATTCGTCCTCCCCGTGTGTGGTCGGGGCAGGCGCATGTCGGCCACCCCGGGGCTATGATGACATGGTTGGGGGCGGGCCCCAAATAACAGGAAGGTGCTGATGCTTGACTGGAAAGACATTCTGGCATTCTGGTTCGGTGATCTGGATGGGGACGGCATGCCGGACCCGGCTTACCGCAGGCGCTGGTTCCAGGCTGACCGGGCCTTTGATCAGGAGGTCCGCCGACGCTTTCTGTCCATGGTGCTGTTTGCCTCTGAAGGTGGACTGGAGCACTGGCGCACGGATTCCGGTGGTGCGCTGGCCGAGATCATTCTCCTTGATCAGTTCTCCCGGAATATTTACCGGGGCAGTTCACTGGCCTTCGAGCAGGACCAGCTGGCCCGCCACCTGTGTCGGCAGGCGATGAACAGGGGGCAGGATGTGTCCCTGCCGCCGGTAATGCGTGCTTTTATGTATATGCCCCTGGAGCATTCAGAGCGCCTGGAGGACCAGGAACTGTCGGTTGAATGCTTCGAACAACTGGCGGCTGCCAATTCTGGCCCGTTGGGCGAATTCCTGGAAAGTTTTGCCAGATCTGCCAGGGAGCATAGGGATATTGTCAGGCGCTTTGGTCGCTTCCCTCATAGAAACAAGGTATTGGGGCGTAAACCTAAAGCAGGAGAAGAAGAATATCTTGCAAAGGGCAAGCGTTTCGGACAGTAACCGCTTGCCTCCGATTGTCTCTGTCTTCCTTAAACTTTGTATAGATAGTGTACAAGTCTGGCTGGGTTATCAGTTTTCGCTGGTAGAATGCGCAACACTTGTTTCCGCAGACAGTTGCACGGGGGGATCGCCTCCAGGTGCCGGATACGGGGAAGACAATGCTTGCCATCAGACGACATATTGGAATCGGGTTAATGACGCTACTGGGCGCCGGTATCTCATTGCCTGGATTTTCTGCAAGTCTGGACGACCGGCTGATGGAGCGTCTCGCTGCAGTTGCACCGGACCTTGATCGAAAGGTTCTGGAAACCGCATTCAAAAGTTCCCGCTGCGCTGTCTCCAGCGGGATCGATATGCCGGAACGGCTGGCGGTTATCGATTTCTCGCTGCCTTCCAGTGAGAAGAGGCTCTGGATATTCGACCTGGAAGCAGAGCAGCTGGTTCTGAATGATCTCGTAGCCCACGGCAAGAATTCCGGTAATTTCCGCTCCACGTCCTTTTCCAATGATGACGGCAGTCATCAGTCCAGTATCGGATTGTTCCAGACCCGGGAGTCCTATATCGGCAAGCACGGCTATTCCCTGCGTCTTGACGGACTTGAGCCGGGCATCAATGACCGGGCAAGACAGCGCGCCATCGTTATTCATGGGGCGGACTATGTGAATGAAAACTGGGTGAGCAAATACGGCAGGATAGGGCGTAGCCACGGCTGTCCGGCCGTTGATAACCGGGTGATCCGTCAGGTGGTTGATAATCTCAAGGGCGGCCAACTGATCTTTACCTATTACCCCGACCAGAAATGGCTGCACAGTTCTGCATTTGTGAACTGCGATAACCGTACGGTTGCGGCAAGTGCCGGAAAACCGGATGATCAGGGCTGAGGCACTGATCGTAACTCCCCGTTTTGATCAAGGTTTCGCCAATTTTCCCGGTATCCGGAAAAATTGAAAAAAGTTGGAAAAAAGTAGTTGACGGTGGCTCTCGGATCCGTAAAATACGCCTCCGTTGTCGCCATGAAGCGCACAGCAACGCGGGAATAGCTCAGTTGGTAGAGCACAACCTTGCCAAGGTTGGGGTCGCGAGTTCGAATCTCGTTTCCCGCTCCAGATTCCGAAAACCCGGCCTCGTAAGAGGCCGGGTTTTTTCGTTTACCCGGTCGGTAAACCGGCGTTTCCCGGACGGGTCCGCTATAATCAGCCCTCTTGTGCATTTCCCTTGTCACGCTCAGGAGGTATCGGCATGCAGGTGCATTCACTCTGGATTTATCCGGTCAAATCCCTTGCCGGCATTGAGGTCGACAGCTTCGAGCTGGATGATTTTGGCCCGGTGGGTGACCGGCGCTGGATGATTATTGATGAGGACCGGAACTTCGTAACCCAGAGAACCCATCCTGAGCTGGCGAGGATAAAACCGACACTGGCAGAGGGCGGGGTTACCATCACCATACCCGATGCAGGCTGTTTTCCTCTGGTGCCCACGGCTGAAAGCCTCCGGGCCCTGGTATGGCGGGACTGGGTCAAGGCTCTGGTGGGGGAATCTGAAGCCAACGAGGCTCTTAGCCGGTTTGTGGGAAAAGCTCTGCGGCTGGTGTATATGCCGGATGACTCTTTCCGGAGGGTGGATGCCGGACGGGTAATGGATATCCGCCGTGTCAGCTTTGCCGATGGCTTCCCGCTACTGGTCACCAGCGTATCGTCACTGCAGGAACTGAACAGTCGGCTGGACTCTCCCGCAGAGATGCGTCGGTTCCGGCCCAATATAGTGGTAGAGGGGGCCGAGCCCTGGGCGGAAGATGGCTGGCAGGAGTTGCTGGCCGGAAGTGTAAGGCTCAGTCTGGTCAAGCCCTGTTCCCGCTGTGTCATGACGACGGTGGACCCGGATACGGGGGTCAAGGACGCTGCAGTGCAGCCCCTGCGTACCCTGTCAGGATACCGTCGTACCGACGAAGGCGTCATCTTCGGAATGAATGCCATTCATGAATCTTCTGGAACCATCCGGGTTGGTGATTCCGTTACAGTCCCTATTACGGAGTAGAACGTACCGTGCCTTTGTTGAATCTGGACGCAATTTCCCTTTCTTTTGGTTTGCAGCCCCTGCTGGACCGGGCATCGCTGGTTATTGAGGCTGGCGAGCGGGTATGTCTTCTGGGCCGGAATGGTGAGGGTAAATCCACCTTGCTGAAGGTTGTCAGCGGTGAAGTGGTGCCCGACGATGGCGTTGTCCGTCTGGAAGAGGGCGCGGTGCTTTCCGTATTGCCCCAGAACCTGCCTACTGATGACACCCGCACCGCCTATGAGGTGGTGGCGGGAGCCTTTCCAGAGACCGGAGCCCTCCTGGCGGAATTCCACGAGTTGTCAGGGCAGGGGGATGAAGCGTGTCTGGACCGGCTGATGAAGGTTCAGGAGCGGCTGGAGGCGCTGGACGGCTGGCGCCTGGATCAGAAGGTAACGGCCATACTCGCCCAGTACAGTATTGATCCCGACTGCCGTATCAATACCCTTTCCGGTGGCTGGCAGCGGCGGGTATTGCTGGCCCGGGCACTGGTTGCCGAGCCGGATGTCCTGTTGCTGGATGAGCCTACCAACCATCTGGATGTGCCGGCCATTGCCTGGCTTGAGGAAGCCTTGGGGCAGTTCCGGGGTGCCATACTGTTTGTCAGCCATGACCGGGCATTTATCCGGAGAATGGCGACCCGTATCGTGGAGCTGGACCGGGGCAGTCTCATAAGTTTTGCAGCAACCTATGACCGTTACCTGGAGCTCAAGGACAAGGCCCTTGAAGAGGAAGAACGCCAGAACGCCCTGTTCGACAAGCGCCTGAAGCAGGAAGAGGCCTGGATTCGTCAGGGCATCAAGGCCCGGCGAACCCGCAATATGGGGCGGGTGCGGGCGCTCAGGGCCATGCGCGAAGAGCATCGTCAGCGCCGGGTTCGGGGCGGAAATGCCAGCTTTGCGGTGGAGGATGCGGATCGTTCCGGCAAGCTGGTGGTTGAGGCCCGGGGTGCTGGTTTTTCCTGGCCTGACGGTAGCCGGATCATTGATAACCTGAATATGACCATACTCCGGGGCGACAAGATCGGGCTGGTAGGGGAGAACGGTACCGGTAAAACCACCCTTGTTCGTCTCCTGCTCGGCGGGCTTGAGCCAACGGAGGGCAGCATCCGGCTGGGCACCAAACTGCATGTTGCCTACTTCGATCAGCTCCGGGGTGAACTGGATCTTACCTCAACGGCGCTGGATAACATCGCCGAAGGGCGGGAGTTCATTGAGATCAATGGCCAGAGCAAGCATGTTCTTGGCTATCTGCAGGATTTCCTGTTTACGCCGGAGCGGGCGCGTTCTCCGGTCCGGGTATTTTCCGGTGGCGAGCGGGCCAGGCTGCTGCTGGCCAAACTGTTCAGCAAGCCCGCAAACATTCTGGTTCTGGATGAGCCCACCAACGATCTGGATGTGGAGACCCTGGAGCTGCTGGAAGAGCAGCTTGCTGAATTCCAGGGTACAGTCATCGTGATCAGTCACGACCGAGAATTTCTCGACAATGTTGTTACCGATACCGTATTTCTTGATGGTTCCGGAAAGGTTGAGGAGTTCGTCGGGGGCTACAGTGACTGGCGCCGCCAGGGCGGTCGTTTCCCCTCGGAGGCGGGTGCCGGTGTCAAAACCGCCAGGCAGAACCGTCAGGGGCCGGCTGGCAAGCCGGAGCCTGCGGCAAAAGCTGCTGCCCAGCCCGCAAAAGCAAAGCCGGCCAAGCTGAGCTATAAGCTGAAGCTGGAACTTGAGCAGCTGCCTGTTCAAATTGAGGCATTGGAACAGGAAATTGCCAGCTTGCAGAGTACAATTTCCGAACCTGATTTCTATTCGGGTCCTCAGGACAAGGTGTCATCCACCCTGGCTTCTCTCGCCGAGAAGGAGGCCACCCTGGAAAAGGTTATCGAGCGGTGGATGGAGTTGGAAGAACAGGCGGGTCAATGAATGTAAATTACAGTTTCAGGTTCCAGAGCGGCAGGGTTGTCGAATTTCGGGTTACTGGCCGGGCGGAGCCCCCTGACGCCAGTCTTCCGCCCTGGGTGAAACTGGAATACTGCCAGTGTTCCAATTGTCCACTGGCTGCGGCAGACCATCCCATGTGCCCGGCAGCCGTGGAAATTCTGCCGGTTGTCGAGGCCTTTCAGGCGGATGATGCCTATCAGAAAGTGGATGTTACGGTCACTGATGAACACCGCAGCTATTTCAAGCAGACCGCGCTGGAAGAGGCGCTGAGATCCCTGCTGGGGCTCAAGATGGCAACCAGCGGCTGTCCGGTACTGGCGGAGCTCAAACCGATGGCGCTGCATCATCTGCCGTTTGCCAATACCGATGAATTTATCCTGCGCAGCGTGTCCCAGTACCTTCTGGAGCAGTACTTCGCCAAAAAACATCACCGGGAGCCGGACTGGGAACTTCAGGGGCTGGTGGAGAGAAGTCAGCGTCTGCAGCTGGTGAATCAGGCCTTGTGGCAGCGGATACATTCCGTGTGCCAGGGTGACAGTAACCTGAAAGTTCTGCTGAACTTTTTCTCCATGGCATCCAGTGTCAGCTTTTCCCTGGAAAGCCAGCTGAGAAAGCTGGAGGTCAAGATGGGGCGGGAATCCGGCTAGGGTTCCGGAACAGGGACTGCATGCAAAAACCCGGAAGAGGTGATCTTCCGGGTTTTTTGTTTATCAGCTTATCTTGATGGCAAGAACGTCGCAGACAGTGCCGTGCAGCACACCATTGGCGGTGGAGCCCAGGAGAAGCTGCAGGCCCTTGCGGCCGTGACTGCCGACAATAACCAGGTCGGTGTCATGTTCTTTGGCCAGGCGATGAATCTCCGACTCGGGGCGTCCGACAGTGACAACCTGATGATCCTCAGGGATGCCATACTGCTCACCGTACTTCTTCAGCTGTTCGTGGGCCGCCTTGTCGAGCTGGTCCTGCAGCTCCGTCAGATCCATCGGGATGTCGCCGCCATAGGCGTAACCGACAGGTTCCACCACGTGAACCAGCAGCAATTCAGCTCCATGGGCTGCCTGCATGGCTTTGGCTTTGTCCAGTACCTGAGGCGCTTCCTCTGTCAGGTCAATGGCAACAAGCATTTTTTGATAGGCGGACATTGCATCACTCCTTAAGTGCTCTGGCATGAGTCCAGAATAGTACTTCAATTCGGGTCCGGAAAGTGTAGCGGTAAACTGACGGGTATCAAAAACCTGGTGAAAAAGCGCGCCCGGGCTGCAGAGGCAGCGGGCGCGCCGGGGCAGGGAGGGTCAGGCGTTGGCTTCCAGCAGCTCAATGGCCCTGGAAAGACCGGTCAGAATACTTTTGGAATAGCGGCCAATAACAAATCCCACATTGTTCTCGTTGTAGTTGATGTAGGAGTTGCGGATGAATGCCCACTTGGCCTGCAGATCGTCAAGAATCTGAACCAGCTCACCGTCCTGTGCGCCATCGGCAACGGAGGCCAGCAGCGCCTCAAATTCCCGGGCCTGTTCATCCAGGGTCTTCTCGGTGGCGGAGCCCTGGAAGGTCTGGGTGACGGCGGTATTGGACCGTACCGAGTACTTGGTCATCATCTGGGCCATTTTCACGGCAGCGGAACGGGCGGCTTCCACCCTTGGGTCGGCGTTACTCCGGGTGTTCTGCTGGGCGGCCAGATACAGCTCGGTGGCCATGTTGTTCATGGTCTGTGCCTGGTTAGCCATGTCGGAAACCAGCCGGAGCTCCGGGTAGCCGGTTTTGCGGACATCGTTGATGTTGTCCCGCATCAGCGCCTTGAACCGGTCAAATTCCTGATTCATGGATTCAATCTGTTGCTGGGACAGGAGCTTGTCGCTGCTTGCTGACACAGTATTCATGGCATCGTTTGCGGTATTGATGCTGACCACAATCTCATTGAGAGTGTTGGTGTCTGTGTCAGCACTGAACCGATAGAAGGCATCCAGTGCCATGTAGTTGGCGATCCGGAACCTGTGCAGGTCTGATAGGAAGTCGTCAGCTGTGTCCTGAGCCCTTGCTGCAAGCGATGTGAATGCAAGCAGGGTTAGGGCGATTGCCAGGGAGTAAATCCTCAGGCCTGAGTCTTTCATTGGATACTTCTCCGTTATCCGATTTTATTGTTGTGGACCAGTGTCGCAGATCGACGTTAAAGTAACTCGGCCGGTCAATCAAGCTGTTTGGCCCGTCACGCCGGGCGGGAAGTGTAAACAAGTATTAAATGTGTGTGAAATTGATGCTGGTCGTTGTTTCACGGGGGCTGTACGGCCATAAATTGTTAGTATTTCAACATATTAATGTGCATGAATTAGGCTTCATGCCGGGAAATTCAGATTCTGATCTGAAAGAAACAAATTGACAAACGCCCGTTTTTTTTTCATGGTGTGCCCTCACGATTCAAACGACTGTATGAATTTTTGGATCGAATGATCGGGCAGTGACCGAAATCTCGCTGCACAAACAACCACCCCGGCCGCATTCAGGATATGTAGCCAGGTGGCTGGAAGCAGTTCCAAACACAGACTGGAGATCAGTTGATGATTTACGAAGGTAAAGCCATCACGGTTAAAGAGATCGAAGGCGGGATCGCTCAGTTGAACTTTGACTTGCAGGGCGAGTCAGTTAACAAGTTCAACCGTCTCACTATTGAAGAGCTCCGCGCCGCGACTGAAGCACTGAAGAAGCAGAAAAACCTCAAGGGCATGGTTGTAACCAGCTCCAAGGACAGCTTCATTGTTGGTGCCGACATTACCGAATTCACCGAGCTGTTTGCCGGCTCGGAAGAGGATCTGGTAGCCAACAATCTCAAGGCAAACGCAGTATTCAGTGACATTGAAGACCTGCCGTTCCCGACCGTAACCGCAATCAACGGTATCGCTCTCGGCGGTGGTTTCGAAATGTGTCTGGCCACCGATTACCGGGTCATGGACAAGAAGGCCAAGGTTGGTCTGCCGGAAGTCAAACTGGGCATCTTCCCCGGTTTTGGCGGAACCGTGCGTCTGTCCCGACTGGTAGGTGCGGATAATGCTATCGAGTGGATCAGCGGCGGCACCGAAAACCGCGCTGATGCTGCCCTGAAAGTGGGCGCTGTGGACGCAGTTGTCGAATCCGACAAACTGGTGGACGCGGCTCTGACCATTCTCCGTCAGTGCAACGAAGGCAAGATGGATTACCTTGCCCGTCGCGAAGAGAAAAAAGGCAAGCTGAAACTGAATGCCATGGAAAGCATGATGGCGTTCGAAATCTCCAAAGCCTTTGTTGCCGGCAAAGCCGGTAAAAACTACCCGGCGCCGGTCGAAGCCATCAAGGTCATGCAGAAGCATGCCGGAATGACCCGCGACAAGGCTATCGAAGTGGAAGCCAAGGGCTTTGCCAAAATGGCGAAGACCAATGTTGCCGCTTGTCTGGTAGGCCTGTTCCTGAACGACCAGGAACTCAAGAAGAAAGCCAAGGCCTGGGAAAAATCTGCTTCCAAGGTCAATCTGGCGGCGGTTCTGGGTGCAGGCATCATGGGCGGTGGCGTTGCCTACCAGTCAGCCCTGAAAGGCACTCCGATCATCATGAAGGACATCAACCAGGACGGTATTACCCTGGGTCTGAGTGAGGCCAAGAAGCATCTGGCCAAGCGTGTGTCCCGTGGTCGCATGACTGCTGACAAGATGGCGGATGTACTGAACAGCATCACTCCGACTCTGAACTACGGCGATTTCAAGAACGTAGATCTGGTTGTTGAAGCAGTTGTTGAGAATCCCAAGGTGAAAGATGCTGTTCTGCGCGAAACCGAAGATGCGGTTCGTGAAGACGCCATCCTGACTTCCAACACCTCCACCATTTCCATCAACCTTCTGGCCAAGAACCTGAAGCGTCCGGAAAACTTCTGCGGCTTGCACTTCTTCAACCCGGTGCACATGATGCCTCTGGTTGAGGTTATCCGTGGCGAGAAAACCAGCGAACGCACCATTGCCACAACGGTTGCCTACGCCAAGGCCATGGGCAAGACCCCGATCGTGGTCAACGATTGCCCGGGCTTCCTGGTCAACCGGGTTCTGTTCCCGTATTTCGGTGGTTTCATCGGCCTTGTACGTGACGGCGCTGACTTCCAGAAAGTCGACAAGGTCATGGAAAAATTCGGCTGGCCCATGGGTCCTGCCTACCTGCTGGACGTTGTTGGCATGGATACCGGCAAACACGCTGGTGAAGTCATGGCCAACGGGTTCCCGGACCGCATGAAGCACGAAGGCACCACTGCCATCGATGTCATGTTCGAGAACAACCGTTACGGTCAGAAAAACGACAAGGGTTTCTACAAGTACGAGCTTGACCGCAAGGGCAAGCAGAAGAAAGTCGTAGACGAAGAAACCTACAAGCTGCTTGAACCAATCGTTCAGGGCAAGAAAGACTTCGAAGAAGAAGACATTATCGCCCGCATGATGATTCCGCTGTGTCTGGAAACTGTTCGCTGCCTGGAAGATGGCATCGTTGAGGATCCTGCAGATGCGGATATGGGTCTGATCTTCGGTATCGGCTTCCCGCCGTTCCGTGGTGGTGCCCTGCGCTATATCGACGACATGGGTGTAGACAAGTTCGTCGAGCTGGCAGACAAGTATGCAGATCTGGGTCCTCTGTACCAACCGACCGAGAAGCTGCGTGAAATGGCCAAGACTGGCAAGAAGTTCTTTGGCTAACCCTGAACGAGATTTCCGAACGGAGAAAGATCTATGAGCCTTAATCCGAGAGACGTTGTCGTC
>JBFHSI010000047.1:0-17850 GCA_041591245.1 Marinobacter sp.
CTTGGCCCAGCCCAGTTGGTGACTGGAGATGATGCTGTGCACATGGGCATCCAGTCCGGTCTGCTTCAGTTTCAGTGTCAGAGGGTCCGGGTGGCAGTTGGTGACAATGACCGGGTTCAGGCCCGCAGTGCGCAGTGCCTGCAGAAAGTGGGTAACGTGGGGGCGGTAGCGGATACGGTCACCGATTTCGGCTTTCAGCCCGGTGATGTCCAGGCCCAGGCGCTGGCTCCAGTAGTCCGTGCAATACCAGTTCAGGGAGCCACGCTCGGCCATGATCATGGGGATCAGGCGTTCCTTGGCCTGTTCCGGGCACAGGTCGAAATGCTCGGCATAGCGCCGGGGCAGGTGTTCAAGCCAGAAGTGGTTATCAAAATGCAGATCGAGCAGTGTTCCATCCATATCGAGGAGCACTGTCTCAACAGAAGACCAGTCAATCATATCCACAGGCAGCCTGAAAAATTTGTTTCAGG
This sequence comes from Marinobacter sp., assembly GCA_041591245.1. GTDB lineage: Bacteria > Pseudomonadota > Gammaproteobacteria > Pseudomonadales > Oleiphilaceae > Marinobacter. The sequence goes on from JBFHSI010000047.1 coordinate 471, forward strand.
CTGCCGGAGATTCCCCGCGATGGCAAGCCGGGATGATACGGACAGGGATCAGTTGCCGGACTGATTTACCGGCTCTTCCTTGCGACCTGTGCGGGCGCAGCCCAGGCAGCGAATAAAGGTGGCTCTGGCCGGGCCCATAACCAGAACTTCGCCGGCTTCCTCGGCATTGCCGCCGAGCAGGGAGAAAGGCAGGGAGACCAGGTACACCGCGCCGCCGATAATGGTGGTGGCAAACAGGGCCGGACGAATGAAGATGGCATCTGTGGTCATGGCCAGTGCCGAGGGGCTTTCCTCGATGGTTCGTGCGTACCCTGTGGATGAAAATGCCAGAAGGCAGGCGGCCAGGGTGGCAACCAGTGTACGGGAAATTTTGCGGGTCATTATGCTGTCTCCGTGAGCGTGACTATGCCGTCATATTGTATATGAAGGGCATGATTCCTCTGTTAACTATGAATCATATTTGTTCATTTTCAAACGGATTTCCGTGGCGAGGGTGTATTGCCGGAGGGTTTCAGTGCTGGCAGCGGGTGCAATAGACCGTGGATCGGTTATTCAGGCGTATTTCCTTCAGGGGCGTGCTGCACGCCAGACAGGGTTCTCCGGCGCGGCCATACACCAGCAGGGACTGGGCGAAATATCCGGGCTGGCCGTCGCTGTTGACGAAATCCCGGAGAGTGGTGCCGCCCACCAGAATGGCACCGCTGAGAATCTCGCGGATAGCTTCGGCCAGACGCTGATAGCGGTCCAGACTGATGCGGCTGGCCTGGCGTTTGGGGTGGATGCCGGCTTTGTGCAGGGCTTCGTTGGCGTAGATGTTGCCAACCCCAACCACCACATGACTGTCCATGATGAATGACTTCACCGGGGTTTGCCGGCCCCGGGACAGACGGAACAGCAGGGCTCCGCTGAACTCGCCGGACAGAGGCTCGGGGCCCAGGCTGGCAATCAGCGGGTGGCTGGAGACGGAGTCGGTCCACAGCCAGCAGCCGAAGCGGCGGGGGTCGTGGTAGCGAAGAATGGCGCCAGACTGCAGGGTCACTTCCACATGGTCATGGTTCCGGGCCGGGGTTTCCCCGGTAATTACCCGCAGGCTGCCGGACATGCCCAGGTGGACGATCACCGAACCTGTGTCCAGATGTAGAAGCAGGTACTTGGCGCGCCGGTCCACAGCCCGGATTACCTGGCCTTCCAGTCGTTGTGCCAGGTCTTCCGGCACTGGCCAGCGCAGACTCGGGTTGTGTACCTGGACGCGGGTAATGGTCTGTCCTTCGCAATGGGGCGCTATGCCCTGACGGGTGGTTTCAACTTCTGGTAATTCGGGCACTCGGGGATTCTCCGGACGGAAGGCCCAGGGAAATGGCGGGCCGGCCATGGTCCAGTGTAGCGAGTAACAAATTTACATCCAAATTCGGTTGTTACAGCGTACAGGTGTACGCTAAAGTGGTAGTGATGGTTTGTTGCCCGTTTCGAAGCCCGGATTTGCCCTTTTCCCGTTTTTCGTACAGCTGCAATCCGCTGAATTGAATCGAGGAATATATATGTGGTTTAACGGTCTTCTGGACTTGTCGGTAATGCAGCTGATTCTGGTTGCTCTGGGTATGACCCATGTCACCATTGTCAGCGTCACGCTGTATCTGCATCGCCACTCGGCCCACAACTCGCTGGACCTGCATCCGGCCCTGAAACATTTCTTCCGGTTCTGGCTGTGGCTGACCACCGCCCAGAACACCAAAGAGTGGACGGCGATCCACCGGAAACACCATGCCAAGTGTGAAACCGAGGAAGATCCCCACAGCCCGGTGATACTGGGTGTAAAGAAAGTCCTTCTGGAAGGCGCGGAGCTTTATGCCGCTTCCGCCACCCCTGAAACCCTGGAACGTTATGGCCAGCGCACCCCGGAAGACTGGGTCGAGCGTAATGTCTACAGCCGCTACAAGCTGCTGGGTATCATGCTGATGGCGGTCATAGACCTGTTCCTGTTCGGTGTTAACGGTATCTGGATCTGGGCCCTGCAGATGATGTGGATTCCGGTCTGGGCTGCGGGTGTGGTTAACGGTATCGGCCACTGGTTCGGTTATCGCAATTTCGAGTGTGCAGACAATGCCCGCAACATTTCACCACTGGGCATACTGATTGGTGGTGAAGAGCTGCATAACAATCACCACACCTATCCGAACTCATCCAAGCTGTCACGGCGCTGGTTTGAAGTGGATATTGGCTGGGGTTATATCCGTCTGTTCCAGCTGTTCGGACTGGCCAAGCCCAAAGGCTACCGTCCTATCGCCCATTATGTACCGGGCAAGCAGGAAGTGGATGTGGATACGGTACAGGCCATTGCCAATAACCGTTTCGACATCATGCGTCAGTACCGCAAACGGGTGATGGAGCCGGTTCTGCGCCAGCAGAAAGCGATGATGGATGAGCAGATCCGGGCCCGCTATCGCAAACTCAAGCAGCTGCTGTCACGGGAAGCCACGCTGATTCCGCCCCAGGAAAAGGAAACCCTGGAATCCGTGCTGGCACACAATGCAATCCTGCGTCAGATCTATGACAAGAGCCATGAACTGCAGGTGCTGTGGCGCCAGCGCGGACTCAAGCCCCAGGACAAGCTGAATATGCTGGTGGAATGGTGCCGGGATGCTGAGGCCAGTGGTATCCGTTATCTGGAAGAATTTGCCGAGCATCTGCGGGCTTACTCGCTGCGCCCGGCCTCCTGAGGGGTTCGGAACAGATTATAGGTGACCTGGCCCGCGGTCTTCTGGCGGTACAGGTCCCAGCCCCCGGGGACCTCCGGCGTGGCCATCTCGCTTTCATGTTCCACATAGATCCAGCCACCCGGCTTTACCCAGCCCTGGGCTTCCAGCAGCGGAAAGATACGTTCCAGCCAGCCCTGGCGGAATGGCGGATCCATAAAGATGATGTCGAACGGAGGCCGGGTTCTGTGTCGCAGGTAGCTGTCTACGCCTGTGCAGACCACCTTTCCCTTATCGGATTTCAGTAACCGCAGGTTTTCTTCCAGAGCCCTGGCCAGAGCCGGTGTATGGTCCACCAGGGTTACGCTGGCAGCGCCCCTGGACAGGGCTTCTAGCCCCAGGGCACCGGAACCTGCGAACAGGTCCAGGCAGTCTCTGCCGGCCAGGTGAAACGACAGCCAGTTGAACAGGGTTTCCCGGGTTCTTGCCGGTGTTGGCCGCACGCCGCCGGCATCGGGAAACCTGAGTTTGCGGCTGCGCCAGTCGCCACCAATAATTCGTAGTTCTCCGGTGGTACTGCTGCCCCTTTCCGGCCTCTGCTCAGGCTGGCGGGGTGTTTTGCGTGCCCGGTTGGGGGTGGCGTGTTTGCGTGCCATGTATGCGGCTCCGGATGGGTCTGCAGTTCAGTGAGTCCGGCGCACATCTTAGCGGAAACCGGCCGCACCATGATAACCCGGATGGCCCTCACTTCGGCGGGACAGTCTGCTAGAATGTGCGTCTTGTTTGTCCCGCCCCTTCAGACTGATGGTATGACTTTATGATGGCAGAGTGGATTTCAGTCGGCCTTCTGGCCCTTCTTGTGCTTGTATTTGTGCTGGATCTCAGCGGTAACCGTCGGCGTATACCCAGGCCGAAACCGGTTCCCCAGCGCAAACCGGAAGCAGATGCTGGTCGTGCACCGGCTGAACCCGCTGCACCAGCACAAAGTGAAGCTGCGGAAGTGGAAGAAGCCGCACCGGTTCCGGCGCAGACAGAGAAACCGGTGGCAGCGGAAGTGGTCCAGCCGGAGCCAGAACCCGAACCGGAACTCAGCGTTTTCGAACGTATTCGTAACGGGCTGGGCAAAACCCGGGCAAACCTGACCGGCGGCCTGTCGGACCTGTTCTCTCTGGGCAAGAAGATTGATGGCGATCTGCTGGAGGAAATCGAAACCACTCTGCTGATGGCCGACGTGGGGGTGACCGCCACTTCCGAAATTATCGAGTCACTGACCGATAAGCTGGAACGCAACCAGCTCAAGGACGGGGCAGCCCTGCGCAAGGCCCTGCGTGAAGAGTTGCAGGGACTGCTCAAGGATGTGGCCGAGCCCCTGCGGGTGGATGCCAGCCAGCAGCCCTATGTGATCCTGATGGTCGGGGTCAATGGTGTCGGCAAGACCACCACCATCGGCAAGCTCACCAAGAAATTCCTCAACGAGGGCAAATCGGTGATGCTGGCGGCCGGCGATACCTTCCGTGCCGCTGCTGTTGAGCAGCTTCAGGTCTGGGGTGAGCGTAACAATGTCCCGGTGGTTGCCCAGCATACAGGGGCGGATAGCGCCTCGGTCATTTTCGATGCTATCCAGTCGGCCAAGGCCCGGGGCGTGGACGTGGTGATTGCGGATACTGCCGGACGTCTGCAGAACAAGGACAACCTGATGGGTGAACTGGAAAAGGTTGTCCGGGTCATGAAAAAACTGGATGAAGCCGCACCCCATGAAGTCATGCTGGTGCTGGATGCCGGTACCGGCCAGAACGCCCTGAGTCAGGCCCAGGTATTCCGCCAGGCGGTGGGCGTCAGCGGCATTACCCTGACCAAACTGGACGGAACCGCTAAAGGCGGTATCGTGTTCGCCATCGCTCGCCAGTTGCAGCTTCCCATCCGCTTTATCGGTGTGGGTGAGCAGGTGGATGACCTGCGCAGCTTCGATGCAGAAACCTTTGTGGATGCCCTGTTTGACGAATAACGCGGCCTATGGAGTGGCAGCCAGTCATGATTGAGTTTCGTCAGGTTACCAAGCGCTATGACAGCGACCATACCGCCCTGCGCCAGGTGAATTTCAGCCTGGACCGGGGCGAGCTGGCCTTTCTGACCGGCCATTCCGGCGCCGGCAAAAGTACCCTGCTGAAACTGGTAATGGTGATGGAACGCCCCAGTGCCGGCGAAGTGGTTGTGGGTGGTCAGGTCCTGAACCGGCTGCCCCGGCGGCAGATCCCCTATATCCGCAGGCATATCGGGGTGGTGTTCCAGAATCACCAGCTGCTGTTTGACCGTACTGTCTACGACAATGTGGCCATGCCGCTGGAAGTGGTGGGCGCATCACCTCGGGATATGGGGCGCCGGGTAAGGGCGGCCCTGGACAAGGTGGGGCTGCTGAGCAAGGAAAAGATGAACCCCATGCAGCTTTCGGGCGGTGAACAGCAGCGTGTGGGTATTGCCCGGGCAGTGGTGAACAAGCCTCCGGTTCTGCTGGCGGATGAGCCCACCGGTAACCTGGATCCGGAATTGTCCGCAGATATCATGACCCTGTTTGGCCAGTTCAGTCAGGTGGGGGTGACGGTTCTGATTGCGACCCACGATATTGCCCTGATCCAGGCCATGGAGCGCCGCACCCTGGTGCTTGATCATGGTCGTCTGGTATCCGGTGGCACACCACTGGTGGGAGGCGCCGGTGGCCGCTGATCTGCACAACAAACCGGATTCCGTGCGTGGCGCACGGGCCAGCAAAGCACCCTGGAAACAGCAGGCTGAGAGCTATTTCAAGCACCACCGGAAAGTGGCTCAGGACAGTGCCCGGCGGATGTGGCGCAACCCTGTGGCCAGCCTGATGACCTGGGCGGTAATGGGGGTGGCGCTGGCATTGCCGGTGGCACTGCTGCTGTTGCTGGCCAGCATCGATGGCGTAAGTACCGGCTGGGAGAGCCGGGCCCGGGTGACGGCCTATCTGGATATGGGTATTTCTCTGGAGACTGCGCAGCGCCTGGCGGAGGAAATCGGTTCCGATGGCCGGATTGACGAGGTAATCCTGGTGGATCGGGATCAGGCACTGGAGGAATTCCGTGCCTCCTCAGGTCTGGAAGATGCTCTGGACTATCTGGAAGAAAACCCTCTGCCCCATACCCTGCTGGTGACCCCCCGGGATCAGGTCCGCTCCACTGAAGGGGTGCAGGGACTGGTCCGTTTCATCGAGGGCATGGACGAGGTGGCGCAGGTACAGGTGGATCTGGGTTGGTTGCAGCGGCTCAATGCCATAACCGAATTGCTGGCCCGAGCGGTATGGGCGTTGTCACTATTGCTGGCAGCTGCGGTGGTACTGGTAATCGGTAATACGGTGCGCTTGGCCATTGAGAGTCGTCGGGATGAGATTCTGGTGGCCAAACTGGTGGGCGGAACCGACGCCTTTGTGCGCCGGCCTTTCCTTTATACCGGTGCCTGGTTCGGGCTGGGTGGTGGCGTTGTCGCCTGGGTTCTTCTGGAGCTGGCCCTGTGGTGGCTCAGCGGTCCCATAGAGCGTCTGGCCGGCCTGTACCACAGTGATTTCGGTCTTACCGGGCTGAGCCTTGACGGTGCGGCCGCATTGATTATTATCGCCATGCTGCTAGGCTGGCTGGGTGCCTGGGTGGCGGTCAAACGTCATCTGGACGAAATTGAACCCGGAGAGATTGCCGGCGCCTGATCCGGGTTGTGGTAACACCTTATTGAAAGTGTCACGGGTATTGGTGTAGTTTCGAGACAGTTCTTATTAAAAGCTAATTACCACCTTATTGATTTAAAAAGATTTAATGTAAGGTTCATGAATTTTCAGGTTCTTGGCGGTCTGAAATCCAATTGGTATATTTAACGGCCGTCAGGTTCGGAGGTTTACAGCATGGGTACGAGTTTACAACTGGTTGAAAGACTGGTCCCGGGTGCCAATCTCGAGTCTTACATTCAGGCTGCAGGTCGCATTCCGGTACTCACTGCGGATGAAGAACGGGAGCTGGCAGAGCGTCTCTATTACGACGGCGACGTGGAAGCTGCCCGTCAGCTGGTACTGTCTCACCTTCGATTCGTGATTCATATTGCCCGCAGCTATTCCGGCTATGGCCTGGCACAGGCGGACCTGATTCAGGAAGGTAACGTGGGCCTGATGAAAGCGGTCAAACGCTTCAACCCGGAATACGGTGTGCGTCTGGTTTCCTTTGCCGTGCACTGGATCAAGGCGGAAATCCACGAGTTCATTCTGCGCAACTGGCGTATTGTGAAGGTGGCCACCACCAAGGCCCAGCGCAAACTGTTCTTCAATCTGCGCAGCCAGAAAAAAAGGCTGGCCTGGTTGAGCCATGACGAACTCAACGCAGTGGCCGCAGATCTGGGTGTTGAGCCCCGGGTTGTCCGGGAGATGGAAGGGCGTCTGGCGTCCCGGGATACTGCATTTGACGGTCCCATGGACGATGACGAAGACAATGCCTATCAGGCTCCGGCCTACTATCTTGAGGACAAGCGCGGTGATCCGGCGACCCAGCTGGAGAACGCGGACTGGACGGAAGATTCCAACGGTCGCCTGATGGAAGCGCTGGAAGCACTGGATGAACGCAGCCAGGACATTCTTCGCCAGCGCTGGTTGTCTGATGGCAAGGCCACACTGCATGAACTGGCGGACAAATATGGGGTGTCTGCGGAGCGTATTCGCCAGCTCGAGAAAAATGCCATGAAGAAAATCCGCATCCAGATGTCGGAACCGGCCTGAGTTCCCGGCCCGGCTCCGGAGTTCTGAAAAAACGCCACCAACCCTCAGGGCTGGTGGCGTTTTTGTTTGTATAATCCCCCCATGTCTGCCATTTACTGAACAGCACCGGAGATTTTCGGATATGACTGCAGCGCGACCCCATATCGCCTTTCTTGGCATTGGTCTGATGGGGGCACCCATGACCCGCAACCTGCTGGATGCCGGCTTCCCCATGACCCTGTGGAACCGGACCGCCAGCAAGTGTGAACCCTTTGCCGGCGAGGCGGGAGTGGCAGAGTCCCCGGCCCGGGCAGTGGCTGCTGCGGATATCGTGATCACCATGCTGGAGAATGGTGCGGTGGTCGACCAGGTGCTGGCCGGGCAGGGCACTCTGGAAGCACTCAGGCCGGGAACCCTGGTAATCGATATGAGCTCCATACAGCCGTCCCTGGCCCGCCGCCATGGCGAGCAGGTACAGGCCCGGGGTGCCAGCTATGTGGATGCGCCGGTATCCGGGGGCACCCTCGGCGCCGCTGAAGCCCGGCTCAGTATTATGGCCGGTGGCTCTGAAGCGGATATTGAAAGGGCCATGCCGGTGTTCCAGGCCCTTGGCAAATGCACCCGGATCGGCCCGGTCGGGGCAGGGCAACTGGCCAAACTGGCGAATCAGGCTATTGTGGGTATCACCATAGGCGCCGTATCCGAAGCCCTGCTGCTGGCGGAAAAAGGCGGGGCCGACCCCGAAGCTGTCCGGGAAGCCTTGCTGGGGGGCTTTGCCGGTAGTCGGATTCTGGAGCTCCATGGCCGACGCATGATTGATCGAAATTTTGCACCGGGCGCACCGGCTCGCATTCAGCTCAAGGATATGGGCATGATTCTGGACGAAGCCCGTTCCGAAGGTCTTACCCTGCCCCTAGCCCAGCAGGTGCATAATCAGTATCTGTCACTGGTGGCCAATGGCCACAGTGAAGTCGACCACAGCGGCCTGTTGCTGGAGCTGGAGCATCTGAATGGATGGCGTCCCGGCTCCCCGGGTCCCAAGGAGTAAGCCTGTGCCACGTTTTGCTGCCAATCTGTCCATGCTGTTCACCGAAGTGCCCTTTATGGAACGCTTTGCCCTGGCCCGGGCGGCCGGCTTTGCCGGGGTTGAGTACCTGTTTCCCTATGAATGGCCGGAACAGGAATTGCGCCAGGCACTGCAGGACAACAACCTGACCCAGGTACTGTTCAATCTGCCACCGGGGGACTGGGCAGCAGGTGAGCGGGGCATTGCCTGTCTGCCGGACCGGGTTGAGGAATTCCGTGCCGGGGTGGAGCAGGCTCTGGCCTACGCCACAGCCCTGGACTGCCGGCGCCTGAACTGCCTGGCAGGGCTGAAGCCGGCGGAGCTGGATGAGGAGCTGGCCTGGCAGACACTGAGTGACAATGTATCCTGGGCCGCCGGACGGCTTGCGGACTCCGGTATTACCCTGTGTCTGGAGGCGATCAACTCCCGGGTGGACATGCCCGGCTTTGTTCTGGATACCAGCGCCCGGGTCATGTCCCTGATTGAGGCGATCGATGCCGACAATATCCGGCTGCAGTATGACCTTTACCATATGCAGATCATGGAAGGGGACCTGATCCGGACCATGGAGTGCCTGTTGCCCTGGATCGGTCATATCCAGTTTGCCGATAACCCGGGGCGCCATGAGCCGGGCACCGGTGAGATCAACTTTGCCAATGTATTCGCAGCGATAGACAGTCTGGACTACGACGGCTGGGTCAGTGCGGAGTACCGTCCGTCGGGAGTAACCGGAGACAGCCTTGACTGGCTGAAGGGGCGGGGCTGACCGTCGCCGTTGGCGACACCCTCTTACAAGATGGTAACTGGCCGGCCCCGGAACTTCTTCGTACTCTTGTTGTTAATGAAATCTGCTATCGGGAGGAATGCCGGTGAAAGCACTGGTGATCGAAGATGATCAGGATGTAGCCAATTACCTGGTCAAAGGGCTCAAGGAATCCGACTTTGTGGTGGATCATGCTGCCGATGGCAAGGAAGGCATGGTCATGGCCGCCAGTGAAGAATATGACGTGATGATTGTGGACCGGATGCTGCCGGGTATGGACGGCCTGTCCATTATCAAAACGGTCCGGGCGACGGGCAACCAGGTGCCAGTGCTGATTCTCAGCGCCCTGGGCGACGTTGACGACCGGGTCGAGGGACTGCGGGGTGGTGGTGATGACTATCTGACCAAACCCTTCTCCTTCACCGAACTGCTGGCCCGAATCGAATCCCTGATTCGCAGGAACCGCCAGGCCGCAGAGACGGAAACGGTGCTCCGGGTTGCCGATCTGGAAATGGATCTGCTGGCGCGGACCGTGAAACGGGCCGGCCAGAACATCGATGTGCAGCCCCGGGAATTCCGGCTTCTGGAATATCTGATGCGCAATGCCGGTCAGGTGGTCACCCGGACCATGCTGCTGGAGAAAGTGTGGGATTACCATTTCGATCCCCAGACCAATGTCATTGACGTTCATATCAGCCGCCTGCGGGCAAAAATCGACAAGGAATTCGAAACTCCCCTGCTGCAGACCATTCGGGGTGCGGGATACATGTTGCGTGAAACTGCTTAGCCAGCTCAGGACATCGTCTTTCCAGCTTGCCCTGCTGTACATGGTGGTCTTTGCCACCTCGGTCTTTCTCCTGCTGGCGTTCATCTACTGGCGCACAGCAGGATTCATGGCGGCCCAGACTGACGAAACCATTGAAGCGGAGATTGCCGGTCTGGCGGAGCAGTACCGGGGCCGGGGAGTGAACGGACTCATTACCATTATCCGTGAACGTGTGGCCCGGGACCCCAATGCCAAATCCATCTATCTTCTGACTACGGATGATTTTCTCAAACTGGCCGGCAATATAGGTTCCTGGCCCCAGAATGCCCGTGCCGACAGCGGCTGGATCAATTTCACCCTGGATGAATCCGTAGGCTGGATGGGCCCGCAACGGCTGGCCAGGGCCCGGATCTTTGAGGTTCAGGGCGGGCTCAGACTGCTGGTCGGTCGGGATGTGGATGAGCTGACCAACCTCAAGCGGGTCATTGAAGCGGCCATCAACTGGGGCATGGGTATCACCCTGGCTCTGGCATTGCTTGGTGGCTTCCTGATGAGCCGGGGCACCACCCGGCGTATCGAAGTTATCAACAACACCTCCCGCCGGATAATGAATGGCCACCTGTCGTTACGGATTCCCACCCGGGGTACGGATGACGACTTTGACCAGCTGGCGGAAAACCTGAACCGAATGCTGGACCGGATTGTGTACCTGATGGAAGGCATCCGGCACGTTTCCGACAGTATTGCCCATGACCTGAGAACGCCACTGACCCGGCTGCGTAACCAGCTGGAACATACCCTCATGTCTGTGGATAACGACGAGGCACGGGAGCAGGCCGGACGTGCGGTGGCAGAAGCGGATCAGTTGCTGTCCACCTTCAATGCCCTGTTGCGTATTGCCCGCCTGGAAACCCGGGGCAACACTGCGGATATGAAGTCGGTATCCCTGGATGAGCTGGTGACCGATGCCTGTGAACTCTACGAGGCCCTGGCGGAAGACAAGGAACAGAACTTTGAGCAGGATCTGGAACCGGGCGTGCTGATTGAAGGGGACAGGGACCTGCTGTTCCAGATGGTCAGCAACCTGATTGATAATGCCATCAAATATACCCCCGAGCGGGGAACCATCGGGGTTTCGGTACGCAAGGAAGGCGCGGAGGCTATCTTTGAAGTCCGTGACAGTGGTATCGGGGTGCCCGATGACGAGAAGGAGCAGGTCTTCCAGCGTTTCTACCGGGTGGGCAAAAGCCGGTCATTGCCGGGCAACGGTCTGGGCCTGAGTCTGGTCAGCGCTGTTGCGGAGATTCATCAGGGCCAGATTATTCTCAGTGATACCTATTCCGACAGAAGCCCACCAGGGCTGACCGTAACCGTGCGTATGCCAGCCTTTACCGGTGTGCTGAAACGTATCCGGGCAGCTCAGGCGGAACTGCCGGCTCAGGCCCCTGAGGCCGGAACCAGCGAATCTTCCGAAGCCGGTTGAGGCTAGTGGCCGCTACGCAGCTGTTTGAGCATTCCGAAGACCGGCCCGAGAACGGCATCGGCACGGGTTTCCACGGCGCCGGCCAGGTGCTCGATCTGTGAGCGGCGGCGGTCGATCCTGGCCTGGATACTGTCCCATTCCCCTTCCAGATGTTTCTGTTCCAGCATGAGGAAGGCGGCGATATTGTGGCGGTTGACCTTGCCGGTAATGCCAAACTGGTCCAGGCGGTAGCCAAGGGAATCCACGCCTGAGAGGGCCAGGTTCAGCAGTTTTTGTGTGTTCATTGAGCAATCTCCGTAACGGGGCGCATAGCAGAATTGGTTACCGGGAAACTATCGGGTGTGCCTAGAGTGTACAACCTAATTTCTGCCAGACCCTGTCCAAAAGGTAATTCCCCGGCCACGGGAGTGTAACCCCGGCTGTGGAGAATGGATCAGGTAGAGATCGTGAAGCGGAGTTTCTTGGGTACCGCTTCTCCCTCCCGCACAGCGCTAGCATTGCCCCGTCCTTACGGGGTTTTTTTTGATCTGCGGAAAACCGGGATCAGTGATTTCCTGTTTCGTACCAGATGCGCTCAACGTACCAGGTTTTTCTGGCCACTGGTGTCTGCACCACTACCTCGTCCCCTTCCTCTTTTTTCAGGCAGGCCCGGGCAATGGGGGCGTCGATGGACACCACATCCTTGCTTTCATAGATTTCATCGGGGCCGACAATCCGGAAGGTCAGGGTCTCATCCTGATCATCAATCAGCCGGACCCAGGCCCCGAAAAAGACCCTGCCGTTCTGCACCGGGTCGTAATCCACCACCCGAACCGTCTCCAGGCGTTTGCGCAGATACCGGACCCTGCGGTCGATTTCCCGCAGGCGGCGTTTGTTGTACTGGTAGTCGGCGTTTTCGGAACGGTCGCCCAGGCTGGCAGCCCAGGTCACCTTTCTGGTGACCTCAGGCCTTTCGGTCCGCCACAGAAAATCCAGTTCCTGCTGCAGTTTGTTGAAGCCTTCACGGGTGATCAGATCGGTTTTCATCGGGTCGATGTCGGGCCCTCGGCCATGGTGAATCTGTCCGGATACGGGTATCGCAGACTATCACTGCAGAGGGGGGGTGATCCAGTCGCGGGTGGGCCGGGACCTCAAGTCACAGGTGTTTCGCCGCAGTTTTTCCCCAGTACATCTTCATAGAACAGGGTCAGAGCCTGGCTGGCCTGATTCAGGCGTGCCCTGGAGACACGGATACGGTCACTGAGATAGGACAGGAACTGCTGACGGTCTTCGCTGGCCAGAGACTCCGGATCCTTCATGTCGTGGAACAGGACAAAGCGGGTGATCCAGTGCAGGTAGTTCTGTTCGGAACGGTGGTTCAGGTGGTGTTTGCGTATGGCTTCCATGATGCGGCCAACAAGGCCCGGCTGGGATTGTTCCAGCGCCTCGGTAATATCCATGTCACTCTTCCGGTTAATTTGTTGTTGTTATGATGGCGGCATCTTATGACAAACGTTTGAAGGTGGCAAAACTTTCGGAATCCGAGTCACTCCGCGCCGCCTGGCCAGAGTGACTCGGGCAGGGGGGGATTACTTCAGGGAATCCAGCTTGTCGATGTACTGCTGCATGGCGTCGTCGGTGGATGTGCCCTTGAGTTTTTCCCAGGCGTCGTATTTGGCGCGGCCGATGAAGTCCATCATGCCGGGACGCTTGCCGGAAACATCACCTTCGGTAGCCTGTTTGTAGAGTGCGTAGAACTCCAGTTTCATTTCGTTGGACGGCTTGAAGTCGCCTTCCGCCGTCTGGATGTAGTTTACAGCTTCTTCGAACCGGGTTTTCAGGTCGCTCATGGTGATCTCCTTGCTGGGCAGTGTTTTGTTCTTGAAGGGTTTGTATCGAGTATAGACAGCTGTGCCGGGGGCGTCATTGACCCGGTGTGCATTTGCTCCCGTCGGAAAAGATTCTGTTACCGGCACAGTGGCAGATACCTGCGCCACAACCCTGCCCGGTGATTCCGGATTTCCGGTTCTTGAGGCCCGGCCGGGGTCAGGCTAGAGTTTTCGGGGGTGGACCGGGATGGTCCGTTAACGAACTGAAACAGGGAGGTTGTCGATGTTTTCCAGAAGAGGTTGGCTGGTACCGGCACTGGTATTTCTGCTGTGGGGAGTGGTAGCTGCGCCGGGCAGGGCACAGGTTCCGGAGCTGCCGCTGGCCAATATCTACCATCGGGGGATGCCGCTGGCGGATTACTGGGTCAGCGAGAAGTATGACGGGGTGCGGGCCTACTGGGATGGCCGCCGGCTGATTTCCCGGGGAGGTCACGAATACCGGGCACCGGGCTGGTTTACGGAACACTTTCCGGAGCAGCCCCTGGATGGTGAACTGTGGATGGGGCGCGGGCGTTTTGCGGAACTGTCGGGGGCGGTACGCAAGGCCGAACCTGACCATGACGAATGGCGACAGATAAGGTTCATGGTGTTTGACCTGCCCCTGCCGGAACTGATTTTTGACCGGCGCCTGGAGCAGTTGCAGGCACTGGTGGCCGGTATGGATTCGGAGTTCCTGGTTGTGGTGCCGCAACACCGGGCGACCAGCCATGAAGCACTGATGGACGAACTCAAGGCAGTGGTGGCTGCAGGCGGTGAAGGGCTGATGTTGCGCCGGGGCGGCAGTTACTATCAGGCGGGGCGATCCGACGATCTGGTCAAGGTGAAACCCTATCAGGATGCGGAAGCCCGGGTTGTCGGCCACCTGCCCGGCAAGGGCCGGTATAAGGGCATGCTGGGTGCTCTGGAGGTGGAACTGGAGGATGGCCGCCGGTTTCGTATCGGAACCGGGTTCAGTGAGGCGGAGCGGGCGTCACCACCGGCTGTAGGCTCGGTGATTACCTTCAGATACTCGGGTTTGACGGCCACGGGGTTACCCCGATTTGCCAGCTTTCTCCGGGTCCGGGATGACGAGCCGCCGGCAACCGGTGGCCTCCGCTAAGGGGCTCACCGGTTATCCATTACCGCTAGTTACTGGACGTTTTCCAGCTCGCTGAACTGGTTGGCGAACAGCTCTGTGGACAGGTAGCGTTCTGCGGAATCCGGCAGCAAGACGACTATATTCTTGCCCTGATGCTCCGGCTGCTTGCTGACCCGCACGGCTGCGGCCACAGCAGCACCGCAGGAAATGCCGCAGAGGATGCCTTCCTCCCGCATCAGCCTGTGGGCCATGGCCATGGCGTCTTCATTGGACACGGTTTCCACCTGGTCCACCAGATCAAGGTCCAGGTTCCTGGGCACAAATCCGGCTCCGATACCCTGAATCTTGTGGGGGGCCGGCTTGGGAGTCTCGCCGTTCAGTACCTGGGAAATGACCGGAGAACTGGTAGGTTCCACCGCCACACTGGTGATCTTCTTGCCCCGGGTGCCCTTGATATAGCGGGATACGCCGGTCAGGGTTCCGCCAGTGCCAACACCGGCGACAAAGATATCGATTTCACCTTCGGTATCCTTCCAGATTTCCGGGCCGGTGGTGTCCTCGTGAATTCGGGGGTTGGCGGGGTTCTCGAACTGCTGTGGCAGGAAATGACCGTCGGGATCTGCGGCAACGATTTCTTCCGCCCGGGCGATGGCCCCGGCCATGCCCTTGGCCGGCTCGGTGAGCACCAGTTCGGCGCCCAGGGCCTTGAGTACCTTGCGTCGCTCCAGGCTCATGGATGAAGGCATGGTCAGTTTCAGCTTATAGCCCCGGGCGGCGGCTACGAAGGCAAGGGCAATGCCGGTATTGCCGCTGGTGGGTTCGACAATGGTCATCCCGGGCTTCAGGACTCCGCGCTTCTCCGCATCCCAGATCATGGCTGCGCCGATCCGGCATTTTACCGAATAGGCCGGGTTGCGGCCTTCAATCTTGGCCCAGATGGTGGCGCCGTCGCTGACCCGGTTGAGCTGTACCAGAGGGGTATTGCCGATGGAAAAGGAGTTATCCTCGTAAATACGTGACATTGCGTTCTCCTGTTGTTTTCGTGAATCTTATCATCACTCTGCGCCGAACCGCTCACCGGCGCAGATGATCCAGGCAATTTTCTCCGGTAACCGGCTATGGTATATCAGCGCAACTGCTGCTCCAGCCAGGCCGACAACTGGGATGCGGGCATGGCACCGCTTTGCCGGGCGATTTCCTGGCCGCACCTGAACAGGATCATGGTGGGTATGCTGCGAATGCCGAAGCCTGCGGAGGTTGCCGGCGCCTCTTCCGTATTCAGTTTTGCAAAGGCCACCTTGCCGGCCCAGTGTTCGGCGGCATTCCGAAATTCCGGAGCCATGGCCTTGCACGGCCCACACCAGCTGGCCCAGAAATCCACCACAACGGGCAGGCCGGACTGGGCCACAAAAGCGGGCAGGGTGTTGTCATTCAGGGTGGCGACAGTGCCGTCCAGCAGCGGCTGTTTGCAGGCACCGCAGACGGGCCGGTCACCCAGGCGGGATGCGGGTACCCGGTTTGCTTTCAGGCAATGGGGACATTTGATCTGCAGGGTGTCGGACATGGGTATGTGCTCCAATAGGTGATGTTATTCAGATAGTGCTGTCGGAGGCTGAATTCAAGGCCTGCGACCTGCCTGCCAGCGGCACCGGGGCCGGAGGTTCGGGGGGCTTCGCGGAAAAAACTGGCGGGATTTTCAGGAAAACGGGTGTAAAGTCCCCTTCCTGAAATGGGTTTTGGTGCCGGCTGATGTCGGCCTGGCTACAAATTGAACATGAATCAGGAGTATGTCTGTGTCTGAAACCGTTGACTGGAGAAGCTCACCAGCAGCTGTATGGCGCCGTCACCGTTCGGGCCTGAGGGCCATTCGCCGGCTGGATCCGGTGCAGTGGAATGATCTCACCGGTATCGAGCAGCAGCAGGAGGCTCTGGCCCGCAATACCGAGCGTTTTCTGGCCGGTGAACCGTCCAACAATGCGCTGCTCTGGGGCTCCCGGGGTACCGGCAAGTCATCCCTGATCAAGGCCCTGCTGAACCGTTACAGCAGCCAGGGCCTGCGCATGATCGAGGTGGACAAGGACGATCTGGTGAACCTGCCGGAAATCGTCGACGATATCTGCGACCTCAGCTTCCGCTTTGTGATTTTCTGTGATGACCTGTCTTTCGAAGTGGGTGAGTCCGGATACAAGGCTCTGAAAAGTATTCTGGAAGGCTCTCTGGAGCTGCCTCCGGAAAACGTGCGGGTCTACGCCACCTCCAACCGCCGTCACCTGATGCCGGAGTTCATGTCGGATAACATTAACAGTGTGGTCCGGGGTGGTGAGCTGCATCCGGCGGAAGCCATAGAGGAACAGGTTTCCCTGGCGGACCGTTTCGGTCTGCAGCTGTCCTTCTATCCCTTTTCCCAGGAGGTTTATCTGCAGGCGGTGGATGCCCTGTTCCCGGATGTGGAAGACCGTGAAAGCCTGCACAAGGAAGCCATCCGCTTTGCCACCGGCAAGGGTGTCCGCAATGGCCGTACGGCCCAGCAGTTCTACCGGCATGTGGCGGGTAATGCCGGGCGTTAACCCGGCTACTGGGTTTTGGCCAGCTTCAGGAAGCGGTGGTGAATCATGCGCACGCCGAAGAACACCAGGGCCAGAGTCAGCGGAATGGCAATGCCCAGCACCAGAGGTTTGTTGAAGCTGAAACCGGCACTGTGCGCCGATTCCAGTGCCAGCTTCAGCAGCCCGATCAGATAGTAGGAAATGGCCACCACCGAGAAGCCTTCCACCGTATGCTGCATCATCAGCTGGATCTTGGAACGGCGGTCCATGGAACTGAGCAGCTGCTGGTTCTGGCGCTGGATGGCCAATTCCACCCGGGTACGCATCATGTCCGAGGCCCGGTCGACCCGCCGTGACAGGTCTTCCAGAC
>JBFHSI010000048.1:0-17585 GCA_041591245.1 Marinobacter sp.
GCATCTTCCAGATTGATGGGTTCCTCACGGGAACCTACCAGGCCTACCAGGCCTTCGGAATACCCCAGGCTGACCTGGCCCACCGCCGTGCGGTAGAGCCCTTCGGTGGCCATCAGGATATAGCGGTTGTTGCCAGGTTCCAGCAGATAGACGGAGCAGACCTCAGTACCCATGGCTTTTTGCACCCGCGAAACAATGATATCCAGTGCCTCCTGCAGATCGCGGGCACTGTTTACCTCTTGTACAAGACTTCGCAGTATGCTCAGCATGGCTGAAATCAGTCCGTCATTTCTGTTGTTCCTTTACACGCCGGTTCGTCTCGCTGCGATGCGCCTGTTCCATATTGTGAAACAGACGCGGAGCCAGCTCCCTCAACGCACGTCGATACACTTCACGCTTGAATGAGACAACCTGTCCCAACGGATACCAGTAGCTTACCCACTGCCAGCCATCGAACTCAGGTGAATCGGTGCCATCCACGCATACCTGCGCGTCTGGCGATAACATCCTCAGCAGGAACCATTTCTGTTTCTGGCCCACACAAATGGGGTGCGAGTTATGGCGTACCATTCTTCTCGGGAGTCGATACCTTAACCAGCCCCGGGTACAGCTGATGATTTCTACATCACTGGCGCCCAGGCCGATCTCTTCTCCAAGCTCCCTGTACAGTGCTTCTTCCGGTGTTTCGTTGCGTTTGATGCCACCTTGCGGAAACTGCCAGGAGTCCTGCCCTATTCGCCTTGCCCACAGAACTTCTCCTCTGTGGTTGGCCACAATGATTCCGACGTTGGGTCTGAAACCGTCTGGATCTATCACGGCACAGTCCTCTCAAAAGTCGGCAGACCGATCAGAAAATAACCGGTCGGAATTGTCCAAGTTGCTCTCATTCTTGCAGAAACCCAAGAGATCAGCAAACGCGGCTGTATCTGGCCGGCCGTGATAGACTGGGTTTTTGTCTCAATCCCAGTCATCACCGGAGGTAACAGCTTGACGCTCGCGATATTTGATCTGGATAACACACTGCTGGCTGGCGACAGTGACCATGCCTGGGGTGAGTTTCTTGTTGAAGAAGGCATTGTGGATGCCGAGGAATACCAGAAAACCAACGACCGTTTCTACCAGGAGTACCTGGATGGCGGGCTGGATATTTTCAGGTTCCTGGAGTTTGTCCTGCAGCCTCTGGCCAGGCACCCCATGGGCGACCTTCTGGTGTGGCGCGAGCGCTTTATGGACAAGAAAATCCGCCCCATGCTTCAGGACAAGGCCAGCGCCCTGCTGGAGCACCACAGGCAGCAGGGCCACACCCTGATGATCATCACTGCCACCAATCGCTTTATTACCGGCCCCATCGCGGAACTGCTGGGGGTACCCCACCTGATTGCCACCGAGCCGGAGGTGAAAGACGGACGCTTTACCGGGGCGGTTTCCGGCACCCCAAGCTTTCAGGAAGGCAAGGTGGTACGGCTGAATGACTGGCTTCAGGATCACGACCAGACTCTGGAAGGGGCCTGGTTCTACAGCGATTCCCACAATGACGTGCCGTTACTGAAACTGGTCCAGCATCCGGTCGCCGTGGACCCGGACCCAACCCTGGAAGCCCTGGCCCGGGAAAACGGCTGGAAAATCCTGTCACTGCGGGACTGAGCCCGGACTTCAGAAGAAACCTGTCAGGGACCGGACAAAGCAGGACTTGATGTAGTCAGTCTCCGGAATGCCCGGGATAACCGGGTGATCCGGAGCCTGATGTCCCTGCTCCAGCAGCTGCACAAAGCGGTCAATCTTGCGGCCGCTGCCGCGAATGATGTCCACCAGCTTCTCTTGGGACAGGTGCATGGAGCAGGAAGCGGACACCAGCAGCCCGTCCCGTTCCAGAAGACGCAGCCCCAGCTGGTTCAGGCGGGCATAGGCCTGTTCTCCCGCCTTCTGGTCCCGGCGCCGGGGAATCAGTGCCGGCGGATCCAGCACCACAATATCGAACTTCTCTTTTTCGTCACACAGAGCCTTGAGGGCATCAAAGGCATCCCCTTCCAGGGTTTCCACATTGTCCAGGCCATTGAGGCGGGCATTGTGGTGAACCGAATCAATAGCCGTGGAAGAACTGTCCACACAGGTAACCTGGCTGGCTCCGGCGCAGGCAGCCTGAATCCCCCAGCCTCCCACATAGCTGAACACATCCAGCACCCGCTTGCCCGGGGCATAGGCCTGCAGACGCCGGCGGTTCATGCGGTGGTCATAGAACCAGCCGGTTTTCTGCCCGCCTTCCAGAGGCACCTCGAAGGCCACACCGTTCTCTTCCAGTTTCAGCAGTGACACCTCAGGACCATGGGCAGTCTCCACATAGGTATCCAGCCCCTCAACCCGGCGCATCTTGCCATCATTTTTGAGAATGATTGTCTGGGGATGAACCAGTCGCTGCACCGCACGCACAATGGCCTCCCGCAACAGCTCCATACCTGCAGTGGAAATCTGTACCACGACTGTATCGCCGAAACGGTCAATCACCAGACCGGAAAGGCCATCGCTGTCACCAAAGACCCAGCGATAGAAAGGCTTGTCGAACAGGGTCTCCCGCAGTGCCAGCGCGGTTTCCATACGCTGGGTCAGGCGCTGGGGTGTCATGCCATGGGCGGGATCTCGGCTGATCAGGCGACCACAGATCAGGGCATGGGGATTGACGAAGATGGTTCCCAGCGGTTTGTCGTTGGAAGCCCGGAGTTCCGCCTGCTCACCTGCTTCGAATCCGGTCAGAGGGGTACGGCGGGTATCAACTTCATTGCTGTAGACCCACAGATGACCGGCCCGCAGCCTGCGCTCAGCGCCCTTGCGTAAATACAGTACCGGAAAATTCATAGCGATCACCTGAAGGAGTTGAAAACGGGGCGGGAATTATACACGAACCGCCCCGCAACACGGATAGGCGGGGCGGAAGCTGTTTCTGTTATCAGAACAGTTTATTCTTCGGCGGCAACATGCTCTGCGTAGGCCTCGGCATCCATCAGGCTGTCCAGCTCGCCCGGATCTGCCAGCCGGACCCGGAACATCCAGCCTTCGCCGTAAGGGTCTTCGTTGACCTTTTCCGGATCGTCTTCCAGAGCCTCATTCACCGCAATGACTTCACCGGTCACCGGGCTGAACACGTCAGAGGCAGACTTGACGGATTCCGCCACACCGGCTTCCTCGCCACCATTGACGGTAACGCCAAGGTCGGGAACACCAATGTAGACAACATCCCCCAGCTGCTCCTGGGCAAAGTCGGTAATGCCTACGGTCGCGGTGCCGTCATCGGACACGCGTACCCACTGGTGGGTTTCAATGTATTTGAGATCTGGGGGTATATCACTCATGGCCGGATTCCTGACTGGTTTTTTCCGCGCAGTTTACCCCATGTGTCTGGTCCCAGCTAATATCCCGTGCCATTGTCATGAAAGAGCCCAGATAATCCACATCCCGGTCCCTCTCCCTCAGCCCCAGAAATATCTGTTTTGCAATGCCGGTACGCCCCAGACGTACCGGTTTGACCGGCACCGTTGCCCCGTATTCTTCCACCAGCCAGCGCGGCAATGCGGCCACCCCCCTCCCTGCCGCAACCATCTGCAGCATGATATCGGTGGTTTCTATGGTCTTGTGCCTGGCCGGGCCAGTCTGGGCCGGAAGAAAAAACTGCGTGTAGATATCCAGCCGCTCGATTTCAACGGGATAGGTGATCAGGGTTTCCTTCTCCAGCTGTTCCGGCTGAACATGATCTGTTCCGGCCAGGGGGTGATCTGCCGCCACCACCAGCACCTGTTCGTAGTCAAACACAGGTTCAAACACCAGGCCCGGACGGTGCAGCGGGTCCGGCGTTACCAGCAGGTCTATGTCATAGCCGAAAAGCGCACCTATGCCGCCGAACTGGAACTTCTGTTTCACATCCACATCCACCCCGGGCCATTGCTCCAGATACGGCCGGACAACCCGGAGCAGCCACTGGTAACAGGGATGACACTCCATCCCGA
Source organism: Marinobacter sp. (assembly GCA_041591245.1). GTDB lineage: Bacteria > Pseudomonadota > Gammaproteobacteria > Pseudomonadales > Oleiphilaceae > Marinobacter. The sequence goes on from JBFHSI010000048.1 coordinate 3,996, forward strand.
TGCGCAGGGTTCCCCGCTGCCCCCGGGCAAACTGGCCCACCAGCATTTCGGCATGCTCAAACTGGGGCAGCAGGCGATTGGCCAGTGACAGCAGGTATTCACCGGAGCGGGTCAGCCGGAGCTGCCGGCCTTCCCGGATCCACACCCGGGTACCCAGCTGCTGTTCCAGCTTGCGGATGGAGTGACTCAGTGCCGACTGGGTCAGATGCAGCTCTTCCGCCGCTGCTGTCAGAGACCCCTTGCTATCCACAGCACGAAGAATCTCCAGATGGTTTCGCTCAATCATGGGCCGCCTCATGTGAATAAAATTCATGGATAGGTGAAATATTACCATTATTTTTCATCGCTTATTCTCCCTATCCTGATGCCCTTGCCAATAACGACACCTGATAACCCTTTTCAAGGAGACACCAGATCATGGTCACAACCCATAACCTCGGCTTCCCCCGTATCGGCGCCAGACGGGAACTGAAATTTGCACTGGAGGCCTTCTGGCAGGGCCAGATCAGCGCTGATGAACTGCACGCTACAGGCGCCAAGCTGCGCGCAGAACACTGGCAGCAGCAGAACCGCCTGGAGCTGGTTCCGGTGGGCGATTTCTCTTTCTACGATCAGGTTCTGGACATGAGCGCCACTCTGGGTCACCTGCCGGAACGCACCGGTGAAGGCACCGACCTGGACCGCTATTTCCGTGCTGCCCGGGGGCGCTCCGCCAAGGATTCCGCCTGCTGCGCCACCCACGCTGGCGAAATGACCAAATGGTTCGACACCAACTACCACTACATAGTCCCGGAATTTTCCGCAGACTCCCGTTTTACCCTCAACCCTGAACGCCTTCTGTCCCAGCTGGAGCAGGCCCGCAGTCAGGGGCTGGCCCCGAAACCGGTCATCATCGGGCCGGTCACCTACCTGTGGCTTGGCAAGTCAAAGGATGACTCCGACCGGCTGGATCTGCTGGAACACCTGCTTCCCGCCTACTCTGAACTTCTGCAGCTGCTGGCAGACCAGGGGGTTGAATGGGTACAGATTGACGAACCGGCGCTGGTCACCGAACTGGATGAAGGCTGGCGTCATGCCTTTAGTCAGGCCTATCACCAGCTCAAAACCTGCCCGGTAAAACTGCTGCTGGCCACCTACTTCGGTGAGCTCAGGGAAAACCTGCAGCTGGTATGCGAACTGCCGGTCGCCGGCGTGCATCTGGATGCAATCAGTGCCCGGGACGAGGTCAGCCGCATCGTGGACTGGCTGCCAGCCCACAAAGTCCTGTCCCTGGGTGTTATCAGCGGACGCAATGTCTGGAAAACCGATCTGAACCGCACCCTGGAATGGCTGCGCCCTGTCCATGAGCGCCTGGGCAACCGGCTCTGGCTGGCCCCCTCCTGCTCCCTGCTCCATGTTCCTGTGGATCTTGGCGCGGAACAGACTCTGGACCCGCAGGTCCGGGACTGGCTGGCCTTTGCCGTACAGAAGCTGGAGGAACTGGATATTCTGGCCCGGGCACTGAATGCCGGCACGGACAGCGTTCAGGCACAGCTGGAAGACAACGCCCGCGCCATCCACAGCCGCCAGAATTCCGGACGGGTCCACAATCCCACCGTCGCGGCTGCCGTACAGGCCATCACCCCCGAGCTTGGTCAACGCCGCAGCCCCTACGATCAGCGGATCCAGGCCCAGAAAGCCCAGCTGGGGCTGCCCGCGTTTCCAACCACCACCATCGGTTCCTTCCCACAGACACCGGAGATCCGCCATACCCGCCAGCAGTTCCGAAAAGGCGACCTGGACGAAGCCGGCTATCAGGCCCGGATCCGGGAAGAAATCGCCCGTTGCGTTCAGGAGCAGGAACAGCTGGGACTGGACGTACTGGTGCACGGTGAAGCCGAGCGCAACGACATGGTGGAATATTTCGGGGAACAGCTGGACGGTTTTGTTTTCAGCCGTTTCGGCTGGGTTCAGTCCTACGGTTCCCGGTGTGTGAAACCGCCCATCCTGTTCGGCGACATTTCCCGCCCGTCAGCCATGACCGTGGACTGGATCCGTTACGCCCAGTCCCTGACAGACAAGCCCATGAAAGGAATGCTCACCGGCCCGGTAACCATTCTTAACTGGTCCTTTGTCCGGGATGACCAGCCCCGCAAGGACACCTGCCTGCAGCTGGCACTGGCCATTCGGGAAGAGGTTCTGGACCTGGAACAGGCCGGAGTAAACATCATTCAGATAGATGAGGCCGCACTCAGGGAAGGCCTGCCCCTGCGCCGCTCCGACTGGGCAGAATATCTGGGCTGGGCCATTGAATCTTTCCGCATTACCGCCAACGGTGTGCAGGATGAAACCCAGATCCACACCCATATGTGTTATTCCGAGTTCAATGACATCATTGATGCCATTGCCCGGATGGATGCGGATGTGATCACTATCGAAACGTCACGGTCAGACATGGAACTGCTGGATGCCTTCCGGGGCTTCGAGTACCCCAACGACATTGGTCCGGGTGTTTATGACATCCACTCACCCAATGTGCCGGCCAAGGAACAAATAGTCACCCTGATGCAGAAAGCTGCCGAACGTATCCCCGCCGGACAGCTGTGGGTGAACCCGGATTGTGGTCTGAAAACCCGGAAATGGGAGGAAGTCATCCCGGCCCTGCAGGCGATGGTGGAAGCAGCCCGGGATCTGCGAAAAGCAGTTCAGTAGCCGGTACTGCTCTGATCCAGATCGAAATTGAAGTTTCCGGCCCGGCGCACTTCCGTATGGAAGTTGCCATCGGGCCGGAGTTCAAACCAGCGGTATCCGGGTGACAATGGCTCCACAGCAAAACGGCTGGAACCGGAGGTGAACTGGATACAGGTCGACGGTGTGGCCAGCAGACGCACGCCGTTGACCTCCTTGTCCAGCTCCTGATGAACATGGCCGCACAACAGAATCCTTACCTGGGGAAACCGTTCAATTACCCGCCACAGGGCTTCCCGGTTACGCAAACCGATTTTTTCCATCCAGTCCGAACCTATATCCACCGGGTGGTGGTGCAAGGCCACCAGCGCCGGCAGCTCCGGATGCTGCATCAGAGTCTGTTCCAGAAACTCCAGTTCCGAGTCCGCCAGCTCTCCGTATACCTTGCCGGCTACCGACGAATCCAGAAGTATGAACTGCCAGCCATTGCGGACAATATGCCGGTGATCGGCGCCATACAGCGCTGCCACTTCCTGCAACCTGACCCTGTGATCATGATTACCGGACAGCCAGGCCGAAGGACAGGGAAAAGCCTGCAGTTTTTCCGCGAACACATGATAGGCCTGCTCGGAACTGTCCTGGGCAAGATCCCCGGTTGCCAGCACCAGATCCGGCTGACCATGAACCTTCAGCACTTCGTCAATAACGGCCTGCAGGCTGTTGCGGGTGTTGACGCCAAGCAGAACCCCGTCGGCCTGGGCCATCAGGTGCGGATCGGTCAGTTGCAGCACCCGGAAGGGCCGGGATTCATCCATCGTGGTCATCGCTTTCAGGTCAGGTCGGTGTATCGCTCGTCGGTTTACCGACAGTGTACGATGACCGGCGCCGGATTTACCCCCCGAAAACGGAACAGGTGTCACATTCTCATCAGGGACTGGCCACACCTTTCATTTTTTGACCACTACCCCACACCAAAAGAGTATACAAGAACGACATATTCTGAACGGACTGTAATTCGGTAAAGAAGCCTATTCGATGCGCTCTCCACCGGGCCAGAGCATGTCTTCCATGGGCACATGACCGAAGCGCAGGCAGTAGTCCAGCCAGTCCGCCAGGAACCGGTTGACCTGCACTTTTTCGTCGGGGTGGTGCATATAGCGATTGGGATAGTCATTGACCGGAGCAATCTGCCGGTCCCGGTAGCAGCTGATCACTTCCGCCATACCCGCGTCGTGGTAGACACGCACGGTCATTTTCGGGTTGTTCAGCCAGCGCCCGGAGTTGTGTACCTGCTCCAGCAGCAGGGTTTCGGTGTACTTTGCGGTTTGCAGGACATCAATCCGGACCCGGCCGAAATACTCTTCCTGCCGGCGCAGTTCAAATTCACTAACAGGCTGCCCGCCGGACGACTCCAGCTGCCGCAACTTGACCAGCCGCCGGTAATTACCATCACACAGGGCGCCCAGCTGCCGAAGATCCGGCACGTAGCGCCTGGGCTTCATGGTCCATTCCGTCATTGCCCGGCCCCGGCCTCACGGCGAAGCCTGTCCCGGTTCATGGCCAGCCACTGCAGGGCTATGATACCGGCGGCATTGTTCACCAGGCCGTCTTCCATCATGGCAATGGCCTCTGTGGCACCGACCACATGGGCCCGGATATCCTCGTGCTCATGTTCAATACCAAAGAGTCCGCCAGCTTCCTGTGTGCTGACAAGGCCGCAGAACAGGTGGATCATTTCCGTGCTGCCGCCGGGAGACACCAGGTAGTCACAGATCTTGCTCAGGTCATGGAAAACCAGGCCGGCCTCTTCCTGGCCTTCACGGCGGGCAACCTGTTCCGGACTCTCGCCTTCCTCATTCATACCGGCCACCAGCTCCAGCAGCCAGGGTGACTGGTTCCGCCCCAGAGCTCCCAGGCGGAACTGCTCAAGCAACACCACTTCATCCCGTACCGGATCATAGGGCAGGACACAGGTGGCATCACCCCGGATAAACAGCTCCCGGGTGAATACCGGCATCTCTCCGCCATCAAAACGTGGATGGGTCAGCCACAGCTTGTCCATCCGGAAAAAACCCTGAAAGACAGTTTCACGTTTTTCAATCCGGACATCACTGGCCTGGAACTGGAATGGTTTGGGCATGGTTCACCCCGGTTGCGAATAGAGCCTGAACCATAGCCTCTGGGCACAATTCATTGCAAGCCTTCCCTGGCCGCCTCCGGACTCAGATCTTGTCGTAAAGCTTGCTGCCGGATTCCACAAATTCCCGGGATTTTTCCTGCATTCCCGCATCCACGGCTACCGACTCGTCCAGCCCCCGGTCACGGGCATAATCCCGGACTTCCTGGGAAATCTGCATGGAGCAGAATTTGGGACCACACATGGAACAGAAATGGGCCACTTTGGCTGAATCCTTGGGCAGGGTTTCATCGTGATACTCCCGGGCGGTATCCGGATCCAGCCCCAGGTTGAACTGGTCTTCCCAACGGAATTCAAAACGCGCCTTGGACAGGGCATTGTCACGGATCTGGGCGCCGGGATGACCTTTCGCCAGGTCCGCTGCATGGGCCGCAATCTTGTAGGTGATAATGCCGGTTTTTACATCGTCCTTGTTGGGCAGGCCCAGGTGTTCCTTGGGCGTGACATAACAGAGCATGGCACAGCCATACCAGCCAATCATGGCAGCACCTATGCCGGAGGTGATGTGATCATAGCCCGGAGCAATATCCGTAATCAGCGGCCCAAGGGTATAGAAAGGCGCTTCGTCACAGCACTCCAGCTGCTTGTCCATATTTTCCTTGATCAGGTGCATGGGCACATGGCCCGGACCTTCAATCATCACCTGAACATCGTGCTTCCAGGCAATCTTGGTAAGCTCCCCCAGGGTTTCCAGCTCACCGAACTGGGCCGCATCATTGGCATCGGCAATGGAGCCAGGGCGCAGGCCATCCCCCAGGCTGAAGGACACATCGTAGGCCTTCATGATTTCGCAGATGTCTTCAAAGTGCTCGTACAGGAAGCTTTCCTGATGATGGGCCAGACACCATTTGGCCATGATGGAACCGCCCCGGGAAACAATACCGGTCACCCGGTTCGCAGTCAGCGGCACATGGTGCAGGCGGACACCGGCGTGAATGGTGAAGTAATCCACCCCCTGCTCCGCCTGTTCGATTAATGTGTCGCGGAAGATTTCCCAGGTCAGGTCTTCCGCCACGCCACCCACTTTCTCCAGCGCCTGATAGATGGGAACCGTGCCGATAGGTACCGGAGAGTTACGGATAATCCACTCCCGGGTTTCGTGGATATTCTTGCCGGTGGACAGATCCATGATGGTGTCCGAGCCCCAGCGAATCGCCCAGGTCAGCTTTTCCACTTCTTCCTCAATGGAGGAACTGACTGCGGAATTGCCAATATTGCCGTTGATTTTCACCAGGAAGTTGCGGCCGATAATCATCGGCTCCAGCTCCGGGTGGTTGATATTGGCGGGAATGATGGCGCGCCCCCGGGCCACCTCTTCGCGCACAAACTCGGCAGTGATTTCTGCCGGCAGGCTGGCACCGAAGGACTGGCCGGGATGCTGGTCCTGAAGCAGCCCCTGTTCCCGGGCTTCCTGCAGCTTCAGGTTTTCCCGAATGGCGATGTATTCCATTTCCGGGGTAATGATGCCTTTGCGCGCATAGTGCATCTGACTGACATTGCAGCCCGGCTTCGCCCGCAGCGGCTTGCGCTCATCCATGAAACGCAGGGGATCTAGCAAGGGATCCTTCATCCTGCGCCGGGTAAATTCAGAGGTGTAATCTGCCAGCGGCTCAACATCTCCGCGCTCGGCAATCCATCCGGAGCGAACCGGTTTCAGGCCCCGGCGCAGGTCGATACTGGCTTCCGGGTCCGTGTAAGGGCCCGAGGTGTCGTAAACCATTACCGGAGGGTTCTTTTCGCCACCCAGCTCCGTGGGCGTATCGCTGACACTGATTTCCCGCATGGGAACCCGGAGATCAGGACGACTGCCCTGAACATAAACCTTGCGGGAATTGGGCAGCGGTTGTACCGCCGCAGAATCAACCTGAGCAGAGTCGCTGAGATAGGAAGGTAACTGGGTCATTAATCGCTCCCGGAATGGCTGTTGGATTTCGGGTCGCGTAATGACGGATCTGAAACTGCGGATTCCTGAACAGGAAAGCCGGACATTCAGTCTTCTGGTCTTAAATCCCTACGCCGGTATTATCCGGATCAGGTTGCGGGTTCTGCATTGCAATCTCAGCCGGTCGCCCCCAATAACACGAAAGCAGACCAGCACCCCGTCAAGACGCGATTCTGTATTATCAGGCACCCGTGATAATGAGTGCCTTTTGCAAGTGTAGAGCTGTGGGCAATTATTGTCCATAATGGCCAGTCTCGACCCCGTCGACTACAGAATGAATACAGGTTGCATGGTTCGACTACCCACATTGCGTTTCCAAAGGGGACGCTAACGCGCACAGGCATTCAGGAGAAACAATGAAGAAACAACTGCTTTCCGGACTGGTAGGCCTCTTGGTCGCACAGCCCGCCCTTTCAGTGGATCTGGTCGAGACCTACGAGAAAGCATTGTCCTACGACTCCGGCATAGCTTCAGCAAAGGCGAGCTTTGAGGCCCAACAGGCCGCAAGCGATGTCAGCAAGAGCGAACTCCTGCCCCAGATTGCGGCATACGGCGAGGCAAACCATACGGATGTGGACGGAGATATTCAGGACAACAGCTACGGGACTCTGAGTTACGGCGTCCAGCTGAGCCAGCCGCTGTTCCGTGCCGATTCCTGGTTCCGCTACGATGCCAGCAAGTACGCGACAGATTCAGCCAAGGCAGATTACAACCTGGCGCAACAACAACTGATCCTTGATGTTGCCACCGCCTACTTCAATGTTCTGCGGGCGCAGGATACGGTGACCACAGCCCTGGCCACCGAAGCGGCCATCCAGCGACAGTACGAACAGGCCCAGGAACGCTTTGACGTGGGTCTGATTGCCATCACCGAGGTGTATGAAGCCAGAGCCAGTTACGATGACAGCAAGAGCCAGCGCATTGCTGCAGAAAACCAGCTCAATATCGCCCGGGAACAACTCGCCCGTCTGACCGGTGAATATGCCGACGACCTGGAAAACCTGCTGCAGGACTTTCCCCTGGGACGCCCCGAGCCCATGGATCCGTCTGCCTGGGAAGCCACAGCACTGAAGCAGAACTGGTCCATCCAGTCAGCCATCTATCAGCTCAACGCCAACGAGTCCAACCTGAAGGTTGCCAAGGCCGGCCACTACCCGACTCTCGACCTGACCGCCTCCTACGGTGACACAGATATCCACAGCGGAACGGCAACCCAGTTCGAGGGAACCCAGGGCGTGATCGGCGTCACCCTGAACGTGCCCCTGTACACAGGTGGCGGCACCCAGGCGGTTGTGCGTCAGCAACGCTCCCTGCTGGACGTTGCCGAACAGACCCTGAACACGGTACGCCGGGATGTCCGGGTCAGCACCCGCAGTCTGTACCTGACCGTCAACAACAACGTTGAAACCGCTTCGGCACTGGAAAAAACCATTATCTCCCGGCGCAGCGCACTGGATGCAACCCGTGCCGGTTATGAGGTGGGAACCCGTAACATTGTGGAAGTTCTGGATGCAGAACGGGCCTACTACGTCGCCCTGCGGGATTACGCCAATGCCCGCTATGACTATGTGGTCAACTCCCTGCAACTGAAACAGGTTGCCGGAACCCTGAGTCCACAGGACCTGATCGACCTGAACAACTGGCTCAGCGAAACGGCTCCGGGCATCGAAGCCCTGGCCAATGAGAACAAGGTTCTGGAAGATCCAACCATGCCGGCTCCAGTCAACTAAGACCACCGGCACCCGATCCCGGCTGCGCTGCCTACGGCAGCCGGGTCACAATCCCCTCGACAATCTCCTCCAGCGTACCCCGATTTTCTTCAACCAGCCTGTGTGCAGACGCCCCCAGCTCCCGGCGCCGTGATCCATCCGCAAACAACGCAACCACTTCCCTGGCCAGGGACTCTGCCGAATCCACCGGCACATAGGCCTTTCTGTCTTCCAGTTGCTGATATATGGTCTGGAAATTGAAGATATGGGGCCCGGACAATACCGGAATACCCCAGGCCGCCGGCTCCAGCGGATTGTGGCCACCACGTTCCACCATGGAGCCGCCCACCAGCGCCAGATCACAGACTCCGTACAGGGCCATGAGTTCACCCATGGTATCCGCCAGATACACCTGCTTTCCTGCTGGTTTCTGCCCCAGGCTCCGGCGTGCGCACGTGAGCCCCATCTGCACGACTTCCCGGGCTACTCCATCAAAACGCTCCGGGTGCCTGGGAACCAGTATCAGCAAGGCATCAGGATCGCTTTCAAGAATCATTCGCTGGGCTGCCAGAATCTGGCTTTCTTCTCCTTCATGGGTACTGGCAGCAAGCCAGACCCGCCGACCGGCGGTCAGGGCCTGAACAGCCCCCGCCTGCTGCCTGAGCCCTGCAGTCACTTCCACTTCAAACTTGATGCTGCCGGTTACGGCTACCCGGGCCGGGTCTGCACCTATATCCACCAGCCGACGGGCATCCGCCTCCGCCTGGGCTGCGATCCAGGTCAACCGGGACAGCAGGGCCCGGATCAGCGACCCGGCTTTCCTGTAGCCATTAGCAGAGCGTTCCGACAGACGGGCGTTGACCAGAAATACCGGACACTGTTTGCGCTCCGCCTCCCGGACCATATTGGGCCAGAGTTCCGTCTCCATAATGATCAGGGCCAGGGGATTTACCCGTGCAACAAAGCGCCGGACTGCCCCCGGAGTATCATAGGGGGCATAGGCGTAGGTTACCGAGTCACCGAACAGGGAGCGGGCCCGTTCTGAACCGGTAAGGGTGACCGAGGTGACCAGAATCTGCAGCTCCGGGCAGCGCCGTTGCAGGGCATGGACCAGCGGTGCGGCGGCGATGGTTTCGCCGACAGACACTGCATGCAGCCATAGCACCGGGCGCAGACTGGGAGTCACGTATCCCAGCCGTTCAGGCCAGCGCTCCGCGGCTTTCGGATTGCCCCGGCTCTTGCGCCATAGCCGGAACAGCACCACCGGCATAGCCAATCGAAAAAGTGTCGAGTACAGAAAGTGCAACATGTTATCCCCGGCTGAACAGCTGTGCGGGCATTCTACCCGACCCTGCGCAAATTCCTACTTTAGTCGATACGGATCAGCCTGCTAGAATAACCGGCTGATTTTCTATAGGACGAGTAACCCTTGAGCAAACGACGGCCCCGTATTCGTGACACCAGGTATACCAGCTATCTGCATCCCCGCTGGTGGTTGACCTGGGCCATCATCGGCCTTATGTGGCTCGCCTCCCGGCTGCCCATCCGGGCCCAGTTTGCCGTGGGCCGGCTGCTCGGAGAAATCGCTTACCGGGTACTGGCACGCCGGCGCCATATTACCGAAACCAATATTCGCCTGTGCTTCCCTGAACTGACACCCCAGGAGCAGCAACAACTGGTGCGCCGGTCCTTCCATGCCAACGGCATCGGACTGATGGAAATCAACATGTCCTGGTTCCGTTCCCCGAAAAACTACCTGCCGATCACCCGGGTCCACGGACTGGAGAATCTGGATAAGGCAAAAGCGGAAGGCAAGGGTGTTCTGCTGCTGGGTGGCCACTACAGCACTCTGGACCTGTGCGGATGCCTGGCTACCCAGTTCATTGACTCGGATGTGATGCAGCGGGATCACAACAATCCTCTGGTTAACGCCGTCATGACCCGCGCCAGGGAGAAATACTATGGCGCCGTTCTCGACAGCCGGGACCTGCGAGGCCTGCTCAAGCGCCTCAAACAGAACAAGACCATCTGGTATGCCACTGATCAGGACTATGGCCGCAAAGGTATTGTGTTCGCGCCTTTCTTTGGCATTCCCACAGGAACCATTACCGCCACCTCCCGTATTGCCGAGCGTTCCGGCTGCGCCATTGTCCCTTTCAGCCATTTTCGCCGGACCGACAAGCCCGGGTATGACATCTACTTCCATCCGGCTCTGGAAAACGTGCCCTCCGGCGACGATATGACTGATGCCACGGTGATGAACAAGTCCATCGAAGACCAGATCCGCATGCACCCGGAGCAGTATCTTTGGATGCACCGAAGGTTCAAAACCCGGCCTTCCCGCACAGATCCGGACCTGTACAAGAGATGAGCAAGCATAACCCGGGCATCTCGAACCATCCCCCAGCTGTCTGGCTGATCACCGACAATAAACCCGGGCACCGTAATCAGTTGGCAGGCCTGGGCCGTCGCCTGGAGGATCTGGCTGGCGCCAGCCTGCACTGGCTGGATGCAAACACCATTGCGGTTCCTGCCTGGAAGGCTCTACTTGGGATTGCACCGTCGGTGCCTGCGGACCTTCCAGCTCCACGACTGATTATCGCTGCGGGTACCGGCACCCACCGCCTGCTGCTGTCTCTGCGGCGCATACCCGGAGCAAGAACCGCGGTCCTGATGAAACCGTCCTTTCCCCTTGCACTGGTAGATGCCGCCATTATCCCCCGCCACGACGGCAAACAGGAGACGGACAGATTACTGCTGACAGAAGGGGCCATTAATACCATCACCCCCGGCAAGCGGCAGCCGGATGCCAGAAAAGGGGTGATTCTCGTGGGCGGCCCATCCAAACACTACCGGTGGGACAATGATTCAGTTCTGGCGCAGATACAGGAACTGATCAGGGAATATCCGGAATGGGAATGGGTGATATCCAGCTCACGCCGGACACCGCCGGAACTGAGCGAACGTCTGGAGGGCCTGAAATCCGGCAATGTCGACTTTGTAACGCCTGAACAAACGCCCGCAGGCTGGCTGGAACAACAGTTCCGGAGCGCCGGAGCATCCTGGGTGACACCGGACAGCGTCTCCATGGTATTCGAATCCATCACCTCAGGAGTGCCAACCGGCATCTTCAGTCTGGAGGCCACACCGGGGAGCCGGGTGGCCCGGGGGGTTGCCCATCTGCAGAAGAAGCGGCTGGCTGGCTTCTGGCCAGACCATGCATCGGTTATGCGTGCGCAGCAGCAAAGCACTCCCCCGCTCTGGGAAGCTGACCGGGCTGCCCGCTGGCTACTACCCCTGATCGGCCAGACCCGGTAATTCATTCTGCGCCAGCCAGAAGCCCGCGCTTACAGGCCGTGGCTGCCCGGAGTCTCACCCCGTGCTTTCTTGTCCAGAGTCTGGCGGATACGCTCGTACAGGTCATCTACCTTGCGCTGAACTTTTCTGCGCCTGGCCCCTGCCGGCATGGCATAGAAAGGAATAATATTGGGGCTGCCCAGCCCGTCAATCACTACCAGACGGTACACCCGGCCATCTGCGTCTTTCTGCGCCAGGATATTGTGAAGCAACAGATTCCTTGAGGGAATGCCCAGCTCGAGCCAGCTCCGAGCAAAAACCTGCAGGGCCGCTTCGCAATCCTCAGTCCAGCCCTGAAGCCAGATCTGAGCCTTCAGGTTCCGGGATATTTCACCATTGGCATCCCGCACCAGCTCCAGTACCAGCCCATCCCCCAGGTCTGTCGCCTCGAAACCATAGCAACGGCTGATCACTTCAAACACCGCGTCGCCATGGCGGCGATGCAGATCAGTAATGACCTCGTACTCTTCCCGATTATCATCGAAATGGCGCAGGGGCAGAAGCCGCTTGAACCCGCCTTTTTTACGGCGAAGCTCCTCCAGAGTGAAGTCAGGGCGCCTCACCTTGATACACCGACCGGCATGATCAGGGTGAACAAAGCAGAGCCGGTTGCCCCCCTTGGCGAAGGGCTCCCGGAGAGATAACTCAAGCATCATAAAGTCCGGTTCGGGAAGGTCATAAAAAGATGGAAGGGTGAATGCAGAAAGCTGAATTTTCCAGGAGTCTATATGGAATTCCTGACAACAGAAACCCCGGGATCATGCCGATGCAGACCGGTTCGCCAATTCAAAAAATAGATTCTGGTACTGCCCCAGAATCACCTGCTGGGAAAACTGCTCCTGAAATTTCCGGTATCCGGCCTCCGCCAGACGGGCAGCTTCCTCGGGATTATCCAGCAACCGGTTAACCGCCTTAGCACATTGTGCTGCATCGTCCACCGGGAACAGCAGACCGTTCTCATTATGGTCTACCAGCCAGGATGGCCCCTGACTCGCAGCTGCCACCAGAGGTGTCCGGGTGGCCCAGGCCTCCAGCACCACGTTACCGAGGGGCTCAAAACGGGAGGGGAACAGACAGATATCCGACATATCCAGCAGGTTCCGGATATCCTTCCGCAACCCCAGAAAATGTACCCGGTCCCGGACACCCTCAGCCTGTGCCAGAGCTTCCAGCTCAGGCTTCAGCTCACCGCTGCCGGCAATCAGCAAGGTTGCGTCAGGAATCGAGGCCAGAGCACGAATTGCCGTGTCCTGTGCCTTCTTGTGGTGCAGCCGGCCAAGGGTCAGCAGCACCCGATGCCCCGCTGGGATATCCGGAAGGGTGGCAGGTTCATCCAGAGCCTCCGGCAATTCACCGAAATTGGAGATCATGCTTACCTTGTCCTCTGGCCAGCCATTTTCCACCACATGCCGAACAAGATCAGGAGCATTCACAATCAGGTGATCACAACGCTGATAGTTGGCCAGATCATAGTAGCCACCCAGCCGCCCGACGATCACAGCCCTGCCGGCGGGACACTTTCTGGACGCCCGGTTCACCCAGGTAACAATCACATCCGGATCAAATCGGGCCACATGCCGCTTCAGTAGTGCGTTGTACCTGAGCGGTTTGGAAAACCGGCCCATGGGCAAGGTCCGGTAGTCCACGCCGGCGGAATCCAGTCGCCGCTGCCGTGACGGCAGCTCCTCGATAATCACCTGCTGCTCGATCCCCTGCAC
>JBFHSI010000049.1:0-17138 GCA_041591245.1 Marinobacter sp.
GTCCCGCTGCAGGACCTGAAAGACCGCATCCTGTTCATCCAGGCCCTGGAAACCGTGCGCTGCCTGGAGGAAGGAGTTCTGCGCACTGTGGCAGATGCCAACGTGGGCAGTATTTTCGGCATTGTCTACGCGCCCTGGACCGGCGGCGCCATTCAGTTCATCAACCAGTATGGGGTTCGGGCCTTCACCGAGCGGGCCCAGGAACTGGCCCGGCAACACGGGGAACGCTTTGCGCCACCCCGCCTGCTGCTGGAAAAAGCACAGGCCAACGCCCTGTTTGAATGAGGAGCGGGGCCGGCGGGAAAGCTCCTGCCGGCCTCCAGTATCCCACCGGACAGGCGCTCCGAAGGGTTACCGGACTGCCCTGTTCATGGACAGATTGTCACGAACCGATACTTCATGCCTATGGCAACGGCGTTGGTGCTTGCCTACAATAAATCCATCGCCAACGGGAAGATACGGTTCAGCATCCGCGAACCGGCGCCCAGCACCGTCAGGTATGCATTATGACCATCGCGGAAAGGATTATGACTCGCTGTCCGTCAGCCGGAAACGGCAAAAACAGCCTAAGACTTCTTATTGTTTCACTACTGTTTTCGGCCTCTGCCGGACTTCAGGCGAATATTGCCGAGCCTACAACCTACCAGCCCGTCAGTCCGACCATTGACCAGGCCAGGGCCAACATTCTGATCGCCCGGCAGCTTCAGTTCACCCACTACCGCAGTCTGGAAATCAACGACGAACTGTCCGGAGAGGTTTTCGATGCCTACCTGGAATATCTCGATTCCCAGCGCCTCTATCTGACGCAACAGGATCTGGAGCAGTTTACCCAGATCCGCCCCTACCTGGGTCGGACCCTGAAAACCGGACAACTCCAGCCCGGATTCGATATCTACAACGTGGTCCAGCAACGTATCATCGAACGTCTGCAGTTTGCCCTGAGCCTTATCAATCAGGGTATCGACAAACTGGATTTCGACAATAACGACAGCATTCTTCTGGACCGCTCCGAAGCACCCTGGGCTCAGGATAAACAGGCTCTGGACCAGCTCTGGACCAAACGTATCAAGAACGCGGTTCTTGCCCAGCGCCTGAACGGCACCGACGACGACACCATTACTGAAAACCTGCGCCGGCGTTATGAAAGCCAGCTCAAACGGGCCTATCAGGCACGCAGCGAGGATGCCTTTCAGTCCTATATGAATGCCTTCACCAGCATCTGGGACCCGCACACTTCCTATTTCTCGCCACGCACCTCCGAGAACTTCAATATCAATATGAGCCTGTCCCTTGAGGGTATTGGCGCGGTTCTGCAGGCCGACAACGAGTACACCAAGGTGGTGCGCCTGGTGCCCGGTGGCCCGGCATCCAAACAGGGCCAGCTGCAGCCGGCCGATCGCATAGTCTCCGTTGCCCAGGAAGATGAAGACCCCGTCAACGTCATTGGCTGGCGCCTGGACGAAGTGGTGGATCTGATCCGCGGCCCCCGGAATTCCGTGGTGACCCTTGAAGTCATTCCGGCCGATGCCACCGATGAAAGCGTGACCAAGACCATTGCCATCAACCGGGACGAAGTGAAGCTGGAAGAACAGAGTGCCAGTAAGGACATCATTCACCTCACGCGGAACGGCAAGGACTACACAGTTGGTGTGATCACCATTCCCACTTTCTACGCTGATTTCCAGGCCATGCAGGCAGGTGATCCCAACTACAAGAGCACCACCCGGGATGTGCGCAGGCTGATTGGTGAACTGGAACAGGACGGTATCCAGGGGCTGGTCATAGATCTGCGCAACAATGGCGGTGGCGCATTGCATGAAGCCAACGATCTGGTGGGGCTGTTTATCGACAAGGGACCGACAGTACAGATCCGCAATGCCAACAACGATGTCCAGGTGCTTACCGACGACGACCCCTCCGTGGCCTATGAGGGCCCGCTGGTGGTTCTGACTAACCGCATGAGCGCCTCCGCTTCCGAAATCTTTGCCGGGGCGATTCAGGACTATGGCCGCGGCCTTGTGGTGGGATCACAGACATTCGGCAAGGGTACTGTTCAGGCAGTTCGCTCCCTGAACCATGGCCAGCTGAAAATCACCCAGTCCAAGTTCTACCGGGTATCGGGCGGTTCCACCCAGCACAAGGGTGTGATTCCCGACATCGAAATCCCGTCGCGCATTGATTCATCCCAGATTGGTGAAGACGCTCTGGAACATGCCCTGCCCTGGGATCAGATCGAAGCGGTTCCCCATACCCGCTATTTCGATTTCAGCCGCATCATCGAGCAACTGCGTCAGCGTCACGATGAGCGCTTTTCCAGCAGCCCCGAATTCAGCCTGCTGCAACAGGAGATTGACTTCCTCAACGAGCAGCGGGAGCAGAAAACCGTCAGCCTGAACCCGGATACCCGCAAGGCCCAGTACGAGAAGATCGAAAACACCCGCCTGACCATTGCCAATGCCCGGCGGGCCCTGCGCGGAGAAGAGCCTTTCGAAACCATTGAGGATCTGGATGACTGGCAGGACCAGCAGGCTGCCGATCTGAACAAGACTGACGAGGAAATGGATTTCGTGATTCGGGAAGGAGGCTACATCATGGCCGATATGCTTGAACTGGATCAGCAGATGGCTTCCATTATCCCGGCACACCGGCTGGCAGCACAGGCCGGAGCCAAATAACCCGGGAACCCCGGACCATGACCGACTCAGGCAAAGATCAGGAAAACCGGCCCAGCCCCCGTGTCCTTCAGGACATGCTGCTGGACGCCCTCCATGCCATGCGTTCCCAGGAAGAACTGGACCGCCTGGTGAAACCCGGGGCCGGCTCGGAAAAGGAGCCGGAAGGGCTGATCAACCGGCTGGCAAACCTGACCGGATCGGCCCTCCGTTTCGGGGTGCGCGCTACCGACACTTCCCTCAAGGTGGGGCGGGCACTGATCAACTCCCAGGACCAGCTGCGCGCCATGCTGACGGCGGGGCAGTCCCTTGCCGATATCCGGGAAGTGGCCGGACTGACCCTCTCGGAAATGAGCGAAGCGCTGAATCTGAAAGACAAGTCGGTGCTTGAAGCCATTGAAAACGGCACAGCCACCCTGTCCTTTGAACTGATTCTGCGTCTGGCCGCCCTGATCGCCCGCAACGACCCCCTTCCCTTCATCATGCGCACCACCCGCAACTACAATCCCGAAGTCTGGCAGATTCTCAACGACTGGGGCATAGGGCGGTTACCCCTGCAGTTTGAACGGGAGCGGGAGTTCATCAACATATTCCGGCGCCACGACGATGCCCGCAACCTGTCGGATGAAGGTTTCCGAAAGGTGCTGGAATTTACCCGTCAGAGCTTCGAGATGTCCCTGCACTTTATCGAGGAACAGGAGAAGCAGATTGCCCAGCTGAAAGCCGGGCAGGAATCCGGCGACGCCCCCAAGTCACCGCCCGCCGAATAGGGCCTGCATCCCGGCCTGGTCCGGATGAGAAACCACCCCTTTTTCCGTCACTATGGCGTCGATCAGGCCGGCTGGCGTCACATCAACAACCGGGTTGAACACCTGCACCTGCGCCGGCGCCAGTTCTATACCTCGGATTTCCCGCACCTCCCGACCTTCCCGTTCCTCAATGGGAATATCGGTGCCGGCCGCCAGAGCCATATCCACGGTGCTGGACGGTGCCACCACCATGAACCTTACCCCGTGATGGCGGGCCAGAACCGCCAGGCTGTAGGTACCGATCTTGTTGGCCACATCGCCGTTAGCGGTTATCCGGTCGGCGCCCACAATTACCCAGCGCACATCTCCGCGGGCCAGAATGGCCGCCGCCGCGCCATCCGCATTCAGGGTCACGGGTATACCGTCCCGGGCCAGTTCCCAGGCCGTCAGCCGGCTGCCCTGCAGCCAGGGCCGGGTTTCGTCCGCATAAACCATGGTCAGCAACTGCTTTTCATGCAGACGCCGGATTACCCCCAGTGCAGTACCGTATCCACCGGTGGCCAGAGCCCCGGTATTACAGTGGGTCAGCACCGACATGGGAGCATCGGCCTGCATGACTTCCAGGGCGTGATCCGCCATGGCCAGATTGGCCGCCAGATCCTCTTCATGGATAGCTACAGCTTCGGCCGCCAGCGCGGTCACCGCCTCCTGGGCGGAAGAACAGGATTCCAGCCTCTGCCCCATGCGCTTGAGAGCCCAGAACAGGTTGACCGCAGTCGGCCGGGATTCCGCCAGCTCCCGGATAGCCTGGCGAACATTCCCCTTCCAGTCTCCGGCACCGGCCTCACGGGCCGCCAGAGCCACCCCGTAGGCAGCACTGATACCTATGGCCGGAGCTCCCCGTACCACCATGTCCCGGATACAGTCCGCTACCCCGGAGGCAGTCACCACCTCCATCCAGTGCTCCTGCACCGGTAACAGGCGCTGATCCAGAAGTTCAAGACGGGTACCATGCCATCGAATAGCCACAGTCCCCATGGCTCTGGAAGCCGCGTGCGCCAGAGAATCCACCATAAAGCCGCTCCGAGTCTGAAACGCTGAAAAGCGCCAGTATAACGTTTATACTTCTGAGCTACATTTTTTAAAGCACAGGCTCCCGGAGCCCATTTTCAAGGCAGGTTCATGATCGCAGACACCATTACCACTGCAGATATCCGCATCAATGCCCGCTGGCTGATCCCCATCGAACCGGAAGCCGTGGTTCTGGAGAATCAGGCGGTGATACTGCAGGGCAGCCGGATTGCAGCGGTACTGTCCCAGGCAGATGCTGACCAGACCTACCGGGCCCGGGAAACCCTGGATCTGAACCAGCATGTGGTGATGCCCGGGCTGATCAATATGCATGGACACGCGGCCATGTCCCTGTTCCGGGGGATGGCGGATGATCTGCCCCTGATGACCTGGCTCAATGACCATATCTGGCCGGCGGAAGGGGCCTTTGTCAGCGAGCAGTTTATTGCCGATGGCACCCAGCTGGCCATGGCAGAAATGCTGCGTACCGGCACCACCACCTTCTCGGACATGTACTTTTTCCCGGAAATTGCAGCACAGGCGGCGCGGGATGTGGGCATGCGGGCCCAGATCTGCTTCCCGCTGCTGGATTTCCCCACCTCCTGGGGCTCAGGACCGGAGCAGTATCTGGACAAGGGCCGGCTGCTGATTGATAGCTGGCAGAATGACGAATTCATTACCCCGGCCATAGGCCCCCACGCGCCCTATACGGTTTCCGACGGTCCCCTGAAGCAGGCTGCCGCCCTGTCAGCAGAGACAGGCGTCCCCATCCAGATTCACCTGCACGAAACCGCCACAGAAGTGAGCGATGCCGTTGCAAAGGATGGCAAACGCCCGGTGGCTCGCATGGTAGAAACCGGCATTCTTGGCCCCAACAGCCAGTGTGTGCACATGACCCAGATGGATGACGAAGATATCGCTTCGATCCTGAATACCGGCGCCCATATCGTTCACTGCCCGGAGTCCAATCTGAAGCTGGCCAGCGGCCTGTGCCCGGTGCAGAAACTGATGGATGCCGGCATCAATGTCGCCATCGGCACCGACGGAGCCGCCAGCAACAACGACCTGGACTTGTTCGGCGAACTGGGCACAGCCGCCATGATCGCCAAGGTGGTGGCCAACGACGCCGCAGCTCTTGGTGCCCACAGGGCCCTGACCATGGCCACCCTGAACGGTGCCCGGGCCATAGGCCGGGACCATGAACTGGGCTCACTGGTGCCGGGCAAACTGGCAGACATTATTGCCATAGACCTGAGCGACCCATTCCTGCAGCCGGTGTATGATCCTGCATCCCATCTGGTCTACAGCAACCATGGCCGTGCGGTCAGCCACAGCTGGATCAATGGCGTCCCTCAGTTACAGGACGGCCGGCTCACCCGCATTGACGTTCCGGATCTGATGCTCCGGGTCGACGGCTGGAAGGAACGGATCAGCGGCCACCGGGTCCATCCATGAAACCAATTCAAAAGACTGATCAGGCAGGGCAAACCATGACAAACCAGAATGTAGACCGGAACGAAATTGCCAAATTTGAAGCACTGGCCAGCCGCTGGTGGGACCCCACCAGTGAATTCCGCCCGCTGCACGACATCAACCCCCTGCGCCTGAACTATATCGACGAACGGGTTGCCCTTGCCGGGAAACAGGTGCTGGATGTGGGCTGCGGTGGCGGACTTCTGTCTGAAGGCATGGCCCGGCGCGGCGCCCATGTGACCGGTATCGATATGGGGGAAGCGCCCCTGTCCGTTGCCAGACTTCACGGACTGGAAAGTGGTGTGCAGGTGGATTACCGCCAGACCACGGTTGAGGAGCTGGCCCAGGACCCGGATCATGCCGGCCATTACGATGTGGTTACCTGCCTGGAAATGCTGGAACACGTGCCCGACCCGGCATCCGTTATCCGGGCCTGCGCGACCATGCTCAAACCGGGCGGACACATGTTTGTATCCACCATCAACCGCAATCCGAAATCCTTCCTGTTCGCCATAGTCGGTGCGGAATATGTTCTGAACATGCTGCCCAAAGGCACCCATGAGTGGAAGAAGTTCATCCGCCCCTCGGAAATGTCTGACCACCTGCGCCATGCCGGGCTGGATGTGCTGGAACTCACCGGCATGACCTACAACCCCATCACCAAGAGCTACAAACTGGGCCGTGATGTGGACGTCAACTACCTGATGCATGCCAGGGACAGCCGTGAAGCCTGAACCATTGCCCGGAGCAGTACTCTTTGATCTGGACGGCACCCTGGTGGATACCGCTCCGGACTTTATCCGCTGCCTGAACCAGCTGCGCCAGCAACAGGGCCTGGAAAAGCTGCCAGCGGAAAAAATCCGGCCGTCGGTTTCCAACGGGGCCCGCGCCATGATCCGGATCGGTTTCGGCCTGGAACCGGAAGACCCCGGCTTCAGGGAAAACCTGGAAGCGTTTCTGGATCTGTACGAAGCGGGAGTGGGCCAGGAGACCACCCTGTTTGAAGGGATTGAGTCCCTGCTACGGTCGCTGGAATCCCGCGCCGTGCCCTGGGGCATAGTGACCAACAAGCCCCTGCGCTTCGCTGCCCCGCTGCTGGATGCCCTGGGCCTTGCCCAGCGCTGTGCCGCAGCCATCTGCCCGGACCATGTGAGCAACAGCAAACCGGACCCGGAGGGCCTGTTCCTGGCTTGCGAGCAGATCGGTATCAGACCGGACTCAGCAATCTACATAGGCGACCATGCCCGCGATATAGAAGCAGGACGCAACGCCGGCATGAAAACCATCGCCGTGCGCTACGGTTATATCGAAGCGCCGGATGCGATTGATCTGTGGCAAGCGGATGTCATCGCCGATACAGTGAGCGATCTGGCAAAGCTGCTACAATAGCCACCCCATTTGATAGCCCGGTTCAGGGAACCGGCAACTGCCTGACATGGAGACAGGTTATGCAAGATTACCAAGCACCCGCCGATCTTCTGCACGACCGCATCATTATGGTAACCGGTGCCGGCAGCGGTATCGGGCGTGCAGCTGCCAAAGCCTATGCTGCCCACGGCGCAACCGTGATCCTGGTCGGCCGTACCGTGTCCAATCTGGAATCGGTGTATGACGAAATCGAAGCGGAAGGCTACCCGAAACCGGCTATAGTCCCCATGAACTTTGAAGGGGCAACCCTGCGGGATTACGAAGAGCTGGCCATGACCATCGAAGAAAACTTCGGACGGCTGGACGGCATTCTCCACAATGCAGCCATCCTTGGTGCCCGCAGCCCGGTTGAACTCTATGACCCTGAGACCTGGAACCGGGTGATGCAGGTAAACGCGACGGCACCTTTCCTGCTGAGCCGGGCCATGATTCCCCTGCTGCGCAAGAGCACCGACGCCTCCGTGATCTTCACCTCCTCCGGTGTGGGCCGCAAGGCCAAAGCCTACTGGGGTGCCTATGCGGTATCCAAGTTCGCCATTGAAGGCCTGAGCCAGCTGCTGGCAGACGAACTGGATGACGAACGCCACAATATCCGGGTCAACAGCCTGAATCCTGGCGCCACCCGGACCAACATGCGCGCCACCGCCTACCCGGCGGAAAATCCAGAGCAGAATCCAGCCCCGGAACAGCTCATGCCTGTGTACCTGTACCTGATGGGTAAAGACAGCCAGGGCGTTAATGGCCAGCAACTGGATGCGCAGCCCAGATAATGGAACTCGTCTTCTACACAACAACCCACTGCCACCTCTGCGAGCTGGCTGAGGCCCTGCTGGTAAATACCCCCATGCATGAACCTGTGCCCGTGGATGTGGTGGATATTGCCCAGTCGGAAGCCCTGACCCGGGAATACGGCCTGCGCATTCCCGTGCTGCGCCGTAACGATACCGGCGCGGAACTGGACTGGCCATTTACCCGGGACCAGTTACTGTCCTTTCTGCAATGAGGATCTGCTGACATGTTAATGGTTATTTCTCCGGCAAAGACCCTCGACTACGAGAGTCCCCTTGCCACAGAGACCTTTACCCAACCGGAGTTTCTGGACGATGCCTGCGAGCTGATTGATCAACTCAAGGAACTGGAACCCCACCAGATCAGCAACCTGATGCATATCAGCGACAAGCTGGGACAGCTGAATGCGGAACGCTTCCGTACCTGGCACATCCCCTTTACCCCGGACAATGCCCGCCAGGCGATTCTGGCCTTCAAGGGTGATGTCTACACAGGTCTCGATGCCGGCAATTTCAGCGAAGCCGATTTTGCCTTTGCCCAGGAGCACCTGCGTATGCTTTCCGGCCTTTACGGCATACTCAAGCCGCTGGATCTTATGCAACCCTACCGCCTGGAAATGGGAACGAAATTCGAGAACCGGCGAGGCAAGGACCTCTATGCCTTCTGGGGCAGCCGGATCACCGATGAAATCAACCGCCTCCTGGCGAACGATGACGGAGTTCTGGTCAACCTTGCCTCCAATGAGTATTTTCGCAGCGTCAAGACCAGGAACCTTGAGGGCCGCCTGATTACGCCCCAGTTCAAGGACTTCAAGAACGGCCAGTACAAGATCATCAGCTTCTACGCCAAGAAAGCCCGGGGGCTGATGTGCCGGTACGCCATCGAGAAGCGTATTACCCGCGCCGAAGACCTGAAAGACTTTAACCTGGACGGTTACTACTTCAGCGAAGCCCAGTCCGATGCGGACAACTGGGTGTTTCTGAGGGATGAGCCGTCAACCCAGAACAACCGGAACCAGAACAAATGAATGAAGCCATGTTTTCCCAGATTGCCATGCTGGTATGCCTTACCGGACTGATCATCTGGATGGGATTTATCGTCTGGGATCTTGCCAAGAAATCCAACGCCGGCAAATTCGGAACCATTGCCATGTTTATTGTGCTGGGCGCAGGCGTGGTGGGGTTCCTGATCAAGACCGTACTGGTTGAAGTGATGAATATCTGATACTCCGGTCCCCGCTTTGCGGTTACCGGCTTATCCCCGTATGATCCGCTCCCCGTTTAACGTCACCTGACCTGAAGAAAAAGCAAGGACCAAGCTGATGTGGTTTCGCAATGCCCGTGTTTTCCGTTTTACCAAGCCCTTTGATATCTCCGCCGAAGCTCTGGAGGAAAAACTGCAGGCTGAAGCATTCAAGCCCTGCGGACCCCAGGAGACCGCACGCCAGGGCTGGGTTCCGCCTCTGGGCCGGGATGGTGAGCTGATGGTTCACAGCAGCAATGGCTACCACCTGATTGCCCTGCGCAAGGAAGAGAAGATTCTGCCAGGTACGGTGGTCAAGGAGGCTGTCGAGGAAAAAGCCGAGGCCATTGAACAGGAACAGGGTCGAAAGGTTCGTCGCAAGGAAAAGGATGAGCTCAAGGAACAGGTCATGCTGGAAATGCTGCCCCGGGCCTTTTCCAAAAACCGGCGCTGCTTTGCCTACCTGGCCCCCCAGGACGGCATTCTGGTCGTGGATGCGGGTTCTGCCAAACAGGCGGAAGACCTGGCCTCGGCTCTGCGCAAGAGCATCGGTTCCCTGCCGGTACGGCCGCTGGCCCTGCAACAGGCCCCGGCCTTCACCTTTACCGGCTGGCTCAATGAAAGCATCGACCTGCCGGCCAAGGTTGTGCTGGGTGATGAATGTGAACTGAAAGATCCGTCTGAAGACGGTGGCGTGGTGCGCTGCAAGGGCCTGGACCTGAAAGCCGATGAAATCCGCAACCACCTGGAAGCCGGCATGCAGGTAACCCGCCTGTCGCTGACCTGGGACGACAACCTGTCGTTCGTACTGGATGAAGAGCTGGGCATCCGCCGCCTGAAATTCGGCGAGACCCTGCAGGATCAGCTGGATGATATGGACTCGGACGATGCCCTGGCCAAATTCGATGCAGCCTTCACCCTGATGACACTGGAGCTTTCCCGGATGGTTCCCGGACTGCTTGAAGCTCTCGGTGGTGAGGACCGGTCCGCCATTATCGAGGACTGATCCCCGGCAGGCGCGTCCTCAGTGTACGCGCTTGCTGAGTCTCTCCCTCTGCCAGTCCTTCTCCGGCTCGTTCAGCACCAGACGCAGGTCCATGACCTCCTCTTCCGGATTGTATTTGATTTCGAATCCCAGATGCTCCGCCAGCTGCAGCATGGGCCGGTTGTCTGGCAGCACATTCCCCACCATTTCCACCGTGCCCCGGGACCGGCAGTAGTCGATCATTTTCCGCATCAGGGCCACACCCAGGCCTTCGCCTTTCATCTTGTCGTGGACCATCACCGCAAACTCACACTGCAGGTTATCGGCATCGGTCCAGGTTCTCACTGTGCCCAGGGTTTCCTCCCCCTTGCCATCTTCCCTTTCGGCATTGGCGATAAACACCATTTCCCGGTCGTAATCAATCTGCACCATCTGGGCCACATCCTCCCGGGAGAAATGCTTCCGGTACTGGAAGAACCGGTAGCGGATGGATTCCGGTGACTGCAGTTCATGGAACACCCGGTGGGCCGGTTCATCCTCCGCCAGAACCGGCCGGATAATCACCTTGCGTCCGGATTTCGGCAGCACCATCCATTCTTCCAGTTCCCTCGGATAGGGCTGAATAATGGGTTTGCCCGGTTTCTCAGACAGGTCCACCGCAATATTCACCGCCACGGCGCCCTGCTCGTTGAACAGCAGCGGCGAGATTTCCAGACCCTTGATCTCGGGAATATCAATCACTGTCTGGGACAGGGTTACCAGGGTTTCGGACACCGCCCGGATGTCCTCATCCGGCTTCAGGCTGTGCTCTTTCAGCAGCTTGTACATATAGGTCCGGCACAGCAGCTCCCGGGCCAGCACCATATTCAGTGGCGGCAGGGCAATCTGCCGGTCCGTCATTACATTGATCTGGGCACCCGAGGCCCCGCACACCACCAGGGGGCCGAACACCGGGTCCCGGGTAATGCCCACACTGAATTCGATCCCCCCCACATGCTGATAGGAACGCTGCACGGCAAAGCCTATAAACCCACTTTCCGGGAAGTGCTCCTGATACTCCTCCATGAGAAAGCGGCAGGCATCCATGATGGCTTCTTCACTGTTGAGCTTCTGCATGGTGCCCTTGTAGCGACGCTGGGTCGGACTCAGGTCCATAAACGGATGACAGGCCTGCTCATGGATAATGGTGATATCCACCGGCCGCCGCTCCACTGAGAAGGCTTCCAGCACTTCCTCCACATCATCACAGTACAGGGTGTCGATGGTGCTGATGCCATAGTCCTGAATCAGCTCCCGGGCCTCCCGGTTGGACAGGTGCAAGCGCCCGTTTCTCAGGGCACGGGTCACCACCCGGCGGGTGTGGGAGTGATCGGCAAAATGGTCGGTAAAGGATTCGGGAGTTTCCGTAAGCAGCCGTTGTACCCGCTGGTGACGAATATGCTGCATGAAGGCGGTAATCGCCTTTTCCGGATTGAAGAATGACGGCACACCGGCCCGGTAAAAAGCCTCCCGGGACTCCATGACCGTGCTTTGCCCCAGCCAGCAGGTGAACACATTCAGGCGCGTTCCCCGGGAGGCCTCGATCACCGCATCGGCAATCTGCAGACTGTCTTCGGTCAGGGTCGGCGCGTACATTACCAGCACATTGGCCACCTCCGGATCCTTCGCCAGCAGTTTGATGGCTTTGCCGTAGAGCTCCGGGGAGGCGTCGTAGTTCAGGTCAATGGGGTTGCGGCGGGTCCAGTAGGGTGGCAACAGCTTGGCCAGGGCATCGACGGTCGGCTCCGACAGTTTTGCCAGCTCGCCCCCCAGAAAAGCCAGGCGGTCAACCGCCAGCACACCCGGCCCCACTCCGTTGGCCATGATGGCCAGAGATTCCCTGCGCAGCGGACGCATACGGGTCAGGGTCTCCAGGGCATCAAACATCTGCCCCAGACCGTCCACCCGCAGGACACCAGCCCTCTGGAGCATGGCATCGTAGATGGGATCACTGCGCGTCAGGCCGTCGGGGAGTTCATGGGCAAACCATTCGGACTCGGGCACCCGGCCGGATTTAACCGCGATCACCGGTTTGGTGCGGGATGCAACCCGCACTGCAGACATAAACCGCCTGGGCGTGGGTATATTCTCGATATGCAGAAGAATGGCCCGGGTCTGGGGATCCTGGGCCAGATAGTCGATCAGGTCGTCATGGTCGATGTCCATGCCGTCGCCCAAGGTTAGGAAATAGGAAAATCCCACCCCCCGGGCAAAGGCCCAGTCAATCACCGAACTGGCAATGGTTCCGGACTGGCCGACAAAGGCCACCTTGCCCGGGATGGCCCCCATATGGGCGTAGGTGGCATTGAGATTACGCGCCGGCACCATCAGGCCGATGGTGTTGGGCCCCAGAACACGGATACCGGTTTCCCTGGCCGCATCCCGAACCGAATACATCAATGGCTGGCCGGTCTTGCTGTGGGCCCGGGACATACCCCCGGTCATCACAATGGCGGTCCGCACCCCCAGCTCACCCAGCTTCCGGATCATTTTCGGAACCGTGTCCGGGGGCGTACAGATAATGGCCAGGTCCGGAGTGAAATCCATTTTGGCGACCGTTTTGACGCAGCGCACCCCATGCACATTGTCGTAGTCATTCTGGTTCACCACCAGCAGCTGTCCCGGATAACTGCCACCCAGCAGGTTCCGCAACACCATGCCACCAAGATTGGCGGCGCGTTCAGAAGCACCAATAACCACAATAGAGGCTGGGTTAAACAGACTTTCCAGATACCGTGTGCTCAAGCTGATTCTCCTTGGAGTCCGGCCCGGGGCCGCGCGGGATGTTAGGTGACTTAAACGGTTTACCGCCCGTGGACATATACCTCATCTCAGGCAAAGCATAATTGATGTGACGCCGGGTATCAGCCTCTAAGACCAAAGAAACACGGCAGCCCCGTACTATCCCTGATAATATTGATGAAAATACAAGCACATTTCGGGGCATTCAGGAACGTATGACCACCGCATTTTTTTCTCACGATGACTGCATGAAGCACAACATGGGACCGGAACACCCGGAGTGTCCGGAACGCATGTCCGCGATCCTCAGCTACCTTGCGGATACCCAGCTGGAGCAGGAACTGGACTGGGTCCGGCCGGAAGAGATCACCAGGGACCAGCTGCTATCGGTTCATCCGGAGAAATACCTGCAGCAACTGGAACTGATGGAGCCCACCAAGGGCCGGGTTTTCACCGATCCGGACACAGCACTGATGCCCGAAACCCTGCGGGCTGCCCGACTGGCGGCCGGAGCCAATATCCAGGCGGTGGATATGGTCATGAGCAGCCAGGTCACCAATGCCTTTGTCTGCGCCCGCCCTCCCGGCCATCACGCCGAGCGCAGCAAATCCATGGGGTTCTGCTTCTACAACAATGTGGCCCTGGCGGCCCTGCGCGCACTGAACTTCCATCACCTGGACCGGGTGGCCATCATTGATTTCGATGTGCACCAGGGCAACGGCACTGTGGATATCGTCAGCGGGGATGAGCGTATTCTGATGTGCTCCAGCTTCCAGCATCCTTTCTACCCCCATTCCCATGTGCACCGGCAAGCCCCCAATATCATCAACGCGCCAATTGAAGCCGGGTGCTCGGCAGCGGATTACCGGAAACAGGTGGAAGCGGCCTGGCTGAAAAAGCTGCAGGACTTCAAGCCCCAGGTCATTCTGATTTCAGCCGGCTTTGATGCCCACAAACTGGACCCCATGGCGGAACTGAATCTGGAAACAGAGGATTTCCGCTGGCTCACAGAAATGATTGCCAGCGTGGCAAAAGACTGCGCCAATGACCGGATCATCTCCACCCTGGAGGGGGGCTACAGCCTGAAAGCCCTGGCGGAGAGCGTGACCGCCCATCTGGAAGTTCTCAACGCGGCTTACTGAGCCGGGCAATCAGCCAGCAGCCCCGCCACCATAGCCGGTGGCCTGCTGCAGTTCCGGGCGGTCCCCTTCCCGCTGCAGGCGGATATTGGTCCGCCGGTTATCCGCTGGACGGCGTGACACCGGGTACTGGTCACCATGGGCACGCACTGTGACCAGATCCTCCGGCACCCCACGGGCTTTCAGATAGCTGGCCACCACCTCTGCACGCTGTTCGGACAGGGCCCGGTTGTCGATGCGGCTGCCGATCCGGTCACTGTGACCATCCACAAACACACGTTCAACCGTTGGGTCAGCCAGGATATAAGTGGCAATATTGTCCAGCAGCTGACGGTCGGAAGCGGACAGACGTTTACTGCCACTGGCAAAGAGAATGCGGCTGCGCTGAATCTGATCGTAATTCACCGGCAGCAGCCCGGCGGAACAGTTCCGGTAACCTTCAAACTGGCTGGCAAAATTGATATTGGACACCTGCACCCGCACCGGGCGGCCATCAAACCAGGATGCCCGGGTCACTGTCGGACGCATCCCCTCCAGCAATCCCTGCAACAGAATCTGTGCCTTGCGCTGATCCAGAACCACCGGACGCTTGCCCCCGGACACAGGCACAGCACCTATCGGTGTCGGTACGACTCCGGGGCGCCATGCCGGGGCTTCCACCACAAGACTGCCAGTTCCCGGCCGCATCACCGGAGTTGTGGACTCAAGATAGAAACTGAGATCCTCGCCGGCACGGTGCCGGAAAACTGCCCTGCCATAACCGGGAATTTCATGCACCAGTGAACATTCGAAAACCGACTCCGTCAGATACCACTGACTGTTCTCTATGCCGGCGCCATAGCTTGCGGCCTGCCCTGCGTGCGGAACCAGCGCAGTCACCAGCAAGGTGCCCAACAGCCTCAGAATCGTGTTACAGGAACCGGATGCCATAACGTTTACCAATGCATCATCATTCGAATGGGTTTCATCAGTTAACGGCATCACGGCCTTACCCTTTAGGGCGGGATACAAAAACAAACACACCGGCCTTCTGATATAATCCGGGAAATTTTCAGGGCCACGGCCCGTCGATGGTACTGCGGAACCTCATCCATGACCGACCAGATTACCCTTACCCGCCCGGACGACTGGCACCTGCATGTCCGGGATGAAGACATCCTCGGCAGTGTAGTCCCGGCCACAGCGGCCTGTTTTGGCCGGGCCATCATCATGCCCAACCTGGCTCCACCGGTGACCACGGCAGCTCAGGCCCTGGCCTACCGGGACCGGATTCTTGCCGCCGCGGCAGGTACCGGCTTCCAGCCTCTGATGACCCTGTACCTCACTGAAGCCACCACACCGGAAATCATCCTGGAAGCCCGGGCCGCCGGCGTTGTCGCCGCCAAGCTCTATCCCGCCGGGGCTACCACCAATTCGGATTCCGGGGTAAAGGATATTCGCAATATCTATCCGGTACTGGAGGCCATGGCCGAATGCGGCATGCTGCTGCTGGTTCACGGTGAAGTGACAGACCCGGCTATCGATATTTTTGACCGGGAAAAGGTGTTTCTTGAACGGGTTCTCTCCCCCACCCTGGAGGCCTTCCCGAACCTGAAAGTGGTACTGGAACACATTACCACTGCGGATTCAGCAGAGTTCATACTGCAGCATTCCGGCAATAACCTGGCGGCCACACTGACGCCCCAGCACCTGATGTATAACCGAAACCATATGCTGTCCGGCGGTATCCGTCCGCACCTGTACTGCCTGCCCATTCTCAAGCGTAACCGGCATCAGCAGGCGCTGAGGGATGCGGTGGCCAGCGGCAATTCCCGGTTCTTCCTGGGAACGGATTCCGCCCCCCATGCCAGAAACCGCAAGGAAACTGCCTGTGGCTGCGCTGGCTGCTATTCGGCCTACGGCGCCATCGGCCTTTATGCCGATGTCTTTGAGGAACTGGGCATTCTCGACAAACTGGAAGCCTTTGCCAGCTTCAATGGTGCCGATTTCTATGGTCTGCCACGGAATACGGATACAATTACCCTTATCCGTGAACCCTGGGCCATGCCAGAACAGCTCCCCCTTGCAGAAGGCACTATTGTCCCTCTGAAGGCAGGGGAAACCGTAAACTGGCGCCTGGCGTAACACCCTCTGACATTTCACCTACGGCCATGACCGGAGCTTGAGTGACTGACGAAAACAAAGATACCCATCCCATGTCCCGCCGCTTTCGCGGTTTTCTGCCCGTCGTTGTTGACGTGGAGACCGCCGGCTTCAACCCGGAACGGGATGCCCTGCTGGAAATAGCGGCCGTGCTGCTGACCATGGATGAAGACGGCTACCTGCGCCGGACGGAAACCCATGTTCAGCAGATTGACCCCTTTGAAGGCGCCAATCTGGAACAGTCCGCCCTGGACTTTACCGGCATTGACCCCTGGAACCCTGAACGGGAAGCGGTGCCGGAGCGGGAAGGCCTGAGCGAGATTTTCAGCCCTATTCGCAAATCCGTTAAATTCCATGACTGCAAGCGCGCCATACTGGTGGGACACAACGCCACCTTCGACCACAACTTTGTGTTTGCAGCGGCACTAAGAGCGGATATCAAGCGCAATCCATTTCATCCGTTTTCCACATTCGATACCGCTACCCTGGCCGGCCTGGCCTATGGCCATACGGTTCTGGCCCAGGCCTGCAAGCTGGCAGCCATTCCCTTCAACAACAAGGAAGCCCATTCCGCAGCCTACGATGCCGAGAAAACCGCAGACCTGTTCTGCGGCATCGTGAACCGCTGGCAGGAACTGGGCGGCTTTCCGCCGCCAGCACTGGCGGA